>JAHFUI010000002.1:77454-84323 GCA_023265175.1 Acidobacteriota bacterium
GCCATGTCCAGTCTCAGGTCCATTCCGTCCATCGAGCAGCTGCGCCAGCGGGCGTCCATTCGCGCGCTCGAATCCCGCTTCGGCGGTCCGGCCGTCGTCGACGCCCTGCGCGCCGGCGCCAACGCGGTGCGCGAATCGATGACCAGCGGCGACGCGTCGCTCTCTGAGGACGAGGCGATCGTCGTGCGCATTGAATCGGTCGCGGTGGCGCACCTCGACGACCAGTTTCACGCGTCCCTGCAGCCGGTAATCAACGCGACCGGCGTCGTCCTACACACAAACCTCGGCCGCGCGCCGCTGGCGGACGCCGCCATCGACCGCGTGGTCGCGATCGCACGCGGGTACTCGACACTCGAGTACGACGCGGCGCGGGGGGCGCGGGGCCGCCGCGACGTCCACGCGGACGCCCTCCTCTGCCGGCTGACCGCCGCCGAGGCGGCCGTTGTCGTCAACAACAACGCGGCGGCGACGATGATCGTGCTCGCGGCGCTGGCAGCGGGACGCGAGGTCATCGTGTCGCGCGGCGAGCTCGTGGAGATCGGCGGCGGGTTCCGCGTCCCTGACGTCATGAAACAGTCGGGCGCGACGCTGCGGGAGGTCGGGACGACGAACAAGACGCGGGCGGCCGATTACGCGGCCGCCATCGGCGAACGGACCGGCTTGATCCTTCGCGTTCATCCCTCGAATTTTCGGATCGAGGGGTTCACCGCGCGTCCGACGCTCGGCGAGCTGATCGATCTCGGCCGGCGATTCGACGTGCCGGTCGCGGAAGATCTGGGCAGCGGGTATCTTGCTGCTTCGGACGCGGCCGCGCATCCACTTGCAGGCGTGGAACCGTTGGTGGAAACCAGCGTTGCAGCCGGCGTCGACGTCTGCTGCTTCAGCGGCGACAAGCTGCTTGGCGGTCCACAAGCGGGCATCATCGTGGGGCGGCGCGACATCGTCGAGCGCATCCGGCGGCATCCGCTGATGCGCGCGCTGCGCGTCGACAAGATGACCTACGCCGCGCTTGAAGCGACACTCGCCGAGTACGCAGCGGGCCGCGCAGCGGTGACGGTTCCGGTCCAGCGCATGCTGACGATGATCGCGGACGAGATCCGCGCGCGCGCGGAGACGCTGGCCGGTGGGATCAATTTAATGTCCGCCTGGCGGGCGGAACTGATTGCAGGCGCGTCAGCGGTCGGGGGCGGCAGCGCGCCGGGAGTTGAGCTGCCGACATGGCTCGTCGCGATCGAAAAAGAAGGCGTGACGCCCGATGCGCTGGAGGAACGACTACGGCATCTGACGCCGCCCGTCATCGCCCGCATCGAACGGGATCGAGTGCTTCTCGATCTTCGGACGGTTCTGTCTTATCAGGATTCGCAGCTTCGCGAAATGATCACGCGGCTGTAGCGCGATGTCCTGGGAGAGACTTCCCGATCGCGCCGCCGATGGATCCCACCACGAACACGATTGGCAACAGGATGAACGGAAACCCGATCTCGCCCAAGCCGCCCGTCAACTGAAACATGTAGAGCTTCACGGGATCGTGCCGGATCACGGCCATATAGAGCGCGATGGCGAACGCCGTATGCAGCGTCGATGCGATCACCAGGGCGATCACGGCTACCAGCGGTCCGGTGAGGCGCGGCCTGTCCGCCAGGCGCCTGCGGCACCCACGAGGACGAAGAGCGCGATTGCAGACCAGGTCGTCACCGCTGACCTGGGCCCCCAGTTCACCGGCGGCGCAAAGGTATCGAGCAGATCGCGACCGGCCATACACGCCGCGAAGACGAGTCCCCACATCAGCGGCATGCGCGCGACGAAACCGATCACCTGGCGCACGTACCAGACATCGGCTCGCCACCACCCGCGCGACGGATACACGCTTTCGCGATATTCCTCGAGCAGGTCGCCGGACACGCTTTCGACATCGTCAGGGCGCAGAAGCAGACGCAGCACCGCTTCAGCCCAGCGAGGCGGCCGAACGGGCTCCGACAACCGATTGGTGTGTTGTGTCGTCATACGTGTCCTTTCAGCGGCCACTTGAGACCCTGCCACAGATTGTCCACCGCGGCACGCGCGTTGTTGAGCGCGCGCAGCCCGGCCGGCAGGAGTCGATAGAATCGACGCGCACGACCGCTGCGAGCCGGCGTGCCCGATCCCAGTCGGGAGGCGATGAGGCCCTTCCTCTCCAGCCGTTCGAGCGTCGCGTGCACGGCGCCAGCCGCGACGTCTCGCTCCAGGCGCGCCTGCACCTCTTTCAAAATCGCGCGGCCGTACGCGTCGTCGCGAAGGCGAATGAGGGCGAGGAGCACGGCCTGCTCGAACGCGCCGAGGACGTCAGCCATATGTGTGTCTACATTGTAGTCTCAGCAAGCGCGATGTCAAGGCGTTCGTCACGAAGACACGACATGACGACGATCCGCAAATAGAAGAAGACCGAGACGACGCTGGTCAACACACCGATGATCGCGAGCCAGTAAAACAGCACGGCGTCCTTGCCGACGTCGTTGGCCGACACCACGAGCAGGTAAGCTTCTTGTTTGGCCAACACCGATCACGATTGGCCGATTTGCCTTACGATCAGCCGCCACCGCCACTAGCGATCAGCCGCTCCTGCGCGTTACCATTGGCCATGCCTGCCCCCAAAGGCGTTCCCGAGATTCCTGGCGCCGCGCGTGAGCGAGTCGCTCCGCGACACGCCCGTGGTGCTGATTCATGGCCCTCGTCAAAGCCGCAAGACGGTATTAGCGGCCTCTCGTCGGCAACAGAAGGTCGGTCGGACAGGCCCTCGCTCCTGCGACAGCGCCGATTATCGACGTGTGGAGCCCGGCCCCGATGACACGGCCTACTGCAGGATCCCTGTGGTGTTTCGTTTCGGCACGAACCCGACCGGGATCAGCGCGATTTCTTTCAGAGATTTGACATCGACGACCGAGACGTCATTCGTCACCGGGTTCGCCACGTAGGCGGTCTTGCCATCAGGCGTGAGCGTCACCCAGCCCGCACCTTTCCCGCTCAGCTCGGCGCCTCCCAGCAGCTTCAAGTCCGGGAGCGAGTACGAATAGAGGAAATTGTTCAACCTGCTGCAGACGACCAGCGTCTTGCCATCCGCGGTCACGGCCATGCCGTGAGAGGGATCGGAACCTGCGGTAACTTCCTTCTTCCCCGGGGGGAGGTCCGGATTCTTGATGCGGTTGATTTCCTTGCGCGTCGCGAAATCGACGACCGCGAATCCATTGAAACCGCTGACCTGAACGAATACCCACTTGGTCGATCCGTCGGGATTCGTCGAGAACGCCATCGGACGGACTCCCAAGTCCATGTCAAGCGTCCACGCAGGCGATTCGGTCGCGGTGTCAAACACATTCACCGTCTTGCCCTGAATGGAGCCAGCCACCACGTACTTGCCGTCTGGCGTGACGTAAGGGTTGTGGATGCTGCCCTTGGTCGGGAGGGTCTTCACGTTCTTCAGCGAGGCGGTGTCAATCACGTCGACCCCGCCGGGCGCCTGGATGATCCCAACATAGACCCGCCGCCCATCCTTACTGATGGCAATATTGTTGGGGTGCCCGCTCAACGGGACGTGGTTCGTGACCTTGAGCGTCTTCCCGTCGACGACGTCGAGGGTGCTCTCCGCTTCGTTACTGATGTAGATGCGGCTGCCGTCGGGGGCGACCGCAGCTCCATGGTTCACTTCGATCCCCGTGATCACACCCACCACTTTATTCGTGACTGGATCGATGACGTGAACGTTGTCGCCGGCGCTGTTGGTCTGGATAATCCGGACCTTCTTGTCCGCGGCTCTCAAGGACAACGTGCACAGGAGGATCCCCACAACAACGGTCAGATACCGCCGAAGCGTGTGCGTGTTCGTCATTACGTCAACTCCTCTTCTACAGGAATCCATCCGTGCTTCCGCAGCTAGTTCGCCGCCTGTCCAAGCACAAACGCTTTGAGCGCTTGCCACTCCGGGTCGTTCTGCGAATTCCAATGTTTGCCGCCACTGTGAAAGAAGTCACCGCCCGCCGCTTCGGCAAGCGGGTGCATGAGGAGAGGACTCTTCAAGTTGCCGGGCAACGCCACTCGCCGGACAGCCTCGAAGTTCTTGCGTGACTCTTCTTCATTCCAGGCTGCGCTCCCTGGCGACAGGGGTTGTAAACGTAGCGGCGTGCCACTCGAATGACAGGCGATGCATCGAGCGTGGCCGGGACGCTTGTTCAGGAAGATGGGCTGGACCTCGGTCTTGAAAAACTCGAAATTCAACGACGCGGCGGTGGCGGAAGAAGAGGCTGGTTGTTGGCCCTGCAACCCGACGAGCATCAGAACCAGGTAGATGAACGGTGTATGCACGAGAGACCTCCCTTTCTAAATTAGAAGTCCAACTGGATGCTCACAACGCGACTGCCCTCTGTTACGGCACGCCGAAGACATACAGCGTCCAGCCGACGGCAATTACGACGTATTGCTTGCCGTCCACGCCAAACGACATGGGGTTGGCGCGAATGCTGCCGACGTAGGGGGTCCTTACCTGGTCCTTACCAGGACGGGTTCCCGCCTTTGAAGGCCCACTCGGCATTACCCTCGTTGTAGATCTTCCGCTTGCTGAAGAACCACTGGCCGTTGACCTTGACGAGCTCGTCCTCGTAGTGGCCGAACCCTCCGAGCGTGGCTGTGCGCTGGGGATTGTCGTTCCCTGTGTGAAACCAGTAGGACCTCCCGATCGCCTTGTTGCCATCGATCTTCAGGACGATGTTCGAGATGTGATGACGACCGGCGGCAGGACGCAGTCCTGATTTTGCCGCGGCCGCCTGCGCCTGTGCGTTCCCTGGCATCCCTTCGATAACCTTCTGGATCGCGTCGCGGCCGCGCACGTCGCCTCGGCCGTAGTCGAGCACACCGTCAGGTGTGAAGGTGGACACGTAGAGGCGTGCATCGCGGAAGTCCAACGCGAACGGGTACCGGGCCTGGAGGTTCTCGATCTGTGCACGATCCTCGCCGTAGCTGGTCCCGGCCGCCGAGCCGGAAGAAAGAAACAGCCCCAGGACGAGACCCACCGTTAAGCACGCCAATGCCGTTGTCAGTTTCCGCATGTTCACTCACCTCTTCGTGTAGACGCGCGCCCCCGCAGACGCCAAGAGTATATCCAGGAAAACACCGCGCCGCCGCCGGGCGCCGCTGTTGGCACTGGGGGGTCGGCCCGCAACTGAGGAGCTGCGTCGCGGTCCGCTGAACAGAGCCGAGCGCCGCGCCTTTCAGAAGGGCGGACCCGCGGGAATCGACGGGCTGAACGCGAAGTGACCCGTGCCAGCGGGGCTGCAGCTCCAGCACCGCCGGTTCTACGTCCGCGATACCCGGTGTGCGTAGTGCAGCAGCAAGCCAGTGAATACCGCGCCGCCGACGATGTTCCCGAGAGTCACCGGGATCTGGTTCCACCACAGCCATTGCCAGGCGCTGATCCTCGCACCGAGCACCATGGCGGTCGGGATGACGAACATGTTGACGATCGAGTGCTCGAGCGCCAGCGCGAAGAATATCGAAATCGGCAGCCAAACCGCGGCGATCTTCCCGACACTGGAGGTCGAGCTGAGCCCGAGCACCGATCCCATCGTCACCATCCAGTTGCACAGGATGCCCTTCACCACCGCGGTCAGCCAGCCGTTGGCGCCGGCGTGCTCGTAGGCGAGCGTCTTCGACTCCGAGACGGCGATGATGCGAGCGCCGAGCGGGCCGGCGCCCTCCGTGAAGGTCTCAGTCAGCGCGACGGCGAGCAGGGAGCCGACGAAGACGCTACCGACGAGATTCCCCAGATAGACCCAGCTCCAGTTGCGCAGCGTCGCGGCGAGCGTCGTCTTGCCGCGCGCAATCCCCACCGTCAGCACGGCGAAGTTGCCGGTGGCGAGCTCCAAGCCGAGCAGCGTGATCATGGCGAACCCGACCGGGAACGTCGCGCCGGCGACTAGCGAGGTGAGTCCGCCCGGCAGGCCGTCCGAGACCTTGAACGCGAAGGCGGTTGCGAAGGCGAGCAACGCGCCGGAAAGGAAGCCGGTGAGCAGCATGCCGCGCACGCTGAGTGCGGCCTTCTTCATGCTGGCCGCCTCCACTTCGTCCAGCAGCTTGATCGGCGGGATGTAGTCCATCAGGTGCTCCTCCAAGTACGGCCTGCAGCCACGTGGCTGCGTTCCCCGGCGTGGTATTCGAAGGCCATCAGGTCCTCGCTGCCAGGTCGATCGTCTTCTCGTTCAAGCGGGTTGGTCCGGGAGGGAAACCGGAGCTGGCCATCCCGGCGGTGGTCGCGGGGCAGCCGCTGGCCTATCGTCTGTGCCCGGAACGTATAGGAGGCTTCTTCCGGTGCCCGAAAAGAATCGCGGTGGTGGCAACAGCTCCACAGCCAGGCGCAAGCAGCAGCAGCAAGCCCCAGTCCAACCTCAGCTCATTGGTCTTTGCATCGAATCTAAAGCATCGAAGCGATGAGCCATCTCGAGGAATTGGCGTAAACGGCAGATCGATGCCTCGCAATTCCAGCAGCAAATCGCGCATGCGGCCCTTGTCGATAGTATTGCCGGCAAGGATGCTCACGATCTTGCCATCACGTACAGCCGCCAATAAGCTTGGGTGATCGAACTGATCAGTCTCTGGAATGGCCGCAGACCAAAACCCGATCGCAGCAGCCATCCTATCAATTGTTTGTTTCTCAGCGGTACCCACATACCACGCACTTTCTGACGGTAGATCGAGACTGTCCGCCATCGCCCGCATATCGGCTGTCGTATCGTTGGGATCGAAGCTGAGACTGACGATCGCATAATCGCTGCCCAGCCCCCCAGCTGTTTCGACGGCTTTCTTCACACTGTGCAAGAACGGGCTGCAGCTTCCCGTGCAGCGCC
>JAHFUI010000202.1 GCA_023265175.1 Acidobacteriota bacterium
GCCCTGGCGAGACAGGCGCCACCAATGTCAAGGCGTCCGAGATCAACCCCGCGACCGCGCCTCGCGTCGTGCTACGAGGCTTTATCATGATGGGCGGACTCGTCATCAAGTCCTGACGCGCATCGCAGACAGGAACGATCACATGACTAGTGAACGAGTCACCATCACACCGCAGCTCGTGATCGGCGTCTTCTTCATGCTCGCGGGCATCTTGATGACGCTCGATCGATTGCAGATCCTGGACGCCGCGTACAGCCTCCGGTTCTGGCCGACCGTGTTCCTGGTCCTGGGCACGTGGCTGGTCATGCAGCGGCGCGACGGGCGAGGTCGGTTCTGGGGAACGGTGTGGCTGCTCGTCGGCGCCTGGTTGCTGCTCAATTCGCTCGGCCTGGTGAGAGTGGGCTTCTGGGAGCTCGTCTGGCCGATTCTGATCATCTGGCTGGGCGTGAGCTTGATTCGGCAGACGCTGGGACGCAGCAGTCAGCCTGGGGCGAACTCCGGCGAGACCGCCGGATTCTTCGATTGGGCTCAGGCACGATTCACGCCGAAGTCCGACGGGAGCGGGACCGTCGCGCTGTTCGCCCTCATGGGTGAAAGCAAGCGGACCGTCACCGGCCAGCCGTTCCGCGGCGGCGAGATGACCGCCGTCATGGGCGGGTGCGTCCTCGACCTCCGCCAGGCGACGCTGGCGCTCGGAGAACAGGCCACGATCGACGTCTTCGCGCTGATGGCTGGTCACGAAATCTGGGTGCCAGACGACTGGACGGTGGTGTCTCACATCCTGCCAATCATGGGTGGCTTCAAGGACAAGCGGTTACCGAAGGAAACCGCGCCGCTTCCCGCTGAAGGCAACCGGCCCCGTTTGCTCCTGCGCGGCTTCCTCGTCATGGGCGGCCTCGAAATCAAGGGCTGACATGCACCCGATTCTGGGCGATCGGCGCCGGCTCGCGATCTATCTGGTGGCGTGGCTGCTGATCGGGCTGCTGCTGATGTCGGGGCTCAGCGGCGACAGCGCGTGGCTGAGCGCCGCCGTGTTTTTTCTGCCGCTCTGCCTGGTCTACGCGCTCGTCAGCCTCTCGAGCTGGTACATCTGCCGGGCGTTCCCGATCGACGACCGCGTCGCCGTACCGCGGGTGGTCGCGGTTCACATGGCCGTGGCGGTGCTGGCGAGCGCCATCTGGGTGGGTATTGGAGCCGGCTGGGCGTCGGCCGTCGACGCCGTCGTGAATCTGGGAGCCGGACTGCTGTTTGCGGAACAGCGGGCCTTGCTCTTTGTCGTCGGCGCGCTGCTCTTCTGGCTGGCCGCGGTCTTCCACTATCTGCTCATCGCGTTTGAAGCATCGCGCGAAGCCGAAAGGCGCGCGCTCGAATTGAGCCTGCTGGCGCGTGAGGCCGAGCTGAAGGCGCTGCGCGCGCAGATCGATCCGCACTTCATCTTCAACAGCCTGCACTCCATCAGCGCGCTGACGTCGATCGACGCGGAGGCCGCGCGGCGGATGTGCCTCCTGCTCGCCGACTTTCTGCGCGAAACCTTGCGTCTGGGCTCCAATAGCCGCATTTCGCTGGCGGACGAGTTCGGCCTCGCCGAACGGTTTCTGGCCATCGAGCAGGTGCGACTCGGATCGCGTCTTCAGGTGACGCGCGACGCCGACGCTCGAGCCATCGAGTGTCTCGTGCCGCCGCTGCTGCTGCAGCCGCTCGTCGAGAACGCCGTCGTCCACGGCGTGGCGCAGCTGGTCGAGGGCGGGACGATCAAGATGGCCGCCAGCCGCAACGGATCGACGGTCACGATTACGATCGAGAACCCGTGTGACCCCGACCGTGCGCGCACCCGCGGCGTCGGTCTTGGGCTCGATCTGCTCCGGAAGCGGCTCACGACCCAGTTCGGCGCGTACGAAGCGATCCACGCCGACGAACAGCTCGGACGCTTTCGCGTCGAAGTCCGGCTGCCCGCCGTGACGGCGGTCTGATGATGGACCGCATTCGCGTCGCCGTGGTCGACGATGAGGAACTGGCGCGCCGGATACTGCGCGAGCTGCTGGCCGCGCATGCCGACATCGAGATCGTCGCGGAGTGCGCCAATGGCTTCGAGGCGGTGAAGGCCGCGGCGGAACTGACACTCGACCTGCTGCTGCTCGACATTCAGATGCCGAAGCTCGACGGGTTCGACGTGCTCGAGCTGTTGGGGAGCGAGCTCCCGGTCATCTTCGTCACCGCTTACGACAGCTACGCCATCCGCGCCTTCGAGGTCCACGCTGTCGACTACCTGCTGAAGCCGTTCAGCGCCGAGCGTCTGGCTGAAGCGCTCGGCCGCGCGCGTGAACGGATTCAATCGCGCGAGCGTCCGCCGGTTCGCGACCTGTTGTCGACGGCCCGAGCCGATCGCGGGCCGATTCAGCGGATCCTCATCCGCGACCGCGCGGACGTGCACGTGATTCCGGTCGAGAAGATCGACTACGTCGAGTCGCAGGACGACTACGTGGCCGTCAAGACCGGCGGCCACAGCTATCTCAAAGAACAGACACTGGCCGACCTCGAGGCGCTGCTCGACCCGCGCGCGTTCGTGCGGATCCATCGACGGTATGTGCTCAACCTGGCGCGCCTGTCGAAAATCGAGCTTGCGGTGACCGACAGCCGCGTGGCCATCCTGAGCGATGGGACGCAGCTGCCGATCAGCCGGGCCGGCTACGCACGATTGCGCGAGTTGTTGTAGGGTCGGATCGGCTTACGCCTTGGCGAGAACCATGCCGTAGCCCTTGGCCCGGGGGCTCACGCCGAGCAAGCGCACGCCGTTCATCAGACCGTGCGGCGTCGAAGAGACCACAGGGACCTTGATGTGGTTCTCGAGCGGGACGATCAGATCGAGCGTCCTCAACGCGCCGCAGGACACGACCAGCGCGTCAGCCTTCTTCGAGTTGGCGTAGGCATCAGAACCCAGCTTGAACAAGATGTCGTGCGTGGCTGCGCCATCGGGGATTTTCTCGAAACCAAGTCCCTTGGCCGACGTCACCTCGAAGCCGTACTCCTGCAGGAAGATCTTCAGCCGATCGGTGACGACATCCGTGTAGGCGGTGGCCACGGCGACCCGGCGGGCGTTGGCGGTGCGGAGGCCGTCGAGAAGACCGTTGCTCTGGGTGGTGGCCGGCCGGCCAGTCGCCTGGCTGACCTGCTTGATCAACTCGTCGTGGAACCTCGCGCCCTTATAGAAGGTCAACGACGACCCAAACACGGAGATTACCTTGGCGCCTTCTGTCGCCAGCGCTTGCGCCGCGGGCAGGACCCTCGGGATCGCCTCGTCGTAGCCCTCGGGGGTCATGCCGCCCGGCAGGCCGACGCCGTTGCCCAGGAACCGCACGCCAGTGGGGTAGAGCAGCTTGGCGTCGGGCGGAATCGGATAGTTCAGCGGAGGAAAAATCAAACCGAGGGCTGGTTCCTCGGCCGCCTCAAGCCTCACCCCTCCCAGTGCGCTGAATGCTGTCGCGACGCCTCCAAGCTTCAGAAACTGACGGCGGGAACCGACCATGGATGCCTCCCTGATTTCTCATTCTCTCACGGCTGTCGACACACTGGGACTGTTCCAACGACCCTCCTCGCGATGTTCGCATGCAGCCCTCTGCTTGAGCGATAATCAGCCCGCTTGTCTGTGCGCTGTGTAATCCCCCTTTTCGATCCCTTTCTTCGAGAGTGCAATCAAGGAGCCGCACATGATCACGATGCGGGGCGTTCGCAGAGGCGTTCTGACCTTCATCCTATCAGCCGCCACATGTGTGTCGGCGGCGGCACAGAGTTCGAGCGATCTCGCGGCGGGACAACAGCTCTTCCAAGGACTGTGCTCGAGGTGCCACGGCATCGACGGAACCGGCGACGAAGGTCCCAACCTGAACCGGCCCAATCTGCATCTGGCTCCCGATGACGCGGCGCTCCGCGTGATCATCCGGGATGGACTTCCGGACCTTGGGATGCCCAGAGTCCGGCGGCTCCAGGATGACGAAATCACGGCGCTCGTCGTGTTCGTGCGGTCGCTCGGTCGCACGGCCCCATCCGTGCAGGCCGGAAACGCGGAGAACGGCAGTGCCGTGTTTCAAAAACTGGGTTGCGCCACGTGTCACATCATCAACGGAGCAGGTGGGAGCCTGGGACCCGAACTGAGCGGGATTGGCGCGCACCGCTCGCCGAAGTACCTCAGGGGCGCCGTGCTCGAGCCGGGTGCGTCGCTGCCGAAGGGCGTGCTGCCCATCCCGTCCCGAGGGTTCGACGAGTTCTTACTCGTACGCATCGTCACACGTGATGGCAAGGAAGTGCGTGGTCTGCGCATCAACGAAGACTCCTTCACGATCCAACTGAAGGACACCAAAAACCAATTTCTGTCGTTTCGAAAAAGCGATGTGCGACAGATTGAAAAGGAATTCGGCAAGAGTCTTATGCCCGGCTATCGAGATCGATTGACGGGCTCCGACATCGATGATCTTGTCGCGTATCTATCCAGCCTTGGGGGTGCGAAGTGAACATCCGTCTAGTCCGAACCGCGTTCGCGTCCGCGCTCGTGGTCATGGCCTTCGGTTACGTCCCGACGCTTGCCCAGGTCACATCGCAACGCATCGCCCGCGCGGACAGCGAGCCAGAGAGCTGGCTGACTTACTCCGGAAACTACCAATCGCAACGCTACTCGCCGTTGAATCAAATCAACCGGCAGAACGTCGGGCAACTGAGGCCGTTCTGGATGTATCAGATTCGGAGGGCTGGTGTCTTCGAAACATCTCCCATCGTGGCCGACGGTGTCATGTACCTCACCGAGCCACCGAGCACCGTGACGGCTCTCGACGTGCGCACCGGCCGGCCGCTCTGGACGTGGACGCCGACGATACCGGACGATGTGATTATTATCGGGTCGCCACCTGTCAATCGGGGCGTCGCCATTCTGGATGACATGGTGTTTGCCGGATCAGTTGCGGGACATCTGACTGCGCTGGACGCGAAATCCGGAGCTGTTCGATGGGACGTCACCGTCGAGGATAACAAGCACGCCTACTACTTGACTCTTGCGCCCCTCGCGCTCGACGGCAAGATCATCGTCGGCGTCTCTGGGGCCGAGGCCGGTATTCGAGGCTTCGTCGACGCATACGATCCGAAAACCGGCAGGCGACTCTGGCGCACGTTTACCGTTCCCGCGCCAGGCGAGCCCGGCTCGGACACCTGGAAGGGAGATAGTTGGAAGACCGGTGGTGGTTCCACGTGGTTGACTGGTTCATTTGATCCGGCGCTGAACACGTTGTATTGGATGACGGGAAATCCTGGTCCGGATTGGAACGGCGACGATCGGCTCGGTGACAATCTCTACACCTGTTCCGTGCTCGCGCTGAATCCGGCCGACGGCAAGCTCAAGTGGCACTTCCAGTTCACACCGCACGACACGCACGACTGGGATTCAAACCAGATCCCGGTGCTGTTTGACGCGCCGATTAACGGCCGCGCTCGGAAGCTTCTGGCCGTGGCCAATCGAAATGCGTTCTATTACCTGATCGACCGTGAGACGGGCGAGTTTATCAGCGCCACGGCGTACGCGAAGCAAACATGGAACGACGGGTTCACGGCAAAAGGGCGACCTATTGTGAAGCCAGGCTTGGATCCCACCCTCGAAGGCGTGACGGTCTTTCCGAACATCCAGGGAGCATCCAACTGGTATAGCCCGAGTTACAGCCCGCAGACGAAGCTCTTCTACCAGTTCACGCGAGAGATGAGCACCACGTATTACAAGGGGGCGGCGAAATTCAAAGTCGGCGAAGCGTTCACTGGCGGTGGCGGACGCGCGATTAATGGAGACGATGCGTATGCGGCGGTTCGGGCGCTGGAGTCGATGACCGGGAAGCTGAAGTGGGAGTTCAAGCTTCTCTCGCCGGGTATGGACGGCCTGTTATCCACGGCCGGCGGTCTGGTTTTCGGTGGGGCTGACGAGGGTAACTTCTTCGCGCTCGACGCGGAGAACGGTAAGCTACTTTGGGACTTACAACTCGGCGGCAGCATTCGCGCCAACCCCATGTCGTTTGGCGTGGACGACAAGCAATACGTCGCAATCGCCGCCGGCTGGACGCTGTATGTCTTCGGCGTGCCGTAAAGGAGGCGTCATGACTCAGCCAGTGACGATGAAGATCTTCTCCGACTACGTCTGACCCTGGTGCTATCTCAGTACCGTGCGTATTGAGCGGCTCAAGGCGGAGCGCAACGTGAAGGTCGAATGGGTGCACTTCCCGCTGCACCCGGAGACGCCGGCCGAAGGTCGCTCGCTGGCCGATCTGTTCGCCGGACGCAACGTGGACCGGAAGGCCATGCACGCGCAAATGAAGGCGCGCATGGACGCCGAAGGTCTCCCGTACGGCGAGCGCACCATGACGTACAACAGCCGCCTGTCCCAGGAGCTGGGCAAGTGGGCGGACACGCAGCCGGGCGGAGAGGCGATCCACAACGCGCTGTTCCGCGCGTATTTCGTGGACGCACGCGATATCTCACAGCCCGCGGTGCTCCTGGACATCGTGGGGCAGGTGGGTCTCTCGGTCGACGGCGCACGCGAGGTGCTGGAGAAGCGGACGTTCAAGGACGCCGTCGACGAGGACTGGAAGCTCTCGCGCCAGTACGGGATCACCGGCGTGCCGGCGTTCGTCGTCGGTCGCCACGGCGTCGTCGGCGCGCAGCCCTACGAGGCGCTGGAGCAGCTCGTGCGGAGGGCCGCGCTTACTTGATCCGGTCCTGGATCTCGGCGATGGCTGACATCACGCGTGCCCGAGCAAGCGCACCTGATGGACGCCACCGTCCTCGATGAGGGGAATCGCCGGCGCGTTGACCGTCGCGCCGTCCAGTTCCGCCCTGGCCACACCACGACAGCGGCGCTCCGGATTCGAGACCGAAATGTCATAGCGCGTGCCGAGAACGCGCCACTGAATCTCGTACCCCGGCCACAATGACGGGATGCAGGGATCGTTGATCAGTGGCGCCCCGGCGCCGCAGGCCGAGCATGCTTTCGAGACCCGCCCGATACATCCACGCGGCGGACCCCGTATACCAGCTCCATCCCGCGCGGCCGATGTGGGGCGCCCGCGCGTACACATCACTCGCGACGACGTACGGCTCCGCCTTGTAGCGGGCCACATCCGTCAGCGTTCGCGTGTGGTTGATGGGGTTGAGCATGTGAAAGAGCTCCGCCGCCTCGTTGCCACTGCCGAGTCGAGCCAACGCCATCACGACCCACACCGCGGCGTGCGTGTATTGCCCGCCGTTCTCCCGCACCCCCGGCGGGTACTCTTTGATGTAGCCCGGGTCTTGCGCTGATTGATCGAAGGGGGGATCGAGCAGTGGCAGGATCTGTGCGCCGCGTGCGATGAGGGCGGTGCGGACGGCGTCCATCGCCCGTTCGGCGAAGCGTTGCGGCACTCTGGTGCGTGAAGTGGCCAGTAAAACGTCGGACATCGCTGGCGACGGCACCACCACGGCGACCGTGCTCGCCCAGGCCATCTATCGCGAAGGCGCAAAAAACGTCGTAGCCGGGGCGAACCCGATGGAGATCAAGCGCGGCATCGAGCAGGCGGTGGAGGTCATCACGGCCGAGCTCAAGAAGATGTCGAAGCCGGTGCGCGGCGCGATGGTCGCCCAGGTCGGCTCCATCTCGGCCAATAACGACGAGACCATCGGCACGATCATCGCCCAAGCCATGGACAAGGTCGGCAAGGACGGCGTGATCTTTCCGACGTGCGGGCGGTTATCGGTGGGGATGACGCGGGTCTCGTGGATCATCTCGTGCCGAATGCCTCACATT
>JAHFUI010000307.1 GCA_023265175.1 Acidobacteriota bacterium
GAAATTGCGATGCGAACACGCCGGTGGGTTCATCAGCTACAATGACCCGTTTCGGGCCGAGCCCGAACAAAGGAGCTCACCATGATCTCGTCCATCCACCGATACGCCACCGGGTTGGCGGCCGCCGGAGCCGCGATGGCGCTCGCGTTGTCGATCAGCCACGCGCAATCGCGCCCGTTGCCCACGTGCGATCCCGATAACGGTGGCCTCACGCTTCCCGCCGGATTTTGCGCGCTGGTGGTCGCCAGCGATAACCCGACCGCGCGGCATCTCGTGGTCGCCGCGAACGGAGACGTCTACGTGGCGCTCCGGGGCGGCGGTCAACGCGGAGGAGCGCAGGTGCCGGGCGGCGTCATGGCGCTGCGCGACAAGGACGGCGATGGACGGCTGGAGACGCGAGAGCACTTCGGAAGCGGCAGCGTGACCGGCATCGCGCTCAGAAACGGGTATCTCTACCTGGCGAAATTCAACACCGTCGAGCGGTACAAGATGACGCCCGGTCAGTTGCAACCGGCTGGCGAGCCCGAGATCGTGGTCACCGGGTTGCCGGGCGTGGCTCAGCACGGCGACAAGGGGATCGCGTTCGACGGAAAGGGGTCGTTGTACGTCAACGTCGGCGCGCCGTCGAACGCGTGCCAGCAGCCCGATCGACAGCCGGGCGCGAAGGGGCAGGATCCGTGCGCGCTTCTCGAGAAGAACGGCGGCATCTGGAAGTTCGATGAGAACAAGCTCGGGCAGAAACAGGAAGACGGCACGCGGCTCGTGACCGGGTTGCGTCAGATGCCCGGCATCGCCTGGCACGATGACGCGGTCTACGTCGCGATGAACAACCGCGATCAGATGGACACGTTCTGGCCCGATTTCTTCAAGCCGCAGGACAACTCCGAGCGTCCCGCCGAGTCGTTGTATCGCGCGGTCCAGGGTTTGAATTTCGGATGGCCGTACTGCTTCTTCGATTACGGCCAGAAGAAATTCCTGACCAACCCCGAGTACGGCGGCGACGGGAAGAGCGCGGATCGGTGCGCGGCGTTCACGCCGCCGGTGGCGAACTTCCCGGCACACTGGGCGCCGGTCGACCTGATGTTCTACACCGGCACGCAGTTCCCGCAGAAGTATCGCGATGGCGCCTTCATCGCATTCCACGGATCCTGGAATCGTGTGCCTGAGCAGGCCGGCTACAACGTCACGTTCCAGCCGATCGCAAACGGCAAGGCCTCGGGCAACTTCGAGGTGTTCGCGGGCGGATTTACGGGCAAGCCGGCGCCTGTCAAGGCTCCCGGCGAGGCGGCGGCCAGGCCCGACGGCGTCGCGCAGGGGCCGGACGGCTCGCTGTACATCTCGGAGGACGTGACGGGTAAGATGTGGCGCGTGATCTATCGGGGCAGGTGAGCGGATGAGACGGCCGCGCGACCGCCGCGTCCGGCCAGCATTCCAGGGTGCGACCGAGGCCGATGAGAATCTTCATCCGAGTGCCGCGCCTAGGAGTCTTGACCCGACGAATTGTGAGTCATTGAGTCAAGTTTTTCAGGCAACAAGTTGAACCTCCTGAAGGAAATTCGCGAGCGCCGAGTCAAGGCGGTCGAAGGCGTGGCGACCGCGGGCTGATCCGGCTGCTGGGAGCGAGGCGGCCGGGCGCAAGCCGCGCGCATAGAGTCGGACATACAGCATGGCCATGCGTGCGCCGAGCGTGGTGATGCGGTACCGGTGGCTGTTCGGCACCCGTTCGATGAGACCGTGTAAGCGGAGCCGACGGAGGTCGTACGTCATCTGCCCCGCGGCGTAGGTGTCGGGATCTCGCCCGAGCAGTTGCGTCATGTGGGCCCGCACGTCTCGATGCCGAAACCCGGTCGGGCTGAGGGCAACGAGACACAGCATGTGCATGAGGGCGAGGACTCGGCGGTCCCCGAACCGCAGTCCGGCGGCGCGTTGGTTGTCGACGACGATGGGTTGGCTCACGGTGTCGAAGTGGTCTTCACCGATCAGGCAGTCGTGGCTCAGTTGTTCGACGCGCAAGAGGCGCCGGTTGGCGGCAAAGCCGATCTCCCGCAAGGCGGGCAGATTGTGGAGCGCGCGACCGATCTCGAAGTCGTAGGTATCGTTGATGGTGGTTTCGGTGCGAAGGGCCTGGCCTTCTTTGTGGTACTGCTTGACCTTCGACTTTTTGTACTGCACGTGCAGGGACGGGACGACGCCCTCCGTCAAGACGCGGGTGCGGAAGCGGCCCGGGGTCCGACGGGTGACGCGTCGAGTGAAGATCAGTTGCATCTGATCGGGGCGGCCGATGTCGAGATTCTCGCGGATGACGTCTTCGAAGAAACAGCGGCCGGTGCGGGGGCGATCGAGAACCTGGGTCAGCGCAAACTCCGCCTGGAGGATCGAGAGGTGGTAGCGATACCCCGCGGCGCGGTGCGCGGGCGCGAAGGGATGCGGGAGCCGCCCGAGCCACTTCCGGAAGACGGCGTCGATCTTCGAGGCATCGAGTTCGTTGGCAATCTGTTGGACGCGACCGGCCTCGTCGGTCGATCGGATCCCATTGTCCAACGGCTCGTAGGTGATCCCACGCCTGGTCAACTGACGTTTCAGCCAC
>JAHFUI010000048.1 GCA_023265175.1 Acidobacteriota bacterium
GTCGTCCTGGGGCACTTCGGCGAGGGGACCGGCGGCGAGCGCATCCACCGTTGACACCAGCAGCGGTGCGCCGATCCGCGCGAGGTCGCGCTCGACCTCTTCGCTCGTTTCATCCGGACCTATGGGCCGCCGCGCCGTTGCCAGCACCGGGCCGGCATCCAGCGCCTGGACCATCCTCATGATCGTGACGCCCGTTTCCCGTTCGCCGTTGATGATCGCGCGGTGCACCGGCGCAGCACCCCGATAACGAGGGAGCAGCGACGCGTGCACGTTGACGACCCCGAGCCGTGGCATCGCGAGGACGGCGTCCGTCAGGATCTTTCCATACGCGACGACGACCCCCAAATCGGCGTTCAGATGGGCCAGCGTGTCGAGAAACTCCGCATCGATGAGTCGTTCGGGTTGAAGCACCGGCGCACCCGCAGCCACGGCGCGCGACTTGACCGGCGGCTCGGCGGTTCTCTGTCCGCGATCTCGCGGCCGATCCGTCCGCGTCACGACGCCGGCGACCGAGTGCCGCGAGTGAAGCAGCGCCTCGAGCGTAGGCACGGCGAAAGCCGGCGTGCCGAAGAACACAATCCGAAGCGGCTCGGCGTCTACCATTTGCCGGCACGGGTCAGCTTCTTGATGCGCCGGACGATCAGATCGCGTTTGATGCCGCGGAGCCGGTCGACGAACAGGGTGCCATCGAGGTGATCCATCTCATGCTGAAAGGCGCGGGCCAGCAGGCCGGTGGCGTCGTGCCGATGTTCGTTCCCGGCGCGATCGAGCCCCTTCACGACCGCGCGCGATGGCCGCATGACGGTTGCGTTGAACCCGGGCACGCTGAGGCAGCCTTCTTCTTCGAGCTGCAAGCCGTCGCGCTCGACGAATTCCGGATTGATGAGGACCAGGAGACCGGCAGGGTCGCGGCCGATCGAAATATCGACGACGAAGATCCGAAGCGGGACGCCGATCTGCGGCGCAGCCAGCCCGACGCCTGGCGCCGCATACATCGTTTCGACCATGTCGTCGACGAGCCGCTCGATTTCCGGCGTCACGGCCTCGACCCTCTGTGCACGGTCGTGCAGAATCCGATCGCCGTACTTGAGGATTGGTCTCAGCATCGGCGAAAACGATCAACGCAGAGGTCGCAGACTTCGCCGAGACTGCTTATTCTGGGAAACCGTTGACAATCCGGCTGGTGTGACAAATTCACTCTGCGTGCTCGGCGAACTCTGCGTTCATTGTCGTGGGGCGAAGCGGGCGGCCGTGCGGTCGCGGAACGCGCGGAAGTTGTCGACCAGCTCCTGCACCGAGTCGCCGCCGAACTTTTCCATGGCCGCATCGGCGAGCACGAGAGCGACCATGGCTTCGCCGACAACGGCGGCCGCCGGGACCGCGCAGACGTCGCTCCGCTCAATTGTGGCCGGACTTTCCGTCATCGTCGTCAGATCCACGGAACCGAGCGGCTTCATCAACGTCGCAATCGGTTTCATGTACCCCGAGATCCGCAGGTCTTCGCCGTTGGTCACGCCACCTTCCAAGCCACCCGCGTTGTTGGTCGGCCGGCTGACCCCCACGACCGGTTGGCGGCCCTGGGGTCCCTGGGGACCCTGGGGACCCTGGAGACCATGACGCGGGAGGATCTCGTCGTGCAGCCGCGATCCCGGCAGGGACGCGGCGGCGGGCCCACGCCCGATGCCGACCGCCTTGATGGCCGGAATCGACATGAGGGCCTGCGCCAGACGGCCGTCGAGCTTGCGATCCCATTGCGCGTAGCTGCCGAGGCCGGGCGGCACGTCATGCGCGATGACCTCGAAGCTGCCGCCCATCGTGTCGCCCGCCTCGCGCGCGCGATCGATCTCCGCGATCATCTCGCGCTCAACGCGCGGGTCGACGCAGTGCAAGGGGGCGTCGTCGCCGATCGCCCGCGCATCCTCGAAGCTAATCGCGAGCGCGTCGGGCAGCGACACCAAGCCGATCGAGGTCACGTGACTCACGATCTCGGTGCCGACCTGTTCGAGGATCTGGCGCGCGATGGCCCCGATCGCGACCCGGGCGGCCGTTTCCCGCGCGCTGGCGCGCTCGAGCACGTTGCGGATGTCGTCGTGCCCGTATTTCACGACGCCCGCGAGATCCGCGTGGCCGGGCCGCGGCCGCGTGACCATCGGACGATCGGGTCCGGTCGCGCCCGCCGGCTGCTCGGGCTCCACGTGCATCGTGCGCTGCCAGTTTTCCCAATCCTTGTTCGGGATCATCAAGGCGATCGGCGCGCCGGTGCTGAGACCGTGACGGACGCCGCTGAGGGGCTCCGCACGATCGGACTCGATGGCCATGCGGCGGCCGCGTCCATAGCCGCCCTGGCGGCGCCGTAACTCACGTGTGACGGCTTCGAAATCGATCGCGAGGCCCGCCGGCAACCCTTCGAGAATAGTGACGAGCGCTTTGCCGTGTGATTCGCCAGCTGTGAGAAAACGCAGCATCGCAGCTTCATTCTATCCGAAGTATTTGCGCACTCGGAGGGCGGACACGCGATGTTACGGGCAAATTCGTTGGGCGACGATCTTGCAACAATCACGAGCACAGAAGCGAACACCCGATGCAACTGCTCGCGGATCGATTCGTGATCGGCCAGGAGTACGCGCTCGACCTCGCGACGGGACACCGCGTCGTGTTGACGATGACGTCTGCCGGTGGGGAGAGCGAGCAACGACGATGGGCGCTTCGATGCGACACGTTGCAGAAACTGCATCATCCCTCGATCGCGCGGCTGGTCGATTACGGAGTCGCCGGCGAATCGCAACGATTCGAGGCGTGGCGATGCGAGGCTCCATGGCGTGGATCGATGGCGCGATCCGAAGACACATGCGCACGTGCGTCGAAGGTGCTTGGTGCGTCCGGCGTTTCCGGCGGATCGCTGTCGACCGCATCGGTGCGCGCGTCGCGAACCGGACCGGTCATTCTGCCCGAGGCTGACACCGGCTATCCGGCCGAGCGGCCCGGCGGCGACGATCTCAATCTTTCCCTGCAGGATCACGCCATCAATGTGCTCGAACGCCGTGCCGTCGCCGTCATCGGCGAACTGTTCGAGCGCGGGGGCGGCATGCGTCCTCACATAGCGGCATTGTGGGGACCGGACGGGGCCGGCAAGAGAACCGCGACCAACGATCTCGCGCGCATGGCGCGCCTGCAGGGTTTCGTACCGATCGCCGCGCGCGTCCTCTCCGCGTTGGCGGATCGAGTACGGGGACGGAGCCTCTTCGTGATCGATGAGGAGGAATCCCGGCTGGGGTGGCGGGTGCTGTTGGGGGCGGCGCTCGCTTCCCCGCGGCCGCATGTGCTGCTGTTCATCGGACGAGAAGAAGTGCCATCGGTGGACGGCATCGGCCTCGAGCCGCTGGGAATCGACGCGCTCGTCGCCGCCGTGTTGCCAGGCCCTCAAAATGGTGCGCATGCGGCGCGCGTCCGGCGGATGGCGGCGCAGGCAGGAGGATGGCCCGGTCGTTTTGCGCGGCTGCTCTGGCGCGAGCCGAAGACCGGTTCGTGGGGCGCAGGACTGACGACGGGGCCGCTTCGCGTGGCCGAGCAGTCGGCGGTGTACGGCGCCGCCGAAGACCGCACCAGCGGCTTGCTCGCGCCGTCGCACAGCGGAGCAGAGGCAGGCGAGCTCGCGGCGTTGACTCGGCGACTCGAATTGGGATCGCGACTTGTTGCCGACGGACGGCATGCCTCCGGCGAAAGGATGTTGCGGCAGGCCATTGGCGGACTATCGCGGCGGCAAGACTGGGCGCATGCCGGCGAGGGCAGCCTCGCCTTGGCCCACATGCTGCTGCGACGAGGCCGGACACGCGATGCGCAGACCACGCTTCAGTCGGCGGCTGACCAGTGGCGACGTTCGGGAGACGACCCGCGCCTGATCGACGTCGCGATTCTCACCGGCGCGGCGTTGATCGACCTTGCGCGCACGGACGAGGCCGAGACCGCGCTCGGCGCCGCGCTCGCGGCGGCGCGGTCCCGTGGCGACCCGGTGCGCGTCGCGCTCGCGCAGAAGAGGATGGCGCGCGTGCTGTTCTGGCAGGCGCGATACGACGAAGCAGAGCAGGCCCTCCGCTCGATTGACGACGGCCGCTCGGGCGACGCGGCGCGAATGGGGCTCGGCAGCGTCGCAGCGGCGACGGCAGTCGGAACCCGCAACCTCGACCTGGCGGTCAGCCGCGCGGCCGAGGCGCTCACGCGCGCCGAGCACAGTGGGGATCCCCGTCTGGCGGCGGACGCAGCGTACGGCGCGGCGTTCGCCCATCTTGCCGTGGGCGATCTGACGGCTGTCGAGCGCGACGTCACGGCCTGCGTGGCGTCCGCGCGGACGGCACACGAGCCGCTCCTGGCCGCTCGAGGACGTCTGCTGCTCGTCGAGGCGCTTAGGCGCTCGGGCCGGCGATCGACGGCCGTGACGTTGCTGGACCGAATCGGTCGGATCGGCTCGGCCATGCTGCCACCGATCATCCGAGCGCGTTGCGATCTCCTGCGGGACTTTCTGCAATCGGGCACTCCAATTCAGGAGGTCGCCGCGCGTCACGTGGCGTCGACCGGCCTCGGCGCGCTCGCGTTGTACGTTCCGTTCTCCGAGGTCGCAAGACGCGCGGCCGTCCTCGACCCCGTGGTCGAGGCCATCGTCGACATCCTCGACTTGTGTCAGACGTCAGAAGACGAACACACGCTGCTCGCGGAAGTCTGCCGGCGGCTCCGCGGCCGAATCCGTGCGGTGGCCATAGCCGTCGCCGCCGCCGACGGCGCCAGGTGCACCATTGTCTCGTCGGATGGCGGGCGGATTGAGCTGCCGATTGCCGAACGTGTGATGTCGGCCGGCATCTCCATCGCGCCGCATCGGTGCGACGACCGCATCGAATCCGCGGTCCCGATTCGGTACGGCGGGGCGATTGTCGGAGCGATCGTCGCGCGCTGGACGATCGCCACGCCGCACGATCTGTCCCGGGCCGGGTCGCTCCTCACGGCCACGGCGTCCGCGGTCGCGCCAATCCTGTCGACCGCGCTCGCCCGACGGCAGCGGCCGGCCGTGCCCGGCCTGACCGAGCTGATGGGGGCCAGCGCGGGAATGGCCGACCTGCGTCGCGCCGTGGAACGCGCGGCCGCGGCGCCCTTCGGGGTGCTCATCGAGGGAGAGAGCGGCAGCGGCAAGGAGCTCGTCGCGCGGGCGCTGCACCGGTGCGGTCCGCGTCGCGATCGTCCCTTCACCACCTTGAATTGCGCCGCGCTGCCAGACGACTTGGTCGAGGCCGAGCTCTTCGGTCATGCGCGCGGCGCGTTTACCGGAGCGATCGCCGAGCGGCCCGGCGTCTTCGAAGAGGCGCACGGCGGGACGCTGCTCCTGGACGAGATCGGCGAGCTATCGCCCCGCGCGCAGGCCAAGGTGTTGCGCGTGATTCAGGAAGGCGAGCTGCGCCGCATCGGCGAGAACGTCTCCCGCCGCATCGACGTGCGCGTGGTGGCGGCGACGAACCGGGATCTGCGGCAAGGGGTGGCTGCGGGTCAGTTCCGGCTCGATCTGCTGTATCGCCTCGACGTGATCCGCATAGGCGTCCCGCCGCTGCGCGAGCGCCGCGAGGACATCGGAATGCTGGCGGAACACTTCTGGCGGGAAGCGGCCGCCCGCGTGGGCAGTCGGGCCGCGCTGTCCCCGGCGACACTGGGGGCACTGACGCGTTACGAGTGGCCCGGTAACGTGCGTGAGCTTCAAAACGTCCTCGCGTCGCTGGTCGTCCGCAGTCCGCGGCGCGGTGTCGTGCCGCCCAGCGCGCTCGGGCCACAGTTCGGCGAGCGGCGCCTTGCCGACCCGTCACGGCTCGACGAGGCACGGCGAACGTTCGAAGAGCGCTTCGTGCGCGCGGCGCTCGCCCGAAACGGGGGGCAGCGCATGGGGGCCGCCGAGGAGTTGGGGGTCACGCGCCAGGGACTGACAAAGCTGATGACGCGGCTGGGCATCAGCGAGCCGGCGGAGCCGTGAACGCCGATCGGCCTAGGAGCGTGTCTGAGAAACCGGAACACGCTCCTAGTAGGCCGGCTTCGCCGGCAAGAACGCCAATGATCTTGAATGACCGCGCGCGGAGCGCGCCTACTAGGAGCCCGTTCAGTTACTCAGACGGGCTCCTAGTAGGAGTGTATGAACGATCCGATGAGCGAACGCATCGCTTGTCTTCAGTCGCCAGGTGAGATACCACATGGATATCAAGATGACGTATCCATGTCTGCTATTTCACTGAAGTTACCCGATGAATTACTCGAGGCGAGCGATTGCTGCGCAACGACCCTGGACTTGACGCGGGCCGAGTACATCCGCCGCGCCATCGACCGCTCGAACCGCGAGACCGAAGGGCTCGTGCGCGCCAGGCGCCTGTCTGACGTCTCCCACAAGGTGCGCCCCGAGAGCATGCGCGTGAATGCAGAGCTCGCCGCCATCGAGCGCGACGTCGATGCGTAGCCGAGGAGAGGTCTGGCTGGCGAACCTCAGCCCACGACGGGGGACCGGGCCCGGCAAGACCCGTCCGGTCCTCATCGTCCAGGCGTAGGCGCTGCTCGACGCCGATCATCCGTCCACGTTGATCGTCCCGCTGACGACGCGCCTGGTTGACGATGCCGAGCCGCTACGCGTTCGAGTGCGCGCATCGGGTCGATTGCCGAGCGATTCGGATCTGCTCATCGATCGACTGCGTGTGATCGACAACCGCCGCCTGATCGAGGGTCCGATGCTGCGGCTCGCGCCGCGCGCCATGGCCACGATCGACAGCGCCGTGCGTGACGTACTGGATCTCGCGACCGTTTGAGGCCGGCCGTCCAATAGCAGCTATTATTGCCGCGAGAGGCGAGTGCTTCACTTTCTCATCCGCCGCATTCTGCTCACGATCCCGGTCGTTCTTGGCGTCGCGACGCTGGTCTTTTCACTGATCCATCTCGTTCCCGGCGATCCGGTGCAAGCGATGCTCGGCGAAAGCGCGTCGCCCGCCGACATTGTCGAGCTGCGCGCGCGGCTTGGGCTCGATCGGCCGCTGCTCGTGCAGTACGGCGCGTTTCTGAAAGGACTGACCAGAGGCGATCTCGGCACGTCACTGCGTACAAGCCAGCCGGTCGCCGCCGCGATCGCCGAGCGAATGCCGGCCACATTCGAGCTGGCGCTGGTCGCAATGGCGATGGCGACGCTGTTCGCCATCCCGCTCGGAATCATCGCGGCGGTCCGAGCCGGCACGCGAGTCGATCACGCCGCGACGACGCTCGCGCTGGTCGGCATGTCGATGCCGAACTTCTACCTGGGACCGCTGCTCGCGATCGTGTTTTCCGTCGGGCTCGGATGGTTTCCGGTGTCAGGGCGAGGCACGCCCGCGCATCTGGTGCTCCCAGCGATTACGCTTGCTGCGCCGCTCGCGGCGATTCTTGCCCGCATGACCCGCGCCAGCGTGCTCGATGAGCTCCACGAGTTGTACGTGCTCGCCGCCCGCGCGCGGGGCGTCTCACGGTTTCGGGCGGTGATGATACATGCGTTCCGCAACAGCCTGATTCCGATCGTGACGGTCCTCGGGCTTCAGTTCGGCGCCGTGCTGACCGGTGCGGTGATCACCGAAACCATCTTCGCCTGGCCCGGTGTCGGACGCCTCTTGATTCAATCCATCGGGTTTCGGGATTACCCGCTCGTCCAGGGTTGCATCCTGCTGATCGCGGTCACGTACGTGTCGATGAATCTGCTCACCGACCTGCTGTACGGCCTGCTTGATCCTCGTATCCGCTACGAGTGATCCGTGGAGCACACACCCACGAGCGTTCACCCGAGCGCGAGAGTCTACGCTCGAGCGCGAGGAGCGAGAAGTGGTGCGGGCGCCTGGGGGTGGGGCCCCAGGCGAAGTAGGCAATGATGCTGAAAGTAGGCGCGGCGATCGTGCTGGTGATGGCATTCGCGGCGATCGCCGGCCCCATGCTCACGCCGTTCGATCCGGTGCAGCAGGAGCTGGCCCTTCGTCTGTCGGGGCCAACGTGGGGTCACCCGTTCGGGCTCGACGAGCTCGGTCGCGACATACTCGCCCGTATCGTCGCCGGCGCCCGCATCTCCTTTTTGGTCGCCGTCGTCGTTGTCAGCGTCTCTGCGGTCGTCGGCACGGTGTTCGGCTCGATCGCGGGCTATTTCGGCGGCCTCCTGGACGATGTGATCAGCCGTGTGACGGACACGCTGCTCGCGTTTCCGGGACTGCTGCTCGCGATCGCGCTCGTCGCGGCGCTTGGACCGAGTCTCGGCAACGTGTTATTCGCGCTGACCATCATCGGATGGGTCGGGTACGCGAGGCTCGTCCGCGGACAGGTGCTGCGCGCGCGCGAATTCGAGTACGTGCAGGCCGCACGAGCGCTCGGCGCACGCACGTCGCGCATCTTGCTGCGCCATGTGGTGCCGACGGCGCTTCCCGCGATTGCCGTGCAGGCGACGCTCGGCATGGCGGGCGCGATCATCGGCGAGGCCGGCCTGAGCTTCCTTGGGCTCGGCGTCCAGCCGCCGACACCGAGCTGGGGCACCATGCTCAATGGCGGGCGGGCGCACTTGCTGGACGCGCCTCACCTCACGTTGTTTCCCGGCCTCGCGATTGCGCTGCTCGTGCTGGGATTCAATTTCGTCGGCGACGGCCTTCGGGATCTGGCTGACCCGAAACGGAAGCGTTGACTAAGAACCTAGTTTCGCACCCGGCGGCTCAGGGCCAGCAGCGCCGCGTTCTTTGGGTCCTTCTCAAGCGCGCGCGTGACGGTGTTCTCGGCGGCGGGCCGGTCTCCGGCTTTGAGCTGCGCCTGGGCGAGCAGCTCGAGCAGATGCACATCGACGACGCTGACGGCGTTGGCGCGCGCCAGCCATTCCACGGCCGTCGGCGCGTCGTTCATGCGCAGCGAGAGCGCCGCGATGCGTTCCGCGCGCGTCACGAATCCCTCGTCGTCTCCCACGAGCGCGCCGTAGCGGATGAGCGCCTGTCGGGCGGCCTCGAGATGGTTTTGCTGCTCGGCCGCCGTGGCGTAGAACACGAATGCCGTGGGTTCGACCGGATAGCGCTCGGTCGCCTGTTGCCATGTGCGTTCGGCGAGATCCACGCGTCCGCTTTGCAGCAGTGCCCGGCCGTACAGCGTCAACGTGTCGCTCGTCGCGGCATTGGTCGAGCCTACCCGCTCGAGTGCCTCCAGCGCCTTATTGAGTGAGACGCGGTCGTTGCGAGCCTGGGCGATATCGAGCCAGACGCGCCCGAGAGCGCCGTACACGAGCGGTTGATCAGGCGCGCGTTCCAGGGCGCCGCCAAGGGTCAGCACCGCGAGATCGGCGTGGCTTGCGCGTCGCGACGCCGGTTCCTGGGGGTCGGCCGACCAGCGCGCGTGCGCCAGGCCGACCGCCACCTGACGTTCCACCCGGTTGCGATCCAGGCCGGCGATAACCTGCAACTGCTCGAGCTCTTCGCTGCGGCGGGCCAGCGATCCGTACAGATCCGCGAGCTCTTCGCGCGCGGGAATGGCGCCAGGGGAGAGCGCGACCGCTCGTTCGAGCGCCTGCCGTGCGTCGCCGACGCGGGCCTGGTCACGCAAGCACAGGCCCCGAAGATAGTAGGCGTCGGCCAGACGGCCGTTGAGGCGAAGCGTGACGTCGAGCGCCGCGAGCGCGCCGTCGACGTTCCCGTCCCGGTAGCGGGCGAGTGCGAGCTTGTAGCTGACGGCGGCCGCCCGATCGTCCAATCGGAGGTACTGCTCGTAAATCTCGGCGGCGCGATGGAAGCGCTGCTGCAGGTACCGGACGTCACCGAGCTCGTCGAGCGGCCGTGTGGCGGTTGGATCGAGCGTCGCCGCGGTTTGAAAGTCGCGTGCCGCCGCTTCCAGCTCGCCGCGGCGCTGGTAGGTCTCCCCGCGCCGCAGATACGCGAGCATCGAGTCGTCTCGGAGTGCGATCGCGCCGCTGTAGGCCTCGATCGCCCCGAACGTCTGGTCTTCGCGCAACGCGGCGTCGCCGCGCGCGAGGAAGGCCCGATAGTCGCCGTCCCGCGAGGTGGCCTGATAGCTGATGGCGGCCCCGATGGCCGCCAGCATCAGGATGGCCAGGAGGACAAGGCTCCGCTTCACGGCAACTATCCTAACCCGGAACTTTTCGTGTCGGGCAGTGTCTAAGGTGCCAGGTTCTCGGCGTCGAAATCCTGTTATAGTGGAAGGAGTTACCCGCCTTTGGCACCGCCACCTTCAGGGGAACTCTGGATGAAGCAGGCGCGCGTCGTCAGTTGGTCGGACCTTGGCGATCGCGAGGCGATGCTGGTGCAGCGCTGTGCCGCGGGCGACGAAAGTGCGTCGGCCGACCTGGTCGCCGAGCACCAGCGGACCGTCGTCCAGCTCGCGACGAATCTTCTTGGAGACCGCGAAGAGGCGCTCGACCTGTCACAAGAGGTCTTCCTCCGCGTGTTCAGGACCATCCATCGCTTTCGTGGACAGTCGAGCCTGCGCACCTGGATTTACCGCATCGCGGTGAACCAGGCACGCAACCGCCACCGGTTCTGGCGGCGGCGTCACCGCGCTGATCAGGTCTCGCTCGATCAGCACGTGGCGGTGCATGGCGACGTGTTTTCCGGATTCGGACCGACCCCCGAGCGCGTGCTGGCGCAAAAAGAGCTGGCCGCGCGGTTGCGCGACGCGCTAGGCCGGCTGCCGTTCGAGCAGCGGACGGCCATCGTGCTGCGCGAGGTTGATGGATTGAGCTATGAAGAGATTGCGTATTCGCTCGGTTTGGCCGTCGGTACCGTCAAGTCGCGCCTGACCCGCGCGCGTCAGGCGCTGCGGGCGGAGCTGCACGACTCGAGGACCCTATGAAACCGCTGACCTGTGCCGCGGCACGCCGGCGGCTTGATGCGTTTTACGACAGCGAGCTGTCGGTCGCCGAGCAGATCGCTGTCGACGGGCACATCGAGTGGTGCGAGGCGTGCGCCGCGACGGTGGAGGAGCTCCGGCGCGTGGGCTCGGCGCTGCGAATCGGCGTGCTCGGACGGGACTCTCTGTCGCACGAGGAAGCCTCGGCGCTGACGTCGGCAGTCGTCAGTCGGCGCCAAGCCGAGGAGAACGCGTCGCTGTTGGCGCGCATGCAGGGCCTGTTCGATGACCTGCACCTCGTCTACGCGGGTGTGGGCGCGGCCGTCGCGACGGCCGTCTGTCTGGTCATCATGTTGAGCATGGTGCGGTTCGCCTCGTTCGGGCGGCCGGACGCGGTCCTCGCGACCGACGAACGGCCCGATTCGCTCGCCGCGATCCTGGACGTCCTCGCCACGCCCGGGTCGAGTGCCAACGCGATGGCGATTGACGGCGCCTCGCACGCGCGTTGGACGGCGCGGTTTCAGGCAGCCACCGAAAGCGCGGAGGAAGACGCGGTCTTCGCGCTCGCCGCCGTGGTCACGCGCGACGGTCATCTGGCGAACGTGCATCGGCTGCGGACCAGCGGCCACAAGAGCACGCGCGACGAGGCGACGTTGATCGACGTGCTGTCGGACGCGGTGACCCGTGCGCGAATCGAGCCGGGTTCCGTTGGCGCCACGCAGGCTGCCGCCGCCAGCATGGTCTTGCTGGTCACCCGAACGACGGTGCGTGCCAACAGGAGCATCGGCGTCGATTTGGAGCTGCCGCCGACAGCCAAGAAGCGAACGATCACCCGCATGGGTGATCGGATTTCGTCAGCGAGAGCGTAAGTAGTCGTTGCTGCGCCTGAGATCGACATGCCCGCGTGCGCGCGGCCGTTGAAACCCGCCGCGCGCTGTCAAAGCCGTCGCTGACGGGCTCGTACCATGGCGGTTGAAAACACGATAGTCGGCGACAATCGCAACCCTGCCACGCTGTGCCAGGCGCCGGTAACGCATGGTTCGACGGCGCCGTGTTCGGGCCCTGCACTTACATCAGGTGAGCGCGGACGACTTTCTCGTTGAGCTCGATGCCCATTCCCGGCCGCTCCGGCACGCGAATCGCCCCGTCCTCGAATCGTTCGGGCGGAGTCACCACGTCGTGTCGCCTCGCGGCCTCACCCCACTGGAACTCGAGAAGCCGGAAGTTCTTCAGCACGGCGCAGACTTGAATACTGGCCGCCGTCGAGACCGGACCGCTCGGGTTATGTGGCGCAACAGTGACGCCGTCGTGCTCAGCCACGGCGGCGATACGCGTCAGCTCAAGCAGCCCGCCACAGTGTTTGACGTCCGGCATGATGACGTTGACGGTCCGATCGCGGCTGAGGGATGCGAACCCGGCGACACCGTACAGAATCTCGCCGCCCGCCATTGGTTGCTGGATCCGACGTCGGATCTCACGTGTTTCTTCAACTCGGCTTAGATCTTGTCGAATACCTTTCGAACCCATCGCCGCCATATCAACGACCCCGCGCCGGTCGTTCGACGTGGCCGGTCGCCACGTTGTTCAACGCGTCTGACGCGCGCAGAATCAACCCTCGCTCGCTCAACTCGCCCTCGAGCACCAGTTCGTAGTGCTCGTCCTTCGAATCCGCGACGCCGTCCTTGGGGAACACGGCGCGCCACCGCTGGCCGTCCAATGAGAACTCCACGCGCTGAATGGGCGAATGATCGTCTTTCGCATCGAAGACGACCGTCGTGCGCCCCGCCTCGAACTTGACGCTCTGGATTGCGATCGCGGGCGGCGTGTTGTCAATCTCCAACGCCGGGCTGTCGAGCTCGCCGGTGAGGGCCAATCCCGCCGGGTTGGACGGCAGATCCGAGGCGACGATCTTTACGAAGTACGTCCCGTTCGGCACGGTCGTCGTATCCCACACGAGAATCGGTTCGGAAACCGCGCGGCGAAGCGTCTTCCAGCCGGTTTCACCTTCGCGCCGATAGAGCACGTCGTACATCAGGTCGTCGTCGTTCTCGTCGTCGGCTTTCCAGACGAGTGTTTGCAAGCCCTTCTGGTAGGTGCGGCGTCCGAGCGACGCGGTGTTGGCCGGCCCCTGCTGAGCGATCATCGCGGCCGAGGCCAGCCTGCGATCGGGAGTCGTTTGATCGTCGAAGCCGGCGAGGTCCGGTTCGCCCGTCGTGAAAGGTTTCTGAAACACGATTCCTGGCGGATGAATGGTGATCGACCGCACCTGCGGCCGGAGGTTGCGTTGCAGGTACGCGGCTGTCACTGACGTCAGCACGGGACCGGCGCCTTTCCCGGTGAGCACCGCGCGCCATTGGAGATAGCGGGCCTTCGGGCTCGTAATCGCCGATCCATCCGGCAACTTGTAGGCGGTCGACCACGGACTCCAGGTTTCGTCGGGTGTTTCCGTATTGCCCGATCGCGTGAACACCTCGATCTGATTGTCGGCGGACGCCACGCCGTGCCAGCTGAGGGTCCCCCACGTCGACACGATCTGCGCGTCGTGCGGCTCCGATTCGTAGGTGCCGCGGGTCGTGCGCTCGGTCGACAGGCGGAACAGCTTGCCTGGATTGGCCGTTGCGTAATACAGCCGGCCGCGCGCGTCTTTATGGAAGGCGGTGATCTGCTGGGCGCTGGCCCGCGCCAGCAGCATCGGCCGCACCGGATCGCCGTCGAGCCGGTAGATCTTTCCCTTGTTGCCGGTGCCGACGATCAATGCGCCGTCGGGCGCGAAGGTCAGATCGTACGGGGCGTCATCTCGCGATTCCCAGATCGCGTCCCACAAGCCATCGGGCGCAATCCGGTAGATCGCACCCTTCGAGGCGCGGCGGTTCTCTCGCGTCGATCCGCCCGATGGCGCGGCGCCGGGAACGTCGACGATCGAGACGGATGTGATTTCAGCGGACACGGATGCCACCGGCGTACGACCGGCATCGCCCGATGACAGGGGCGACCGGTCATCCGGGATGGCAGGTGGGGCACCGCCGGAGGAGCGGCCGCTCAGTGCGACGACATACAGCATCCCCTTCTCATCGAAGTGCAACGCCCGTACTTCCGTGTACGGCGAATCAAGAAGCACGAATGCCTTGCCGTCGGGATCGATGCGAAGCACGCGTCCGGGCGATTCCGTCCCGACGAGCAGATTGCCCGCCTTGTCGAAGGCGAGCGCCGTCGCGTGGGTGGCCTTCGTCTCGTAGAAGCGGGTGCCGGTGCCGTCCGGCGTGATCTTGTAGATCACACCGTGTTCGCCGGTGCCGGCGAACAGGTTGCCTTTCGAGTCGGCGGCAAGCGACCAGATGTATTTGTCGTCGGGATCGAAGAAGACCGTGTTCTTACCGTCGCGATCGACCTTGTAGATCCGGCCGTCCGGCGACGAGGCGACGTAGAGCCCGCCATTGGGTGCGGGCGCCAGCGCATGGACTTCGAGCTCCGGCGGATCGAAGAAGATCGATCCCTTTCCCTGCGGATCGATGCGGAACACCTTGCCTTCGTTGCCGGTGCCGACAAACAGCGACCCATCCGATCCCGCGATCATCGACCACAGAAACGGCGCGGACGTTTCGTACACCAGCTCCGTCGCCGGTCCGAGCACCAGCCGTCCCTGGCTGTCGACGGACAGGCTCTCGACGTCACCTTTCAGGAACTCCGCCTGGGTGGCCGCCTGAAAGAACTTGGATGGTGATGCGTGCGTCGAGACGACGCTGAGCGCGACGAGCAGGCAAGCGAGACGACAGGCGCGCGCGCGGAACACAGACATGGTGACCTGCGGAGGAGCGGGTGTCAGTTGGGCGAGACGGTGATGGTGAGCGTCCGCGAGCCGCTGACGGCATGCTCGGTGGGCAACTCCCATTCGCCGAGCGTGGCCGTGCGCAGCGGAATGAAGGTGCCCCCGTTGCGATCCGCCTCGAGAACCGCGAGCACCGAGGGCGGCAGCGACGACAACGTCTCGCCGTTGATCACGGCGCCATCTTCGGAACCGAGCAGCTTGATGTAGAGCGTGTTGTTGCGCCGGCCCTTGTTGAGCGCGCGGATCATCTGCGACACATCACGCAGTTGCTGGGGCAGGCGGGCCTCGCGCTGCTCGGCCTGCGCCAGCCGCGATCCGTCGGAGACGAGAATCGACAACATGCCGCTCGCGTTGGCGGGGATGCTCACGGGAAGCGTCCGCACGACCTCTTCGCCCCGGAAGGTTCGCAACGACACTTTCAATGGCGCCATCCGGCCGGCGCGCGGACGTGGATCGTCGAGCCAGATACGCTGGAGCGTGGCCGTCTTCGGTTCTTCGCTGGAGCTGATCGTGAATTCGAGGCCCTCGATATCCACCTTCTCGAAATCGTTCCCCAGAAGATACGTAACGGGGGACACCATGTAGGCCGCCGCGCCGGCAGACGCGGTGTCGCCGGCGAACAGGTTGTCGAACGTGATGTCGTCGTGCTTCTTCAGCATCGCCTTGCCGTGCACGCTGTAGGTGGCGACGCCGTTCTGCCGCTCGTAGGAGCCGAGCGTGTCGAGGATCGCCGCATATGTCATCAACGGCGTGAAGAGCTGATCGTTGACGACGCCGAAGTGAAACGTATGGGGCGCGCCGCGCTGCGATTCGAGCGTCAGCGTGATCGGAATCATGCGCGGCCCGGGACCCAGCCGGCCGGCGATCGCCGTCGCGCGATCCTGGAGGAACGTGCCGATCACGTCGCCCGTTGTCGACAGCTTGAGCGAGGAGAAGAGGCTGGGCAACACGGTGTACACGTACGCCCGTGTCATCGGGAACTCGGTCGGGCCGAGGTTGTACATCGGGTGACCGAACGCATACACGCGGTCGCCGTCGATGTGCGTCACGGTCCCGGTGGCGCCCAACTCGAGATCGCCCGTGAGGAAGTTGACGCCGATCGCGTCGCCCGGTTTGAGAGGACCGTCGAAGGGCATCTCGCCGCCCGCCACGCCCCTGGCACTTCCGCCGGTGGGAATGAAGCCGTGGTCGCGGAATGCCGACCCGAGCAGATCCGCCAGATCGGGTTCAAAACCCGACATCACGAGCGGCGTCGCAATCGGCCGCAGCAGCGTGCCCAGTTGATCGTCGGCGAGGCCCCCGATGCCGATGCTGCCGCTGACACCGACCAGGTGCGCGTCGTTCGGCCGGTCGGCGAACGGCCGGTTCCAATCGAGCGCGCGACGGAATGCCGCGGTAAGGTCCTCCCGCGTGAGCGGGAAATCCAGCTGCACGCGCGCGGCGCGCGGGCGCGCCGCCGCACTCATGGCTGTCGCGTCGGTCATCTCCTCAATAGGGGTGATGCCGGCAATCGGCTCTTTCGAGAAGCTGCCGAGGGCGTACGACACGGCGCCAATGAGGCGGCCATCGACATACACCGGGCTGCCGCTCATCCCGGCGATGACACCCGTATTGGCCAGCGGACCGCCTTCCAGGCGCGCGAGGATCAGATTGCGGTGGGTACCGATGACGTTCTCGATGACGCCGAGAATCTTGACCTTGAATTCTTCGACGCGCGTGCCTTCGAACACCGTCCGGCCAATGCCGACCATGCCGGGACGAATCTCCGTCACGCTCATCTGCGGCGCTGCCGCAAAGAGTCCGGAGAGCCCTAGCGTTGCGATCAGGAGGATGAGTGCGAGCCGGTGCATGCTTTAACTTCGTTTATACGGGAGAAGTGCTTACTGGTCAAGGAGAAATGGCGATTGTGTTGACACGAACGAACGGGGTTTGATAATGTGGCTTCTCTCTCTTCTGTGGCTGGTCACGCGCCCATGACATCAACGGCCTCGGCCCCGGCGTTCGGCGCAAGATTGGGCGTGTGCACGTTTACCTGGCGGTGCTATTGGGCCACCTCTGAAGAGGCAACCGCCTTGGCCTGACCTGCCATCAGCGCGGACGAGCAAGTTTCCGAGCCTCTTCAGCCGAACGGTTGAAGAGGCTTTTTTATTTTGATGCCGACACAACAGCTGTGCGTCACTGTCACCGCCCCCACGATGGCGGAGCTCCGCCGCCATCGGGATGCTGTGGCCGATGCCGACCTCGTCGAGCTGCGGCTCGATTCGGTCCGAGATCCTGACGTCCGCGGCGCCCTGGCCGATCGCGTCCGCCCGGTCATCGTCACGTGCCGGCCGACGTGGGAAGGCGGACTGTTTGCAGGGTCGGAGGAAGAGCGGAAACGTCTGCTTGGCGAGGCGCTGGGCGCCGGCGCTGAGTACGTCGACGTCGAAGCGCGTGCGGGTTTCGATGATCTGATCGCCAGCACCGGCGGCAAGCGAATCGTGCTGTCCATGCACGACTTCGACGGGATCCCGCGGGACCTCGACGCGCGCATACGCGCCATGCGCGCGACTGGCGCGGAGGTCGTCAAAGTGGCCGTGAAAACGACGAGGTTGAGCGACTGCGTGACGCTACGCGACGCCGGCTCACGCGCGGGCGACGCGCACGGCCTCGTCCTGATAGGCATGGGCGATCACGGCCTCGTCTCGCGCGTGCTGCCGTCGCGTTTTTATTCCAGGTGGACGTATGCAGGCGCGCTCGCGGGAATCGGCCAGCTCGCGCCGGACGCGCTGCTGAATGAGTTTCGATTCCGCGATCTGGGTCCGACGACGACGGTGTACGGCGTGGTCGGCTCGCCGGTGTCACATTCGGTCTCGCCGGCGATGCACAACGCCGCGTTTCGCGCGGCCGGCCTTGACGCGGTCTACCTGCCGCTTCCAGCCGTCGACGTCGACGATTTCGTGACGTTCGCCCGCGCCTTCGGCCTGAAGGGCGCGAGCGTCACGATGCCGTACAAGGTGGCGCTGTTCGGTCGTGTGGACGAGCACTCCGAGGTTGCCGCCCGCATCGGCGCGCTCAATACGATTCGCATCGAGAATGGCCGATGGCTCGGCGACAACAGTGACGTGAACGGGTTTCTCGATCCACTGCGGGACGAGCTGCCGTTCACGGGACGACGGGCGGCTCTGCTGGGATCGGGTGGAGCGGCCCGCGGTGTGGCCATCGCGCTGGCCTCTCACGGCGCCGCGGTGAGCGTGCACGCGCGCAACCGCCAGCGCGCCGCCGACGTCGCCGCGCTCGTGTCCGGAGCGGTGGGACCGTGGCCGCCCGAACGCGGGAGCTGGGACGTGCTCGTCAACTGTACGCCGGTCGGCATGTATCCGAACGTGGACGAGACGCCGCTCGGGGCAGCACAGCTGGCGCCAGGCATTGTGTACGACCTCGTCTACAACCCGCCGGAAACGAGACTGCTGCGCGAAGCCCGGCATGCCGGATGTCGGACCATCGGCGGACTCGAGATGCTCGTCGGCCAGGCGCGACAGCAATTCGAATGGTGGACCGGCGTGCGCCCGGCCGCCGCCGTGATGCGCGCGGCGGCAATCAGACGGCTGTCGGAGTTCACGCAGGACGCCCCTGCCGGGGTGCGCCGATGAGAATCACCTCGTTCGAGGAATTCAAGGAGTTGGCCCGGCGCGGCACGTTCGTGCCGGTCTGCAAGGAGATCGTGGCCGATCTGTTCACGCCGGTGTCGGCGTTCCTGAAGATCGCCGAGCACGCCGATTACGCATTTCTCCTCGAGAGCGTCGAAGGCGGCGAGCACGTCGGACGCTATTCGTTTCTGGGCAAGGACCCATTTCTGATCCTGCGCGCGCGCGACGGCCGGACCACCATCGAGCGGGCAGGCAAGCTGACCGGCAGCGACCGCTCGTTCATCGACACGCTGCGCGGGCTGATGGCGGACTTCCGATCGCCGTTCGTCCCGGGCCTCCCACGCTTTACCGGGGGAGCGGTCGGTTATCTCGGATACGGCGCCGCGTCCTGGTTCGAGCCGGTGCTCGGCGACTTGGGCACGTCCGCCGACGGTGCGGACACTGCGGGCTTCATGTTGTTCGATACCGTCCTTGCGTTCGATCACGTGCGGCACCGGATCCTGATCATCGCCAACGCCCGCATCACGCCGGACGAAGATCTGGAGTCGCTGTATCAGTTCGCGCGCGCGAAGATCGAGTTCCTCGAGCGCGAGCTCGAACGGACGCTCTCCCACCCGCCGTCGCAGGCCGCCGGCGAGCTGCAGCTGCGATCGAACTACACGCGGCAGGCATTCGAGGCGCAGGTCCGCACCGCCAAGGACTACATCGCGGCGGGCGACATTTATCAGGTCGTGTTGTCGCAGCGGTTCGAGGCGGAAGTGGGAGCCGATCCGTTCACGGTGTACCGCGCGCTTCGCCACATCAACCCGTCGCCGTACATGTATTTCATTCGCATGGGGGGCGTCTCGGTCGTCGGCTCGTCGCCGGAGATGCTGGTGCGGGTCGAAGGATCGCGCGTCGAGACGCATCCGATCGCGGGCACGCGGCCGCGCGGGCGCAACGAAGAAGAGGACCTGCGGCTCGCCGAGGAGCTGAAACGGAACGAGAAGGAGCGCGCGGAGCACGTCATGCTCGTCGATCTCGGCCGCAACGACGTCGGCCGCGTCTGCCAGTATGGGTCGGTCCGGGTCTCGCAATTCATGGGCCTCGAGCGCTTTTCGCACGTGATGCACCTGACGTCGGTCGTCGAGGGGCGGCTGGCCGACGACCGCGACCGCTTCGACGCGCTCGTGTCGTGTTTTCCCGCGGGCACCGTCTCGGGCGCGCCGAAGGTGCGGGCGATGCAGATCATCCACGCGCTCGAGCCGTCGGGACGCGGAATTTATGCGGGCGCCGTCGGCTACCTGGATTTCGCCGGCAACCTCGATTTCTGCATCACGATTCGCACGATCATTATGGCCGCGGGAAAGGCGTACATCCAGGCGGGCGCGGGCATCGTCATGGACTCGAATCCGACCGCCGAGTACGAAGAGACGCGCGACAAGATGCGCGCCCTCGTCAGCGCGCTGGAGTTGGCGCAGGCGGGCCTATGAAATTGCAGCTATGGTTCTAGTCATCGACAACTACGATTCGTTCACCTACAACCTCGTGCAGTACCTCGGCGAGCTGGGCGCCCAGGTGCAGGTCGCGCGCAACGATGCCGCATCGATTGACTGGATTGAACGCGCACGGCCCGAGCGCATCGTGATTTCACCCGGCCCCGGCCGGCCCGAACAGGCGGGCATCACGATGGAGGTGATCGGGCGCCTCGGCCCGACGATTCCGATCCTGGGCGTGTGTCTCGGGCACCAGGCCATCGGCGCGGTGTTCGGCGGATCCGTCGTGCGCGCGCTGACGCCGATGCACGGCAAGACCTCGACCATCGAGCACGACGGGCGCGGCGTGTTCAGTGGCATCAACGGTCCGTTTACCGCGTCACGCTATCACTCGCTCGTTGTCGCCGAGGAGGGGCTGCCGGCCGATCTTGAGGTGTCGGCGCGGACGCGCGAAGACAACACGATCATGGGCCTGCGGCATCGGCGATGGCCCATTCATGGCGTGCAGTTCCATCCGGAATCGATTTTGACCGGCGAGGGACGCAGCTTGCTGCGCAATTTCCTCGAAGCTCCCCACGGTTCGCTCGACAGGTGAGGCGATGTTTCCGCAACTGATCGAAAAACTGACGCGACACGAGGACCTCACGAGCGAGGAAGCGGCCGCGGCCATGGCGGAAGTCATGGAAGGTCGCGTGGCCCCGGCGCAGATCGCCGGCGTGCTGATCGGGCTGGCCATGAAGGGAGAGCGCCCAGCCGAAATCGTCGGCCTCGCGCGGACGATGCGCGGGCGGGCGGTGCAGATGAGGGCACGCTACGACGACGTGTTCGATACGTGCGGCACCGGGGGCGATCGATCCGGCACCTTCAACATCTCGTCCTGTGCGGCGCTCGTCGTTGCGGCCTGCGGCGTGCGGGTCGCGAAACATGGCAACCGATCCGTGTCGAGCCTGTCGGGCAGCGCAGACGTGTTCGAGGCGCTTGGCGTTCGCGTGTCGGCCCCGCCCGCGGTGGTCGAGCGCTGTCTCGCGGACGGGGGGATCGGGTTTTTCTTCGCGCCGACGTTTCACCCATCGATGCGCCACGCCGCCCAGACGCGCCGGGACCTGGGCGTGCGGACCGCGTTCAACCTGCTCGGTCCGCTGACGAATCCGGCCGGCGCCACACGGCAACTGGTCGGCGTTCCGAGGCCGGAGCTCACCGAGCTCATGGCGCGGGCGTTGATGCTGCTCGGCTCCGAGCGTGCCTGGGTCGTCCATGGCGCCGATGGGATCGACGAGATCTCCACGACCGGCTACACGAAGATCTCCGAGTGCCGCGACGGGGCCGTGAACACGTTCTACCTGCACCCGGCGGACGTCGGGCTGCCGAAGGCGCCGTCTGGTGCGCTCAAAGGCGCCACTGCGCACGACAACGCGCGGATCGTCGACCGTGTGCTCGCGGGCGAGCGCGGAGCGCCGCGCGACGTCGTGCTGCTCAACGCCGGAGCCGCGTTGTTCATTGCCGGCGCCGCTTCGTCGGTGGAGGACGGCATCCGGCTCGCGTCGCGCGCGATCGACCGCGGCGATGCCAGGCGGACGCTCGAGCGGCTCGTCTCGTTGTCGGCGGCCGAGGAGTGTGCGACAGGAGCCGGCGCGTGACGACCACCAGCGCGGTGACCGCGGATCTGCTCGCCACCATCGTGGCCGCGACGCGCCGCGTCGTCGAGGTGCGGGAGGAACGGGAACCGCTAGCGCGACTGGCGCAGCGCGCCGAGGCGCGCACGACATCGGCCGGCCGATTCAGGGCCGCACTGCTCAGGGACGCGCACGTCAACGTCATCGCTGAATGCAAGAGACGATCGCCGTCGCGAGGCGTCTTGCGCGCGATCTACGATCCCTCCGCGATCGCGAAGGGGTATGCGAGGGCCGGCGCGGCGGCGATTTCGGTGCTGACCGAGCCGACCTTCTTCGACGGCGCGCTCGAGCACCTGGCGGCGGTTCGCGCGGCGGTTGATGTCCCGCTCCTGCGCAAGGATTTCATCGTGTCGGATTATCAGTTGTTCGAGGCCAAAGCCGCAGGGGCCGACGCCGTGCTGCTGATTGTCGCGGCGCTTACCCCCGCCGAGCTTCGGGGGCTGATGAAGCGCGCATCGGCGCTGGGGTTGGACACGCTCGTCGAAGTTCACTCGGAAGAGGAGCTCGGCGTGGCGTTGGCCGCGGGTGCCGGCATCATCGGGGTGAACAATCGGAATCTGCGCACGCTCGAAGTCGACGTGCACGCGTCCGAGACACTCGTCGCTCGGATTCCGCGCGATGTGGTGGCGATCAGCGAAAGCGGGCTGCGCACGGCGGCCGATGTGCTGCGCCTGCGCGAGCTCGGTTACCGCGCGTTTCTGATCGGCGAGCGGTTCATGGCGGCGGAGGACCCTGGGGCCGAGCTACGGGGTTTATTGGAACGCTGCATCACCACCAAGGACACAAAGGACACAGAGGTTAAGGCATGACCGGAATTTGCCTTTGTGTCCTTCGTGTCCTTTGTGGTGATGCAGCGGTGAAAGTACTCCGATGCTGCTGATCAAGATCTGCGGCATCACACGGCTCGAGGATGCGCGGTTCGCCGTCGAGTGCGGGGCGCGGGCGCTGGGGTTCGTCTTCTGGCCGGAGAGTCCGCGCTTCATCGATCCGTTGCGCGCGTGCGCCCTCATCTCGGCGCTGCCGCCGTTCGTCACGCCGGTCGGGGTCTTCGTGAACCAGCCGAGCGACTACGTCAACGAAGTCGCGGTGGCCGCGGGGCTTGGCGCGGTTCAATTGCACGGCGATGAAACCGCCGCGTACGCCGGCCGGATGACGAGGCCCGTGCTCAAGTCGGTCGCCCTTGCCGAATCGGGTGATGAGGCGATCGATCGGTGGCTGTCGCAGACGATGCTGCTGCTCGATGCTCATGATCCCGTGCGGCGCGGTGGAACGGGACGGTCGGTCGATTGGACGCGCGCCGCGGCGGTCGCCGCGCGTCGGCCGGTTGTTCTCGCCGGCGGCTTGACGCCGGACAACGTCGTCGAAGCGATCTCGCGCGTTCAGCCTTTCGGGATCGATGTCTCTTCGGGGGTTGAGGTCACGCCCGGGATCAAGGACCACCGGCGATTGAAGCGGCTTTTCGATGCCGTTAGCGACGCTCGGTCAACACAAAGGACACAATGGACACAAAGGTAAGACGTCGTTGGTGAAAGAAAGAGTAATGGCATCAACAATCAACCGGCGCGATCCTGACGCCCGCGGCTACTTCGGCGAGTTCGGCGGGCGATTCGTGCCCGAGACGCTCGTCGAGCCGGTCGAAGCGCTTGAGCGCGCCTATTTTCAGGTCCGCGACGATGAAGGATTCAGGCAGGAGCTCGATCGCCTGCTGAAGCATTACGTCGGGCGTCCGACGCCGGTGTACGAGGCGACACGGTTGACGGAGGCGTCCGGCGGCGCGCGGATCTTTCTCAAGCGCGAGGATCTGGCGCACACGGGCGCGCACAAGATCAACAACGCGCTGGGCCAGGCCCTGCTGGCGGTGCGGATGGGCAAGCGCCGGATCGTGGCGGAGACGGGCGCGGGACAGCACGGCGTCGCGACGGCAACCGTCTGCGCGCTGCTCGGCCTCGAGTGCCATGTGTACATGGGCGTGGAAGACATGGAGCGGCAAGCGCTCAACGTCTTTCGCATGCGGCTGCTCGGCGCCAACGTCCGCCGCGTGGACGGCGGAAGCCGTACGCTGAAGGACGCGATCAACGAAGCCATGCGGGATTGGGTGACAAACGTGGAGGATACCTACTACCTCCTCGGCTCGGTGTTGGGGCCGCATCCGTATCCGTTGATGGTGCGCGAGTTTCAGTCGGTGATCGGGAAAGAGGCGCGCGCGCAGATCCTCGAGCTGACCGGCGTGTTGCCGACGGCAATCGTGGCGTGTGTCGGCGGCGGCAGCAACGCCATGGGGATCTTTGACGCCTTCATCGACGATCCCGCGGTCCGGCTGATCGGTGTCGAGGCTGGCGGCGAGCGGATCGCCCGCGGCCGCCACGCCGCGCGGTTTGCCGGCGGAAGCACCGGCGTGCTGCAGGGAACGCGCACGTTCGTGCTCCAGGACGAGGATGGGAACATCGAGTTGACGCATTCGATTTCGGCCGGCTTGGACTACGCGGCCGTCGGGCCCGAACACGCGTGGCTGCGCGCGATTGGTCGCGCCGAGTACGCCTACGTCGGCGATGGCGACGCGCTCGACGCGTTTCAGACTCTCGCGCGGCTCGAGGGCATTCTTCCGGCGCTCGAATCGGCCCACGCGGTCGCGTACGCAAGGAAGCTGGCGCGGGAGCTCGGGACGAACGCGACGATCCTGGTGAACTTGTCAGGGCGGGGCGATAAAGACGTGAACACGGTGGAAGACGCACTCACAGCCCGAAAATGACATCACGCATCGACCAAACGTTCGCTCGCCTGCGCGCCGGGACGCGGCCCGGCCTGGTGACCTACACCACGGCCGGCGACCCCGATTTGTCGCGATCGGCGAGCATCCTGAAAGCGCTGGATCGCGCGGGGGCCGATGTGCTCGAGGTCGGTGTGCCGTTCTCCGATCCATTGGCCGACGGCCCGGTCATCCAGCGCGCGACGGAACGTGCGTTGGCGGCAGGCGGCAGCCTGCGTGCCTCGCTCGCGCTCGTGGCTGATGTTCGGCCGCACGTCTCGGCGCCCATTGTCATTTTCAGCTACGCGAACCCGTTGCTCCGCATGGGGATCGAGCGCTTCGCCCAGCAGGCGGCCCGGTCCGGCGTCGACGGCGTCCTGGCGCTCGATCTGCCGATAGAAGAAGCACAGGGGTTTCGCGACGCGCTGACGGCGGTCGGCCTCGACACCATTTTCCTGTTGAGCCCGACGACGACCGATGCGCGCATTCGGCGGGCGGCGGAGCTCGGCAGCGGGTTCTTGTATGGCATCTCCCGCTTGGGCGTGACCGGTGCGCGCGACACGGTCGCGTCGGGGGCCGCGGGACTGGTCGCGCGGATCCGCGCGGTCACGTCGATGCCGGTCGCCCTCGGCTTCGGGATCTCGCGGCCGGAGCACGTCGCGGAAGTCGGCGGCTATGCCGACGCCGCCGTCGTCGGCAGCGCGCTGGTCTCGCTCATCGCCAGCGAGGGCGGCTCGCCTGCCCTCATCGAACGGGTGGAGGAGTACGTCAGGTGGTTGAAGGGTGATCACGTCAGTCTCGAGTCTTCCGTTTCACGTTCCGGAGCGCTATGACGAGCTCTAGTCTTGACGATTTGCGGCGCGACATCGATCGGGTCGACGAAGTGCTCGTCCGCCTGTTGAACGAGCGCGCGCGCCGCGTGTGCGAGGTCGGCCGGGTGAAGAAGGAGCAGGGGCTCGATGTCTATCAGCCCGATCGGGAAAAAGAGGTCCTTGCGCACGTGCGAGGCATCGCCGCGGAGGGACCGCTCGGCGCTGAAGCGGTCGCGCGGCTCTTCGAGCGCATCATCGACGAGGCGCGGCGGCTCGAGCGGCGGGTTGTGCACGACGGCGTCGATCTCCTGGACAGTGCAGGCGCGGATGCGCTTGGGACGGCTGGCGACCGGACGCCGACGGGATCAGAGTGAATGACTAGCTTGGAGGGAACAGACGCCATGGTTGTTGTAATGGAAGAACGTGCATCGGAAGCGCAGATCGAGCAGGTCGTGTCCCGGCTCGTTGAGATGGGCATGGACGTGCACCGATCGACCGGTGTCACCAGGACGGTGCTCGGTGCGGTCGGGCAGGGACACCCCGATCCCGCGTTGATTGAACTGCTGGACGGCGTCCACGAGGTGCTGCGCATCTCTGAGCCCTACAAGCTGGCCAGCCGGACCTTCAAGCCGGACAACACCGTCATCACCGTCGGCGACGTGCGCATCGGTGGCGACGAAGTGATCGTCATGGCCGGTCCCTGTTCCGCCGAAAGCGAGAAACAGGTGCGGACAACGGCCGCGGCCGTGCGGCGCGCGGGCGCGAAGATCTTCCGCGGCGGCGCGTTCAAGCCGCGCAGCTCGCCCTACAGCTTCCAGGGGCTCGGAGAGGAAGGACTGCGGCTGCTGCGCGACGCGTGCAACGCCGAGAACCTGCAGCTGGTGTCCGAAGTGATGGACGCCAGCCAGATCGACGTGATCAATAAGTACAGCGACATCTTCCAGGTCGGCGCCCGCAACATGCAGAACTTCACGCTGCTCCGCGAGCTAGGGCACGTCCGCAAGCCCGTGCTGCTCAAGCGTGGGATTTCGGCGACGATTGAAGAGTGGCTGCTGTCGGCCGAGTACGTGCTGAGCGGCGGCAACACCGACGTGATTCTGTGCGAGCGCGGCATCCGCACGTTCGAGACCGCGACCCGCAACACGCTCGATATCGCCGCCATTCCCATCGTCCAGAAACTCAGTCATCTGCCGGTCATCGTCGATCCCAGTCACGCGATGGGGCGGCGGGACAAGGTCGCGCCGGTGGCGCGGGCGGCGGTGGCCGCCGGCGCAGACGGCCTCCTGATCGAAGTGCACTGCGATCCGGACCACGCGCTCAGCGACGGCGCGCAGTCGATGTTCCCGTCGCAGTTCGATCGGCTGATGGCGGAGCTGCGCATCATCGCCCCGGCCATCGGACGCAGCATCTGTCTGGAGCCGGTCGCTCGCCGCGGCTGGGGAGCGTAGTTACAAACTGCTCATCACTCTTGTCCAAATTAGCTCTTGAGGATTCGCAACTTGGACAGCATCTCGCTCGTGCTCGC
>JAHFUI010000308.1 GCA_023265175.1 Acidobacteriota bacterium
GCCGCGAGAGCGGCCGCGGATCCAGTAACGAAGCGACACTCGTCTTCAGGCAGAGCTTCGTTACCAAGACTGGACAGAAACGGTCCGGTCACGCCACCATAGAGGTCCCAACAGCCGTGGTGCGATCACTCTTTCTTCTCTGTGTTTTAGGGGCTTCCTTGCCCGCGTTCGCCACCGCGCAGACGGTCCAGGGGACTGCGGAGACGAAGACTGGCGACGTCCAGGGGTTCGTCACGACGCAAACCGGCGCCGCGCGTCTACCCGGCGCCGAAGTCAGCGTGAAGGATGCGTCCGATCGAGAGGTCGCGCAGGTGCTCTGCGGGGAGGACGGTCACTTCCGCGTGGCCAACCTCCCGCCAGGCCGATACCGTGTCTCCGCGGTCCTTGCTGGGTTTGAAACGACCGGCGCCGACGCGAACGTGGTCGCGGGAAAGACGACTGATCTGTCGCTCGATTTGCCAATCGCCGGCATCTCGCAGAGCGTCGAGGTCGTCGCGAGCTCGGCGCAGCTGAACGAAGACACGATCTCCCCGAGCGACGCGATCGGCGGGAAAGAGCTGGATCAGTTCGCGCCCACCGGCGGCCTTCAGGCGTCGCTGCGGCTGCTGGCAAGCATCATCGAAGTGCCGGGTGGGGTCAGCATCAAGGGCGGACGCCCCAGTCAAGCCGGCGTCCAACTCGGCCCCAGCACGCTCGTCGATCCCGCGACAGGCCTCACCCAGGTTTCGCTTCCAGACGATGCGATCGATTCGGTGGCGGTGTTGGCGAATCCGTACGCGGTGGAGTACGGCCGCTTCTCATCCGGACTTGTGGTCATTCAGACCAGGCGTGCCGGCGACGAGTGGAAGGTTCGGCTCAATAACATCGATCCGACGTTCCGTGCCGGGCGGGGCAACCCGCTCGATCTTCGCGGTGTGGGATGGTGGGCGCCGCGGATTGAAGCGGGCGGCCCGCTGGTCAAAGGGCGGCTGTTCCTCGAGCAGACGGCGCAGTACCGCTACGGGGCGGCCGACGTTCCGAGCCTTTCTCAGGATCAGTTGCGCATCTCGAAGTCGTTCAGCTCGTTCACGCGCATCGACGCCAATCTGTCGTCGCGTCAGTCGCTCATCGTGACCGGCGGCGTCTTCCCCAGCGTGTTCGATTCGGCGACCTTGGGAACGTTCACGCCCCCGAACGCGACCGTCGATCTCCACGCGCACGCCTTCGAGATGGCGGCGACCGAGCGCGCGATCTGGACTGATACGCTCTTCAGCGAAACCACGGTGCAGGCGCACGACTACCGGACCGACGTCTTCCCTCAAGGCTTTGCGCCGATGCGGCTGCAGCCGCAGACAACGCTGGGCAACTTCTTCAACCAGCAGCACCGCGACACCGCCACCTATCAGGTGATCGAATCGGTGTCGGGATCGCGCGAGAGTCCCGGCGGCCTGCACCTGTACAAGCTCGGCATCGACGTGCTGCACAATCAGTACGGCGGGTCCAGCGCCAGCCGACCCGTGCTGATCGAACGCGCTGACGGCACGCTCGCGCGCCGGCTGGATTTCTCGGGCCCCACCGAGCAATCAATCAACAGCACCGACGTCGCGGTCTTCGCGCAGGACCGCTTTCAACCGAATACGCGCTGGTCCATGGAATTTGGCGCACGCCTGGACCGCGACGGCGTCGTCGAGCGGGTTAATCTGACGCCTCGTGTTGGCGCGGCGGTGCGGCTGAACGACTCGGGAAGCGCCGTTCTGCGCGGAGGGTTTGGCCTGTTTTACGAGCGGACGCCGTCGACGGCTGGCACATTCGACGAGTTCGAAAGCGCGCTCGACGCGCGCTTTGCGAGCAACGGCGTGACGCCGGTCGGTCAGTCGGTTCAATTCGTACGCGTGACCGCCAACTTGGACACACCACGTACGCGCACCTGGGACATCAGCTACGACCACCGGATCAACAAGCTGTGGTCGATTCACCTTGGCGGGATCGATCGGCGTGGCAGCCACGAGCTGATCGTGGATCCGGTGCTGACCGGAGGCGGCACGGGCCAGTTGCTGCTCTCGAGCACCGGCCGATCGAGCTATCGTGGAGCGGACATCACCGTGAGCTACACCCGCGCGCCCACCGTAGACTTTCACGTGTCGTACGCGCGGTCGTCGGCACGCGGCGATCTGAATGCGCTGACGAACTACTTCGACACGATTCTCTGGCCGGTTGTCGGCGCGAACGCGTACGCCCCCGCCTATGCGGATGCGCCCAATCGCCTGCTGGCGCGCGGCCGTGTGATGCCAACGCCGCGATGGCTCGTGCTCGGCATCCTGGACTGGCGCAGCGGTCTGCCCTATTCGGTCGTCAACGACACGCTCGACTTCGCCGGACCGCGTAACAGCCTGCGCTTCCCGACGTATCGGCGGCTCGAAGTCGGCATCGAGCGCCGTTTCAAGATTCTCAAGTTCCAGCCCTGGATCGGGGTACGGGTGTGGAACGCGTTAGATTCGTTCCTGCCCACCGACGTGCAGGCAAACCTCGCTTCGCCGGCGTTCGGATCGTTCTACAACTCAGAGTACCGCCAGTTCCGCATTCAAATGCGATTCGAGCGCTAG
>JAHFUI010000049.1 GCA_023265175.1 Acidobacteriota bacterium
GCGCGCCCGCTTCGCGAGCGTCGAGGTGCTGCCGGCCTCGTGCTCGGCTGTGAGCGGCTCTGATGTCATGAAGGCGAGGTCCACCGTAACATAGCGGTCATTCGACGGCAATCTCCGGTACTATAAGTAACGAAGCTTCGCGAGGAACGAGTCGCGCGACACTTTCGTAAACATTTTAACTGGGCAAGCACGGCTGGACTCGTGGATCGCGTCATCATCTTCGCGCCCAACTGGCTGGGCGATGCCGTCATGGCGCTGCCGGCGATTGCCGACGTCCGTCGCGGCTCGCCGCGCGCGACGATCGCGGTCGCCGCGCGACGGAGCACCGCGCCGCTGTTCGAGATGGTCCCGGACGTCGACGAAGTGGTCGTCCTCGAAAACGGGGTCGCTTCCGGCCCATTTTTCGATACCGCGATCCTGCTGCCCAACTCGTTTCACGCCGCGGTCAGTGCCGCACGCGCGGCCATTCCCGAGCGCTGGGGCTATCGAACCGACTGGCGCGGATTGTTCCTCACGCGCGCGATCGATCGCCCGCCCGCCGGCACCCACCAAGTGGAGTACTACCAGCATCTCGTGCGCGCGCTCGGATTTTCCAGCGGACCAGGCGAGCCTCGGCTCGACGTATCACCCGAGATGCGCGCCGCCGGCCGAGCGACGCTCGAGCACGCAGGGTGGGACGGACTGACGCCGCTCGTCGCCATCGCCCCAGGCGCGGCGTATGGTGGATCGAGGCGTTGGCCATCGGATCGCTTTACCGCCGTTGCCCGAGCGCTGGCAGACGAGGGTGTGCGCCCCGTCCTGCTCGGCAGTCCTGCAGATGCGGCGACCGGATCCGCCGTCGAATCGGCAATCGGCCGATCGAACACCATCTTGAATCTTATCGGCCGGACAGATGTGCCGATGCTGACCGGCGTCTTGGCGAACGTGCGGGCGCTCATCTCGAACGACTCCGGCGCCATGCATCTGGGGGCGGCCGTGGGTACCCCGCTGACGGCGCTGTTAGGGCCGACGGATGAGCAAGTCACCGGACCGCGTTCGCGCCATCGGGCGCAGGCTCGCATCAGCGTGTTCACGAATTCGGTCTGGTGCCGGCCGTGCACACTGCGCGAGTGCCCCCTCGATCACGCGTGCATGAAGAACACCGGGGCCGCGGCCGTCATCGAAGCCGTGAGGCAGATGCTGTGAGCCGCCACGATTCACCACGCGATCGCGCCGTCTTCCTGGACCGGGACGGTACGTTGATTGAAGACATCGGCTACCTCGATCGGGTCGATCGCGTCGAGATGTTTCCGTGGTCGATTGATGCCGTGCGGTTGCTGAACCGGGCCGGGCTGCGCGTGGTCGTGACCACGAATCAATCCGGCATCGCGCGCGGATTTTTCACGGAAGCGATCGTCGAAGAGGTGCACCGGCACATCTCGTCGCTCGTCGCCCGTGGCGGCGCGCACATCGATGCGTATTACTATTGTCCGCACCATCCGGAAGGGAAGGTCGACGGCTATGCGCGGCGGTGCGAGTGCCGCAAGCCGGGCCGCGGTCTCGTCGACCGCGCCGTCAGTGATCTCGGCGTCGACCCCTCGCGCTCCTTTGTCGTCGGCGACCGCTGGCTGGATGTCCAATTGGCGCACGCCGTCGGCGCGCGAGGCGTGTTGGTGAGGACCGGTTACGGACAGATTGAAGAAGCGCAACCGGTACCGAATGTGACAGCCGACGCCGTTGCCGACAACCTGATGGCCGCGATCGGCTGGATTCTGCGCAATCTGTAATCTGAAATCTGCCATGTTGATAGCCCGTTCCGTTCACCCATTGCCCGGCGAAGCCGAGCGCAAAGAGCGGTTGCTCGCCCTGATCGATGGGCTCGGCAACCGCCGCGTGCTCGTCGTCGGCGACATCATCGCCGACGAGTTCATCTCCGGTGAAATCTCACGGGTGTCGCGCGAAGCGCCTGTGCTGATCTTGAAATACGACGCGACGGAAATGGTCGCCGGCGGCGCCGGCAACGCGGCCAACAACGTCGCGGCACTCGGCGGCCGGACGCGCCTTGCCGGAATCGTCGGTGGAGACCCTGAGGGCCGGCGGCTCGTCACGAGCCTGGCTCGCGGCATCGACCGCACGCATATCGTGCGCGCGCGGCAATATCGGACGCCCGTCAAAACGAGGATCCTCGCGGGCGGCGTCCACTCGGCCAAACAGCAGGTGGTGCGAATCGATCGCGAAACCGCGTGGCCGCTGGCCGAATCCGTCAGCCGCACGTTTGCCGCGAAGTTGTCGTCATCGCTCGACGATTGCGATGCCGTCGTGCTGTCGGATTACGGATCCGGCCTGATTACGCCTGCCCTGGCCGCAACGGTTCGGGCGAGGCTCGCGCGCCGATCGCGGCGCCGGCCTGTGCCGATCTTGGTCGATTCGCGCTACCGGCTGCTCGAATATCAGGGCATGACGACGTGCACGCCAAATGAGTCGGAAGTCGAACAGCTGCTCGGTGTCCGCATCGACGATGATGTCGACGCGTTGGAGGGAGCGGGCCGGACCATCCTGCGGCGAACGCGTTCGGCGGCCGTCCTGGTCACGCGAGGCAGCCGGGGCATGGCGCTGTTTCAGCCCAAGCAGGCGACGATTCACATTCCAATCTTCGGATCCGACGAAGTCACCGACGTCACCGGGGCCGGCGATACCGTGATCGCGACCGTCGCGCTCGCGCTGGCGGCGGGTGCGTCGTTCTATGAAGCCGCGCGGCTGGCGAACTACGCAGGCGGTCTGGTCGTGATGAAGCGCGGCACGGCGACCGTGTCACCACGCGAGCTTGCAGCCGCGGTCGAACGGGATCACGACACGCCGGTCGAAAACTGGTCTCAGGAAGGCCCGGCGCAGGGACGCCGGAAAACTTAGAGCTCAAGACTCAAGAGGACAGCGCGCAAATTTGGGGCAGATTCTCTCTGAGGCGGAGATCGTTGAGGCGGTCGCGCGCGATCGGACGGCGGGGCGCCGGCTCGTGTTTGCCAACGGATGCTTCGATCTCCTGCACGTCGGCCATGTGCGCTATCTGCGCGGCGCGGCCGCCGAAGGCGATCGGCTGATCGTCGCGGTGAACGACGATCGGACGGTCTCGGCGCTGAAGGGACAAGGACGTCCCGTCGTGCCGGCCGCCGAGCGGGCCGAGATCATTTCAGCGCTCGAGCCGGTCGATTACGTCGTCGTCTTTGCCGACGCGACCGTCGAGCGCCTTCTGCTTCTGCTGAAACCGGACGTCCACTGCAAAGGCCCCGATTACACAGTCGAGTCCGTCCCCGAGCGGGCGGTCGTCCAATCCTACGGCGGCCGCACCGTCATCGTCGGCGACGACAAACAGCATTCCAGCCGCGATGTGGTGGCACGCCTCACGCAAAAAATCTGGTCATCTGGTTATCTGATTATCTGATTATTGATTGTGCTCAATAACCAAATCCAATGCCTAGATAACCAGATAACCAGATAACCAGATAACCAGATAACCAGATGAACCGGATTCTCCTGGTGCGGCTCGGTGCGTTAGGCGACGTCGTGCACGCGATCCCGGTCGCCGCGGCGTTGCGCCGGGCGTTCCCTGCGGCGCGGATCGACTGGCTCGTGAGCGCCCGGCATAGAGAGATCCTCGACCTCGTCCCCGTCATAGACCGACGGCTCGTGATCGGTGCGGCGCGGGGCTCCGATGAGGCGCGGGGTTTCAGCCCTTCGGCCGATCGCCGCCCTGATGAATGGCTGCGCCACAGCCCCGCGACGCTCCTGGGCGTCATTCGAGAGCTGCGGCGATCGCGCTACGATGTGGCGATCGATCTGCAAGGCCTCCTCAAGTCGGCGGCGCTCGCGCGCAGCTCGGGCGCCGGGCGAGTGGTCGGCTTCGCGACGTCCTATCTGCGGGAGCGGCTCGCCTGGCCGTTCTACACCGACGTGTACGATCCCGGCTGCAGCGGCATCTACGACCCCCGCGAGACCAGACACGTCGTGCAGATGAACCTCGGCCTGCTGCAGCCGCTCGGCGTAACAGCCAGCGTTCCGGAATTTCCCATTGAGCCTGTCGACTCACCGGTCGCGTCGGCGGTTCGCGATCAGACTGGCGGCCGCTACGCGCTTCTGAATCCGGGCGCGCGGTGGCCCAACAAACGATGGCCGCCGTCGCGTTTCGGGCAGGTCGCGGCCGCGCTGCGCGAGCGGTACGGTCTGATGTCGGTCGCCATGTGGGGAGATGGCGAACAGGCGCTCGCTGACGAAGTCGTCGCGCACGCAGAGGGCGCCGCCATGGCTTCGCCGCGTGCGTCCGTTGCGGACCTCGTCGCCCTGGCTCGCGGCGCGTCGCTGATGGTGTCGGGAGACACCGGGCCGATTCACCTTGCCGCGGCTGTCGGGACGCCGATCGTCGGCATCTTCGGGCCGACGCGGCCGGCGCGCAATGGGCCATGGTCGCCCAATGACGTCACGGTGTCGCGCGCTGACGTATGCGAGTGTCGTCATCTACGGCGCTGCCGGCTCGAGCGCATGTGCCTGCTCGATATCGAGGTGCGTGAAGTGCTCGATGGAATCGAGCGGCGTCTGGCGCCCGGCGCTCATGTGGAGTAGGCCGGGTCCGATCAACGCTGGACCCCACCGCGCGATGGCGCGGCTCGCGCGGCTGCGCGTAGCCCTGGGCTTCGTGTTCGGCGCGATCGTCTTGTGGCTGGCCGAACCGTCGCGCCAATCGCTCACCGCCGGCGTCGCGGTCGCGAGCGTCGGCGAGGGCCTTCGACTCTGGGCCGCAGGGCATCTCCATAAATCACGCGAAGTCACTTCGTCGGGACCGTACCGATGGTGCGCGCATCCGCTGTACGTGGGATCGAGCGTCATCGGCGGCGGTCTCGCGATCGCATCGGGCCGGGTCCTCGTCGCGCTGCTCATCGCGGCATATCTCGCCGTCGCGTTGACTGTTGCGGCCCGGACCGAAGAAGCGTTCTTGCGGAGGACGTTCGGCGACCGGTACGATCGCTACCGACGCGGTGAGGACATGACCGGGCGTGCGAGCGGGAACAACCGGCGTTTCAGCCTCGCCCAGGCGATCGCGAATCGCGAGCACCGCGCGCTCATCGGATTTCTGCTGGCCATCCTGCTTCTCGCACTGAAAACGACGTGGGGTGGACTGTAAATCATGCGTATTGCCGGTCGTTTTCGCGCAACGTATAATGGATTGTTTTGGCGGACAGCCGGAACGTCAACGTCAGGCCGGGCGGTTAGCTCAGTGGTAGAGCACCGGCTTTACACGCCGGCTGTCACAGGTTCGAATCCTGTACCGCCCACTCAGAACGGAAGTGGAAAGTTCGAAGTGTAAAGTTCAAAGTAAGTTCGAAGCACTTTGCACTTTGCACTTTGAACTTTGCACTTAGAATTTGGGGTCGTAGTTCAGTTGGTTAGAACGCCGGCCTGTCACGCCGGAGGCCGCGGGTTCGAGTCCCGTCGACCCCGCCAACTACTTTCACTTCAAGTACTTCCATTCTTGGCTCAGCGACAGGGACCTCCGGCGAGATCGCCGGAGGTCGTGAGCATGGTTGCTGATTTCGCCAAAAATCCTCAGGAAACGCGACGCGACTTCGTCGAAGTCGGGTCGGAGGTCTTCCGCACGAACGGCGTTTCGGGCGGTGAGCGTGGCACGCGCTGCCCCCCTCATCAAACTGCAGGTGCCAGGTTGGCCCCGCGATCACCAGGTCTCTTAGACACTACGGAGTTAGAACGACGCGCGAGATCTTCGCCTGATGCGCGACGAGGAGTGCCCTGAACTGCATATCGCAAGTCTCTTTGCCGCGGCGCGAATGAAGGGAGCCCGCAGCCCTGTCGCGAAGCTGCTAGACTGAACGAATGTCCGCCGCCGACATGCTCGCCGAGATCCTCCGTCTTCCGGCCGAGGAACGTGCCCGACTCGCGCTCGAATTGATCCGCAGCCTCGACACGGAAGCCGAGGCCGGCGCTGCGGACGCGTGGGATGCCGAGATCGCCCGTCGCGGTGCCGAAGTGGACGCCGGCGTCGCGGAGACGATGACGGTCGACGAATATCGAGCGCACGTGCGACAGCGTAGAGCAGCGCGCGCGCGTTGATGAATCTTCGAATTCATCGTTCGCAGTCGTCGAGATTGATCACGAGGTCGACTACTACGAATCGCGCCAAGCCGGTCTCGGGGCCGAGCTGGAGGACGAGATCGATGCGGCGTTCTCGTTGATCCTTCGATTCCCAGAAGCTGCACCGCAGTGGCGTGACCGGCCAGATAGGCGGGTGGCCGTTCGGGCAGCGACATCAGCCCGCCGGCGCCCGACCTCGGCGACAGCGAGTGGAAGCGCGGATCGACCGACGGCGAGATCTTCTTCGTCAGGGAGACTCCATCATCCGTCACGTCTCGCGTCGTCGCTTCATCAGCCTCGCCTCGCTCTCGCCAGCGGCGCTGGCGATGAGCGGACAAAGACTTTCGCATGTCCTTACTGCGTCGTGAACGTCCAGCTCGGGCCTGCCGTGGTGGTCTTGCCGTCGCTGACCGTCACGTACCATTCATGCTTCGTCTTCGGCGCCAGGCCGGACCATGTGACGGTCGCTCTCGATCCGGACGCCATCTGAGACAGCGTGCCGAGCGTCACGAATGAAGCGCCCTGCATCGCGTAGTCCAGCGTGAACTGGCTGGCGGCATCGGTGTCGAACTCGCCGGCCCCCGCGTTCCTTGTGGGCGAGAACGTGTGAGCGTATATCTTGTTCTCCGCCGGCTTGAACGTGAAGTAGCGAAGCCATCCATCGCCGCCGTTCGGGCCGTCCTGGTAGTCCTGCACCACCTGGTGCACCGGCTGACCGCAATTGTTCAAGTCGGTTCTCCTGGCCTCGCCCTGGTAGTGGCCATTGACGACCATGAACACGTTGCAGTTCGGCCTGATGAGCTGCTGCCAGACTTGTTCGGCCGACGTGCCGTTGGATCTGAACAGCGGGCTCGTCGGGCGCACACCTGACGCGTTCAGGTAGATGTGCGTGCTGAGGATCGCGCGGCGATTGGGATATCGCTTCAGGATTTTGTCCGCCCAGGCAACCGCATAGTCGGGAAGGTCCATCTCCAGGTGCACGACGAGGAAGTCGAGCGAGCCCACCGAAAACAGCTCGTAGTTGTCCTTGTTCTCGCGGTTCGTCTCGCCTGGCTCCTTGCCGAGCCATCCCGCAAACGACGGCTGAGGAAGGAATCGGCTGACGGGGAAATACTGATCGTAGAAGTTCGCGACACCGGCTGCGCTGATGTCGTGGTTCCCAGGCGACACGTTGTACTGGATGCCCGCGTCATCGAGGACCTTGAGGCTGGTGTCGGCGCGGTCCCATTCCTGTTTCACCGAATCAATGTTCTGGACGATGTCGCCGAGGTGGGTGACGAAGGCGATGTTGAGCGCGGTCGTGTTCGCGACGACCCACTGCGTCTGCGTGGTGAAGGTCTGGAAGAAGGACGAGTCCACGTAGTGCTGCGTGTCGGGGATCGCCACGAGCGTAAAATCCGGCGCGGCGGCCGGCACCGCGCGGCCAAAGAAGGTCACGGTCATCTTGTCCTGGTCGGCATCCGACACCAACACCTCGAGCGCGGCCGACGCCGAACCAACCGTCGAGGCGTTCACTGGCCCGCTCAGCAAGGGGGCGTCGGGCGCCGCGTTCGCTGAGAACGGAGCGCCGGGTACCCAGTTCCAGTTCGTGCCAACAACGGTTCCGTTGATGCCTCGTCCCGACGAGTCGCCCGCCGCGGTGCCAGACGCTTCGTTCAATCCCCAGCGCCCGAGAAGGTTCGCGGCCGACACAATCTCCACGTTCATGTTGCCGACAATATCTTGTGCGGTCCGCGCAACATTCCAGATCCGCACCTCGTCAATGACGCCGTTGAAGAACCCAGACGCCACGCCGGTGGAGCTCATCGCCGAACCAATCCCCGCATGCTGGATGCTGTCGGACCGCGGCGGCCGATTGACAGTGAGCTGTCCGTCCAACTGGCCGTTGACATACAGGCGCCACATCACGCCATCGTAAGTTGCCGCCGCGTGGTACCACGTGTCATTGGCCAACGTGGTCGAGCCCGCCACGGGATGGTTCAGGCCTGGGTTCGGTGCCCCCGCGCCTTCCTCGAAGTCGGCCACGAGATGCCCGGAGCTGTCTATCCCGAGAAAATAGTTCATGTCCTTATTGCTGCCATCGGCTTCGGCCCGTCCCTTTGAAACGAGCGGCACGGCGCTGACGCCACCCGAGCCAGTGCTCGTCGTCTGTCCGGGGCCGCGCCGGCGAAACCAGGTCTCGACGGTGAACTGCGGCGCGCCAAGAGCCGCCTGCCCGAAAGTGACGTACGCGCCGGAGCCAGGCAGGCCGAGCGCTGTGTTGCTGCTCGCCGGGGCATTGACCGCGACTGTGACGGTATCGCTGCTCGCGAGCGCGCCGTCATCGGCGGTGAGCAACAGCACATACGTGCCGGGCTGTGAGAAGCTCGCCGACGTGGAAGCAGACGCCGCGCTGCCGAAACTCACGGTGCCAGGGCCGGTCGTTTGACTCCAGCTAATCGTCAGCGTCGCACTGGGCAGGCCGTCATCGGTCACCGTTCCATTCAGCGTCAACAGGCCGGGCTGAGTGACAGACCCGTCCGGACCGGCGTTCACGGTCGGGGCCTGGTTGACGGGCACGCCCGCACTTGCCTGCACGGTGACGTCGTCGCTGCTTGCGAATTGTCCGTCGGTCGCCGTCAGACGGAGCACGTAGGTTCCCGCCGCGGAGAAGCTGGCCGTCGTGGCAGGGGCATTCGCATTTCCGAACGAAACCGAACCCGGGCCGCTCACCTTGCTCCAGTTGGTCGTGACGGAGGCCGGCATATCGTCGATCACCTGCCCCGAAAGACTCGCGGTTGAGGGGAGCGTGAGGGACACATCCGGGCCGGCGTCGACGACGGGCGCCCGATTGACCGCGCCGGTCGTCAACGGTGCGCCCGCCGTCCACACCGGTCCATTTAGCGCCGTGCCCGCGACACCGCTGCCCGAGGAGTCGGAGACGGCCGTTCCCGCGCCCTCGTTGAGACCCCAGCGCGCGACCAGGCCCAACTCAGACGCGATCGCGGTACTCATGCTGGCCACAAGGTCCGACGCCGAGCGCGCGTAATTCCAGATGCGGACCTCGTCGATTGCGCCCTTGAAAAACCCCGCAGCCGTTCCCGACGAGTTCTGCGCGCTGCCGATCGCAGCCCGCTGGATGCTGTCGAATCGCGGCGTGAACGCGCCCACCGTCACCGTCGTTTCCTGGACGCCGTCCAGATACAACCGCCAGGTCGTGCCGTCGAACGTGGCGGCCGCGTGGTGCCACAGCGCGTCACAGATGCAGGTCTTGCCGACAATACGATGGTTGGCTCCGCTCGCCATGTCCTCGAAGTCGGCGACCAGCACACGGCTCGTTCCCTGGATGCCAAGGAAGTAGTTCATGTCGCGGTTGTTGCCATCGACTTCGGCGCGTCCCTTCGCCACGAGTGGCTCCGCGGTCACGCCGCCGGTTCCCGTCGACGTCGCGCCACCCGCGCCGTCGCGTCTGAACCAGAGTTCGAGCGTGAACGTGGACAGACCGATCGCGGACGGATTGCCGAACGTCACGTAATCGTTGACGCCGTCGAACTTCAGCGCGTAGTTCGACGTCGCGGCGTCCAACCGACCGTCGCCCGGCACGAGCGACGCGACGACGACGGCGAGCAAGACGCATCTGGTGAGGGAACTTACAGAGGGTTTCATGTCACACAGTATGCGCCACACTGTGCATGGGAACGGCGGATGAAATCAGGACAGGCTGTCGTTTTTTCAGAGCCGGTGACCTAATGTGCGGCGGCAGCGCGACAAAGGTCGCCTGCACTCTGACGGGCCTTCTCGATCGCCGAGGCGCGTCGGCTCCATTCGTTCGTTGGAGCTGCATCCGGTCGAATGCCTCGCGTTCTCCTGTCCGATGCTGCTCCTGCCACCTGCCGACGACAGTGGTGCGCTCGTCAAGTGGAGCCGCACGACGCGTGCGTCGCGTATGACGTCGCGGAAGAACCGCCTGGACGCCCGCGATTGGCCCCGCAGGTAGGCGTGCAGACCGCGTAGCAGCGAGACCCCTGTGTTGTGATCCTCGGCTTCGTCGCGCGACCGTGCCGCCTGTGTCCGGAGCGTCTTCTTGCCCACCCTGCAGGTCCAGAGGGCTCGCGAGCTGGGCACGAATCCACCGATGCTCGGCGAGATTGACTTTCCGTCAACTATCGGTTAGTGCATGCTTCGGTGACCATTGTGGGCTTGCAAGAACATACCCCTTATCGGGAGGTCAGACGTGCGTACGCTCTTCTTCCTATGCTTGGGCCGCAGGCGCTTGCGAGCGCTGCTCATTGACATCGGGGGCATCGTTAGCATCTGGGGCATCCTGCTGGCATCCGTGACCGGCATCGGCATGACGGCGCAGGGAAACCCTGAGGCAGCCAGGATGACAAACCCCGTGGCCCCGTCGCCCGAGTCGATCGCGGCGGGAAAACAGATCTATCAGCGGTACTGCGCGAGTTGCCACGGCATCAACGCCGAAGGCGGATCCGGCAGCGACATCAGCCCGCCGGCGCCCGACCTCAGCGACAGCGAGTGGAAGCGCGGATCGACCGACGGCGAGATCTTCTTCGTCATCAAGAACGGCGTGCCGCCGGAGCTGAACATGGAACCCTGGGGAGACCGGATCAAGGACCCTGACATCTGGAATGTCGTCAACTACGTGCGGTCGCTGGCGAAAAAAAGCAGAGGCTAGAGGCTCAATGGGCGACGGCGCGGGAGTGCAGATTCGCCTGACGGTGTTAATCTGAGCCGGTGAACCATAGCGAGATTGTCAGCTTCCTCTGGGGGGTCGCGGACCTCATTCGCGACACATTCAAGCGCGGGAAATACCAGGACGTCATTCTTCCGCTTACCGTCCTGCGTCGTCTCGACTGCGTGCTCGCCGGAACCAAGGAGAAGGTTCTCAAGCGGCAGGCCGAGCTAAAGGGCAAGGGCCTCCAGGATCTCGACGCGCAACTTCGGCGAGCTTCCGGCTTCGCGTTCTACAACACCTCACGCTATGACTTCGAGAAGCTTCTGGCAGACGCACCGCACCTTGCCGCGAATCTCCGCAACTACATCGCGGGGTTCAGTGCCAACATGCGGGAGGTCCTCGAGAAGTTCGACTTCGACAACACGATCAGCAAGCTCGACGAGGCGGGCCTTCTCTTTCAGGTTCTCGATCGCTTCAAGAATGTCGACCTCCATCCCGACAGGATCGACAACCCCACGATGGGGACGATCTTCGAGGAGCTAATCCGCAAGTTCAACGAAGCCCTCAACGAGAACCCCGGCGAACACTTCACGCCTCGGGATGTCGTGCACCTGATGGTGGATGTGATGCTGGCCGGCGACGCCGCTCGGATTCGGCACAAGGGCGTTGTGTGCACCGTCTACGACCCGTGTTGTGGCTCCGGCGGCATGCTGATGATCACCAAGGAGCACATCACCGTCGGGCTCCGCAAGAACCGAGACGTACTCCGCCCGGCGATCAACAAGAACGCGGAGATTCATCTCTTCGGCCAGGAGGTCAACCCGGAGACTTGGGCCGTTTCGAAGTCGGATCTCTTCATGAAAGACCCGACCGGCCGCGATGCGGACAACATCGCCTACGGCAGCACTCTCTCCAACGATCGGCATGCCGGCAAGACCTTCGACTACCTGATTGCGAATCCACCGTACGGCAAGGATTGGAAGCGGGACGAGGACACCGTCCGTGCCGAGCACGAGCGCAGCTCGGCTGGCCGCTTCGGTCCCGGCCTTCCCCGGATCAGCGACGGTCAGCTCCTGTTCCTGCTCCACATGCTGGCGCATGCCAAGAACCCGCAGGGGGGCGGCTCGCGTATCGCGATCATCATGAACGGTTCGCCGCTCTTCACGGGCGATGCGGGCAGCGGCGAAAGTGCGATCCGCCGGTTTATCCTCGAACACGATCTCATCGAAGCTCTCATCGCGCTGCCCGAGCAGCTTTTCTACAACACCGGCATCGCGACCTACGTGTGGGTAGTGACGAATCGCAAGGCCGCGGCCCGTAGCGGCAAGGTCCAGCTTATCGACGCGACCTCATTCTGGGTGCCGATGCGCAAGAGCCTCGGAGACAAGCGGCGTGAAATCCCTATCGAGCGCGCGCAGGACATTCTGAGCATCCTGGCTGATTTCCGCGACGGCGATACGCGCAAGGTCACTAAGGACGGGAAGGAAGAGGAAGTCGTCGTGAGCCGGGTCTTCCCGGCGACGCATTTCGGGTTCCGGAAGATCACGGTCGAGCGGCCGCTCCGTTTCAACTTCCATGCGAGAGATCGTATCGGCCGGGTAGAGGACGCGAAGGGTTTCCAGGCCCTCGCACAGTCGAAGAAGAAGGGCCCGGCCGGGGCCAAGGAAATCGCCGAAGGGAGGGCGCTGCAGGAGGCTGTCCGCACGCTGCTCGGGGGCCTCCCGGACACGCTTGTGAAGGACCGAGAAGAGTTCGAGCACCTGCTCGACGCCGCCGCTAAGAGTGAAGGCGTGAAGCTGGCGGCTCCGGTCAGAAAGGCTGTTCTCTCGGCGCTTGCCGAGCGCGATGAAGCGGCCGCCATCTGCCGGGACGAGGATGGCAACCCGGAAGCCGACACTGAACTGCGCGATACCGAAAGTGTCCCGCTACCCTATGGGGAGGACCCGGTTGACGCGGAGGCTGTGCCGGCGAGCGTGCGCGCATTCTTCGAGCGCGAGGTGAAGCCTCACGTGCCGGATGCCTGGATCGATACCGCGAGGCGCGATCCCAAGGATGGCGGCGTCGGCCTTGTCGGCTACGAGATCAACTTCAACCGCTACTTCTACCGCTACGTCCCACCTCGTCCGATCGAGGAGATCGAGGCCGACATCAGAGCGATCGAGAAGGACATCGTCCGGCAGTTGGCCGAGATAACGGGGACAGCCCGGCCTTTGTAAATCGTCGGCTATCGACCGCAATAGCCGACATTTGACCATACAAAACGTCGGCACTTGCAGTTAACTGCCGACATCTATAAAATTTGTCTATGGCCGATATCCTTACCTCTTCGGATCTCCAGCACGCCGGGGTCGGGACATTTTTCCGTCCGCGTGACGTCGTGACGCTTGGCCTGACGTACTACCAGCTTCAACGCCTCGTGGCGGAAGGCCAGGTCGAGCGAATGGGCTCGGGACTGTACCGGCTGGCCGCGGTGGAGGCAACGGAACTCGAGACGATCGCCATGGTCGCCTCCGCGGTTCCGCACGCGATCGTCTGTCTGCTCTCCGCCCTGCGCGTCCACGACATCGGCACCCAGTCGCCGCGCCAGGTTTGGCTGGCAATCGATCGTAAGGCCCGTAAGCCGAGACGGCTGCCGGCAGCAGTCACCATCGTCCGGTTCTCGGGGCAGATGCTGACGTACGGCGTGGTGACGCAATCGATGCAGGGGGTGCCTGTCCGGATCACGACGCCGGCCCGCACGGTCGTCGATTGTTTCCGCTACCGGAACAAGATCGGTCTCGACGTGGCCATGGAGGCACTCCGCGACGCAGTGCGCTCGCGCAAAGCGATGGTCAGCGAGATCGACCGGGCGGCGGACGTGTGTCGCATCAGGACGGTCATCGCACCGTACCTGGAGGCGCTGTCGACATGAACGGTCGGGAGAGCGACGGGCGAGCGGAATCGATCCGACATCGGCTGCGGAATCAACTTCGCGCTCGAGGCGAGGACGTGGCGCTGGGCCTGTCGCGGTACGCCGTCGAGCGATTCCTGTACCGGCTCGGCCGGTCGCCTCACCGGGAGCGTTTCGTACTGAAGGGCGCGACGCTCTTCGCGATCTGGGGCACGGCTTACCGGCCGACACGCGATGTCGACTTTACCGGGTATGGCAGTCCGGACCGGCATGATGTGATTCGCGCGTTCTGTGAGATCTGTGACACGCCAGACAAGGTCGATCAGCTCGTCTTCGACACGAAGACCATCACGGCCGAGGCGATCCGGGATGGCTCCGAGTACGACGGGCTCCGCGTCAGGATCAGGGCCCGGCTGGGAGCATCGGACATTGCGATTCAGGTGGACGTCGGATTCGGCAATGCGATCGTTCCCGGTCCGGAAGAAGTGGAATACCGGACGATCCTTGGGGATCCGCCACCGCGGATCCTTGGCTTACCCGTCTGAGTCCGTCGTGGCCGAAAAACTGCACGCAATGGTCATGCTGGGCGAGCGGAACAGCCGCTACAAAGACTTCTACGACCTCTACGCGATGGCGGGCGCGTTCCGGTTCGAGCGGAGTACTCTCGTGCAGGCTGTACGCGCGACCTTCGATCGTCGAGGCACGCCAGTGCAGGCAGAACTCCCCGCAGCGCTCGCGGCCCTCTTTTACGCCGACGAAATCCGTGCTTCACAGTGGCGGGCGTACGTAGATCGCAACCGGCTCACCGATGCTCCCACTGATTTCGCTCGAGTTGGCGAACTGCTGATCTCCTTCCTTCAACCAATCTGGACGAATCTCAGCGCCGAGCGAGTGCCGGCTGGTGACTGGAAGGGCGGGGGGCCGTGGCGGTGAGGGAACTGCGGCGTTTCAAGCCGTACCCGGCCTACAAGGACTCCGGCGTGGACTGGTTGGGGGAGATTCCGGCGCACTGGGAAGTGAAGCGACTGAAACTCGCAGCCGATTTCAATCCTCCCGCCTCCGAAGTGCGTGGTCTCCCCGCTGATACCGATGTCTCCTTCGTACCGATGGAAGCAGTCGGCGAGTACGGAGGCATCGATCTGTCGAGAAACAAGCCGCTGGCGGAGGTCGCCGCCGGCTACACGTACTTCCGCGATGGCGATGTCGTGGTTGCGAAGATCACTCCGTGCTTCGAAAACGGGAAGGGTGCGCTCGCGGAGAGGCTAACCAACGACATTGCATTTGGCACGACAGAGTTGCACGTCTTCCGAGCCAAATCAAAGATTGATCGGCGCTTTTTGTTTTACGTGACACTCGGTGACGCATTTCGGCGCCTTGGCGAGGCCGACATGTACGGTGCAGGTGGCCAAAAGCGAGTGTCAGAATCCTTCTTCAAGAACTTCAAGCACCCGCTACCTCCCCAGGCCGAGCAACGCGCCATCGCTGCCTTCCTCGACCGGGAGACGGCGCGGATCGATGCGCTCGTGGCGAAGAAGGGGCGGCTGATCGAGCTGCTGCAGGAGAAGCGCACCGCCCTCATCACGCGAGCGGTCACGAAGGGCCTCGACCCGAATGTCCCCATGAAGGACTCCGGCGTCGAGTGGCTGGGAAGCATTCCGGCGCATTGGGAGGCCAAGGCGCTCAGTCGCACTCTCTTACGAATCACGTATGGCTTCACAAACCCGATGCCAGTCGCTGATGTTGGTCCGTACATGCTGACTGATCGTTCGACATAGGAGACGGGGAGATCCTCTATGGGGGCGCGCGTCGAACCAGCGACGAGGCTTTCGAGCGCCTGCTTACGGATAAGAGCAGGCCAAGGGCTGGAGACATCCTTCTGACCAAAGATGGGACGCTCGGTAGAATCGCCGTGGTCGGAAGCGAACGCGTGTGTATCAATCAATCGGTAGCCCTGCTTCGATTCGATCAAACTGTCGATGCGGGGTTCATGCAACACGCTCTTCGAGCCGGACCCTATCAGGAGCGGATGGCCTTTGAAGCAGGCGGCACAGCGATCAAGCACATCTATATCAGCCGCCTGGCGAGGATGACCGTTGCCGCACCGGAGAGGAGTGAGCAGCGCGACATAGCGGCCTTCCTTGACTGCGAGAGCACGCGGATCGACGCCCTCGTCGCGAAAGTGCGCGAAGCCATCGACCGCCTGAAGGAACTCCGCACCGCCCTCATCTCCGCTGCGGTGACGGGGAAGATCGACGTGCGGGGCGGAGTGACAGAGACCGAACGATAAGATACTTTTACTATAAAAAGTATGATAACGTCGGAGCTAACGAAAGAAAGTATCGCAAGCCTCCCGAGCATATGCGGCCCAGCGACTTCTCGAAGACCAGTCCCGGCCGGGTCATCCGGGCGCACGGCGGGTACTGGGCGTACGTGCCGGACCCGTTGCCACCCGCACTCGAGGCGGACTGGCACCTGGCCGAGCCTCTGGCGGAGGCGAGCCGCCGGCTCGGCGAGCTGGCCGGGGTCACGCGCACGCTGCCGAATCCCCACCTGTTCGTCGCGCCGTTCGTGCGTCGGGAGGCGGTGTTATCGAGCCGCATCGAAGGGACGCAGGCGTCGCTGTCCGACCTGGTGAAGTTTGAGGTGGCGCCGTCGAAGGGCGCCGCAATGGCGGATGTCGGCGAAGTCGCCAACTACGTCAGGGCGCTCGATTATGGGCTGACGCGGTTGAAGACCCTGCCGATGAGCCTGCGGCTCCTCCGCGAGATCCACCAGCGCCTGATGAAGGGCGTCCGCGGCGATCGCGCGACTCCGGGCGAATTTCGGCGTTCGCAGAACTGGATCGGTCCCCCGGGGAGCTCGCTGGCGAATGCGACCTACGTTCCTCCGCCTGTGGACGAGATGCGGGAGGCGCTCGACGGCTTCGAGAAGTTCCTGCAGGCGGCGTCGCCGCTGCCGCCGCTTGTCCGCCTGGCGCTCGTGCACCAGCAGTTCGAGGCGATTCACCCGTTTCTCGACGGCAACGGCCGCGTGGGACGGCTGCTGATAACGCTCCTGCTGTGCGAATGGCGGCTCCTGCCGGAGCCCGTCCTGTACCTGAGCGCCTTCTTCGAGCGCAGACGCCCTGAGTACTACGATCATCTCCTCGCGGTGAACCAGCGAGGCGCGTGGCGCGACTGGATCGTGTACTTCCTCGAAGGGGTGTCCACCGAAGCGCAGGACGGCATCCGCCGATCGCAACGCCTCCTCGACTTGAGGCAGACGTACCGGCGGGCGCTCGAAACCGCTCGCGCTCCCGGCCTGTCGCTCCGCCTGGTCGACAATCTCTTCACGGCTCCGTCGACGAGCGTTCGGCACGCGGCACAATTCCTGGGCGTGACGCCGCGATCCGCGCAGTTGACGATCGGAAAGCTTGCGCAGGCCGGAATTCTCGAAGAGGTGACCGGCCGGAAGCGCGATCGCGTGTTTGTGGCTCGTAAGATCCTCCGCATTCTCGAAGCGGGCGAGATGGGCGAAGGCATCTGATGGATATCTCCGAACGATCGCTCGAGGAATCGATCGAGTGCGCCTTGCTCCAGTACGGGCCCGACGCCGCCGCCGCCGACGCCACAGCTGTCAGTGAGACGTCGCCTGTTTATGGCGAGATGCCGCCGGGTGGATATCGCAAGCGGACACCTGACGACTACGACCGCTCGCTCTGCCTGCTTCCTCGCGACGTCCTTGACTTCATCCTGGCGACGCAACCCAAGGAGTGGAAGAAGCTCGAGCAGCACTATGGCCCGACCGTGAAAGAGCAGTTCCTCAAGCGCCTCGCGTCAGAGATCGAGCGGCGCGGTGCGTTGGACGTTCTGCGCAACGGCACCAAGGATTCAGGCTGCAAGTTCCAGCTCGCATACTTCCGTCCAGCCAGCGGACTCAATGAAGAGACCAGGCGATTGCACGCGGCGAATCTCTTTGCCGTCGTCCGACAGGTCCACTACAGCGCCAAAAACGAGAACAGCCTCGACGTCGTCCTCCTTCTCAACGGCATCCCGATCTTCACCGGGGAGCTCAAGAACCCCCTCAATGGACAGGATGTCGAGGACGCGATTCGCCAGTACAAGACCGATCGCGATCCGCGCGATCCGCTCCTCAGTTATGGCCGCTGTCTCGCCCACTTCGCCGTGGATCCGGATCTGGTGTACGTCACGACGCGGCTCGCCGGTCCTCGAACGCTCTTCCTTCCCTTCAACCAGGGCAAGTTCGGCGGCGCCGGCAACCCGCCTGTTCCACCAACCCGCAAGGGTTACGCGACCTCCTATCTCTGGGACGAGACCTGGGCCCGCGACAGCGTGCTGGACCTGATTCGTCAGTTCATCCATGAGGTCGAGGAGGAAGACGACAAAGGCCGTAAGACTGGGAAGCGCTTCCTGATCTTTCCTCGCTACCAACAGCTCGACTGCGTGCGCAAGCTTGTCATCGACGCGCGCTCTCGGGGCGTGGGGCCTCGGTATCTGATTCAGCACTCCGCGGGCAGCGGCAAGAGCTTCACGATCGCCTGGCTCGCCCACCAGCTCGCCACGCTCCACGACCTGACCGACCGCCGCGTGTTCGACTCCATCGTCGTCGTGACCGACCGGCGCGTGCTAGACCGCCAGCTTCAGACGACGATGCGTCAGTTCGAGCAGACGCTCGGGGTGGTAGAGAACATCGACACAACCTCACGTCAGCTCAAAGAGGCCCTCGAATCTGGCAAGACGATCATCGTCACCACCCTGCAGAAGTTTCCCGTGATAGCCAAGGAGATCGGCGAGCTGCCAGGCAAACGCTTCGCCCTCATCGTGGACGAGGCCCACTCCTCGCAGTCGGGGGAGAGCACCAAGAGCCTCAAGGCGGTGCTCGCTTCGCGGTCCCTCGAGGAAGCGGAGAAGGAAGAGTCAGGGGCCGCGACACCAGAGGAGGAGCTGGATGACACGGTCCTGGCGGAGATGGAGAGGCGCGGGAGTCTGCCCAATCTCTCGACTTTCGCGTTTACCGCCACACCGAAATCCAAGACGCTGGAGCTGTTCGGCACGAAGCGCCCCGATGGGAAGTTCGCGCCGTTCCACCTGTACAGCATGCGGCAGGCCATCGAGGAGGGCTTCATTCTCGACGTGCTGGCGAATTACGCGACGTACAAAGCCTACTGGCGACTGCTGAAGAAGGTCGAAGACGATCCGCGCTACGACAAACGGAAGGCCGAGTACCTGCTCAAGTCGTTCGTCGAGCTGCATCCGCACGCGATCGGCGAAAAGGTCGGGATCTGCGTAGAGCACTTCGCGGCCAAGGCGCAGACCGAAATCGGCGGCAAGGCGAAGGCGATGATCGTCACCCGCTCGAGGCTCCACGCGGTCCGATACAGGCTGGCGCTGGATAGGTACCTCGCCGAACGAGGTTACCCCTGGAAGGCGCTCGTGGCGTTCTCGGGTACGGTCCAGGACGGCGGGCGGGGGTATACCGAGTCTGGCATGAATGGCTTTCCGGAGGCGCAAACGGCCAAGACTCTCGAACAGCCCGAATACCGCTTTCTGATCGTCGCCAACAAGTTCCAGACTGGCTTCGACCAACCGCTGCTGCACACGATGTACGTGGACAAGAAGCTTGGCGGCGTGAACGCAGTGCAGACACTCTCCCGCTTGAACCGCACGCATCCCCCTGACAAGACGGGCACGATGGTGCTCGACTTCGCGAACGAGTCAGACGAGATCAAGGTCGCATTCGAGCCGTACTACGAGACCACACTGCTCTCGGAAGCCACCGATCCAAACCTGCTGTACGAGATCCAGACGCGCCTGGCCGCATTCCCGGTCTACATGGCGACCGACGTCGAAGCGTTTGCCAAAGTCTATTTCGACCCCAAGGCGACACAAGACCGCCTCTACGCCGTGCTGGCTCCACTGGTGCAGCGCTGCCAGGAGCTTGCGCCGGATGAACTGCACGACTTCCGCGGTCAGCTTACGGACTACGTTCGGCTGTATGCGTTCGTCTCGCAGGTCCTGACCTTCGCCGACACCGATTTGGAGAAGCTGTACGTCTTCGCACGTCATCTCCGGCGGCTGCTCCCCGCCGACCGCGAGGAACTACCGCGCGAAGTGCAGCAGAACATCGACATGGAGTCGTACCGGATCCAGCAGACCGGGAGCGGCAAGATCGCATTGGAGCGCAGGCCGGGCGTGCTCGAGCCAGTGAGCTCCAAGCAAGGCCCCGGGACAACGTGGGAGGAGCTGGAGACGCTGTCGCGCATCATCGCCGAACTGAACGAACGCTTCGGCCTGAATCTTGGACCCGAGCATCGCGTGACGCTCGGCCAGATGATGGAGAAGCTTGACGATGACGCGGGGCTCGACGCGGCGGCGCGGGTGAACACGCGCGAGAACGTCCGTCTGACCTTCGATCAGAAGGTCGAGAACGTCATCCAGGAGATCGTCGACTCGAATTTCGAGCTCTATAAGCGCATTACGGACGACCGGGCGTTCGGCGAGGTGGTCAAGAACTTCCTGTTCGATCAGTACCTGCGCGCTCACCGAAACGCCGAAGACCTGATCAAGGCGGGAGAATCAAAGACGCTGGAGTTCAAGTCCACGCTGCGTTGGAGCCTCAAAGAAGGGCGCCAGGACGACAAAGACGTCACCCATGCGGTTCTCAAGACGATCGCGGCGTTTCTCAATACCGAGGGCGGCGACCTGCTGATCGGCGTGGCCGACGACGGGTCAATCGTCGGCGTCGAGGTCGACCAGCTCGACAACGACGACAAGTTCATGCGACACCTGGCGCAAGTCGTACGCAACGGGCTCGGCGATCGGGCAGGGACGTGCATCGACCCGAAGACGCAAATTGTCGGGGGCAAGACCGTGTGCGTGGTGAGTTGCCAGCGGAGCCCCGAGCCTGTCTTCCTCAAGTGGAAGGGAACGGAGGCGACTGCAGAGGGCGACTTTTTTGTGAGAAGCGGCCCGGGGACCGTGAAGCTTCCTCCGGAAAGCGCGCAGCAGTACATCCGAACGAGGTTTCCCAAGTTCGCGGTCGGAGGTCGCCCAGACGCCGCATCAGGGCCTCTGCCGGGAAGGTGAGATCGGCTCGGCGTTAAGCGTGCGGTCTCTCGCGAAAAAGAAATAGAGGCTAGGAGGCGTCCCCAGCCTCCAGTCTCTACTCGATCACTTCGACAACGGGTCGGGCCGCACCTGAAATTTCACCAGCTTGCTCGTGGTTCCCTTGCCGCCTTCGGCGTGGAACGGCGCCCGGGTTGCGTAGGTCGTCCAGATCGCCTTGCCCTTCCAACTGGCGTTGGGGTCATCGATTCGGCCATCGATCCCCTTCGCATAGAACCCCATCGGATAGGGCACACGGAAGGTCATGAACTTGCCGTCGACCAGGGCGAGGAGTCCCTCCGATCCGTTGCCGGTCGCCAGCGGCACGTTCCGGCCCACGCCGAGCATGTCGAACCGATCGATGAAGTCGTAGTAGGCCGTGTCGGCGCTGGCCGAATCCGACGCCCCCTTGTAGTTCGGGCCCGGCAGCGGATAGAGCGACCAGCCTTCGGGACAATGCTGCCCCGTCGCGGTCGGACCGTTGAGCGGCCCCTTGCACTTGCGTCGATCGAAGCTGGCAAGGTGCCCGCTCGACAGGACCGCCCACACGACGCCGTTGCTGTCTACGTCCATGCCACGCGGCGCGAACCCCTGCGCGGACGCCTTCGGGTTGTTCCACGGCACTTCGTAGATTTCAGAGAGGGCTGTGGCAGGCGGGTTCGAACCCAGGGTCAAGCGCACAACCGAGCCGGGCATGCCCTGGACCGCCCCCCAAATCGAGTTGTCGGCCGGACTCGGCGCCACGCCGTAGAACGGCGCATTGATCCGCTTGTCCTTCGCCGGATCGAGCGGTTGATCGGGTTCAACGTAGGCGTCGCGCTTGCCGTTGCCGTTGGTGTCGAGGATGAACGGCGTCCAACCCTGGGCTTTCGCTTCATCCTTGGTCTGGTCGTACACCTTCGTGTCGAACCAACCCTCGACCGCTCCGCCGCCCGTGAACCACAGGACGTCGTTGTTGTCGAAATTCAGATGATGTGTGCCGAAGCACGTATCGATGGTCGTGATCTGCCGCGTCTTCGGGTCGTACATCTGCATCTGCCGGCCGCTCTGCGCAAGTGGGAACGCCATCGCGGACGGATGCGTCGAGCCCTGTTTGCAGAAGTCCGAGGTCTGGTTTTGACGGATGCGTGCCGCGATCCACACGCGGCTCTGCGCATCCATCGCGAAGCTGTGGGCGTTCGACTGGCTGGTCCAGATGGCTTCGTCGCCCCAGTACGGTGATGGCTGCGCAGGCGGGGTCGATGCTTCGCTGGGCGTCTTGGGATCGCGAACCCGCAATTCGATCTTCCTCGCAGAATTGCTGGCCGGGTCGACGACCGGCATGTAGTCGGCGCTAGCTTCGAGCGCGCCGTACACCGGTCCGTTCGCGTTGATCGTCGGATTCCGCTTGTCGGTGGCGATCTCGTCGTGGAGATACGCCTTCGGATCGGCCCAGTCCCACATCGTGACGACGACGTTCCGCTCCCTGCCCTGGGGCCGGGGCGGCGCGGTGGCCGGCAGCTCGCCGGCCGCGATCCGATCGCTCCAGTCCGCCCACATGCCCAACGCCCGCTGCCGGCCCATCTGCGTGAACCGCGCGCTCATCCCGCCGCCGGCCTGGCCGGACTGCACGCGCCGGTCCCAGGCGCCGATGCTGTTGGGAAACTTGCCAAGGGCCGCCGGGATCTCGCGCGTCGCCTTGTTGCCCATCTGGTGACACCCGGTGCAGCCGTCCGTGCTGACGATCTGTCGAATCCACTCGCCCTGGCTCTTGACGTTGGGAGAAATCCCGTTGCCCGTCGGTCCCGTGCCGGGGAAATCAGACTTGGGCGGCAGCTGCAGCAGCGCGAGCCAGTACTGAGCCGGGTAGTAGTCCGCCGCCGCCTTCGCATTCGGCGCGGCCACGGCTTTGAGATTCAGAACCTTGCCCGGCGCACCCTGGATTTTCGGTGAGTCCACGAGCCCATAGCCTCGGACCCACACGTCGTAGTTGGCCTTCGGCAGGTCTGGCAGGAGATAGCGGCCCTGATCGTCGGTGACCACGCTCTTGATCAGGCGCGTGGGCAAGTCCCTGGTTTCCGCGATCACCCAGACGCCGGCCTCTGGTCCACGCGGGCCCGTCACCACGCCGCCGATGTCGTCGTTGTCGAGGGCGACTGGGCCCGTGGCGACCTGACCGGCGCCGACGCCGGCAAGCGACGCAGTCACGAACACGGCCGCGGCGAGCGCCGTGATTCCCGAATACAGATTTCTCCTAGTCATGAGTGGACTCCTTCGAGCGGATTGACGAAGCAGCCATCGATAGAACAAGGCACCGTAGCGCCACTGCACTCGTCTGTCAACTGCTCCCCGCGTCTCGAGCGCAAGAGCGCGGCGGGTTTCAGGGTGTGTCTTCGACGCGGGTGGTATAGTTCCCCCGTTCCAGGAGGCTTCTATGCAGTATCGCAGGTCTTTCGACATCGTAGCGGCGGCTCTCGAGCGTCGATCTCATGGGGATTCGAGGATCCGATCGATCGCTTCTATCATCAGCGACGACGAAAGCTGAGCGGGTGGCCGCGAACGGGGTCGCCCCGCCGGGCGCGGAGGCGTGAGCCGTAACAAGCGCCCTTCGCCGAGCACCCCGGGGTCCCCGCCGCGCGGACTGTGCGCGGTGGGGTGGCTCGGTGGGGCTGTTCGCGGACAGGCCCCGAACGGAAATGCTTGCTTTCGCCGCCGCTACTACGCGCCATGAGTTGGACGACTTGGTCGCCGACGACGGTAGAATCAGGACATGGCGTCTAAGGCTTCACTCCCCTACGACGAGAAGGCACGCGCCGAGACCAAGCAGTGGCTCGAGCACTGGAAGGTCGCCGGTCCCATCCTCGATGCCGATCGCGTCGCCAACCTCCGTCAGCTGGGCGAGGCGGCAGCCGCACGTATCGCCCTCGACCTCTGGTCGATGGCTCGCATTGGCACCGGCGATTCCGGGGAAGGGCTGACGCCCATGAAGGATGCACTGCGCCGGCTCGCTGGGCGGTGATGATCTCCTCTCACCTCGTCGAAGCGGCCGCCGAGCTGCTCCAATTCCTCGATGCGCTCGGCCGGCGGTCATGTCTCATCGGCGGCATGGTCGTCGCTCGGTGGGGCGAGCCTCGCGTGACGCAGGACGTCGACGCGACGGTCCTCACCGGATTAGGCGAGGAGGCTGCCCTGCTCGCCGCGCTTCTCTTGAAGTACCAATCGCGCGAAGCTGACCCTCACACGCTCGCCACAACCGCTCGAATGGCGTTGCTCGAAGCGCCCAACGGCGTGTTCATCGACGTCAGCTTCGCCGCCTTCCCGTTCGAAGAAGAGGTCCTTGACCGCTCGTCGACATGGCAGGTCACATCCGACGTACAGCTCAGAACGTGCTCGGCGGAAGACCTTGTGATCTACAAGCTGGTGGCCGCGCGGTTGATCGATATCCACGACGTGCAGACGGTGGTCACCCGCCAGGGGTCGACGCTCGATGTCCACCGTGTTCGCGAGTGGGGCGGACGATTCGCAGAATTGCTGGAGCGGCCGGACTTGCTCGATCCCTTCGAGCTCGCCCTCCGGAAGCCGGGCCGGCTTCGCTGACACACATCTGCACACTTCGGGACCGAAACGTCGGCCCGGCCAATGCAGGCGAGATCCTCTCAGGCCGAAATCTACCGTGTGCTGTTCGTCGACCTTGGTCCCGTTGAAGGCCGCGGCGATCGCGTCATCGCAGCACTCGGCAAACCCTACACCGCCATCGACAGCCCCTGCATCATCGTCGACGACCTTCGCGAGAGGTGAGAGGCGATATGCCTGGAGATCCGCGGCCGTCCGCGCGGCCCACGTGGTTCCCAGCGCCCAGAGCGGCGCGGGCGCGGTTGACAGGAACCGTCACACTCCCCGATTACCTGCCGGCGCGCATGCTGAACGAGTTTGTGTACTGCCCGCGGCTGTTTTCTACGAATGGGTGAAGAGCGTCTTTGCCCACAGCGGTGATACGGTCGAGGGCGCGCTCCGGCACGAGAAGCTCGAAACCAGGGCCGACGCGATGCCGGCGCTGGACGTGGGCGCGGAGCGGATCCATTCGCGTTCGGTGAACCTGTCGAGCGAACCGCTCAAGCTCATCGCCGTGATCGATCTCGTCGAGAGCAGCGGTGACGAGATCACGCCGGTCGACTACAAGCGTGGCGCGCCGCGCGACGGAACGGACGGTCCCGAAGCGTGGCCGGCCGATCGCGCGCAGGTCTGCGCCCCGCGCTCATCCTACGGGGATACTTAGCGGGCGGGCAATTTCCGCGGTTGAAAACCCGCGGCCTCATTGAAGCCTGGACAGACGACGATCCGCTGACGGATCGTGAGAGACAGGTGCTGCGGCTTGCGGCAGACGGCCTATCCGGTTCGGAGATCGCCGCGTCACTTCGTCTCTCCCGATCCGGGAAGGTTTTCAAGACCACCGCCATCGACCGCCCGGCTATCCCTCCGCGCCAATCGGCATTGTGCAGCGCTGACGGGTTAGACTTTCGAGTATGGAACTCACTGATTACGTCACGCTTGGACGGTCCGGATTGCGCGTCAGCCCCTTCTGCCTGGGGACGATGACCTTCGGCGACGACTGGGGCTGGGGCTCGAGCGTCGCCGACTCGGAGGCGATCCTCGCCCGGTTCCTCGACCGCGGCGGCAATTTCATCGACACCGCCAACGTCTACACGAAGGGCCACTCCGAGGCCATCATCGGCGACGCCATCGGACGCGACCGCAGCCGTCGCGACCGCATCGTCATCGCCACGAAGTTCTTCGGTAATCTTTATCCGGGCGATCCGAACGGCGGCGGCGCCGGTTGCAAGGCGATTGTCGCGGCGTGCGAGCAGTCGCTCCGCCGGCTGAAAACCGACTACATCGATCTGTACTGGATGCACTGCTGGGACAAGTTCACGCCCATCGACGAGACGATGCGCGCGCTAGACAACCTGGTGCGGATGGGAAAGGTCCGCTACATCGGGTTTTCCGACACACCCGCGTGGAAAGTCGTTGAAGCACAGATGCTGGCGCGATTCCACGGCTGGACGCCGGTGGTTGCGATCCAAGTCTCCTACTCGCTCATCGAACGCACCGTCGAAGGCGACCTCATCCCGATGGCGCAGGAGCTCGGCCTGGGCGTCACCCCGTGGTCGCCGCTCGCGGGCGGCGTGCTCTCCGGCAAGTACACACGTGAGAACGCGTCGCGCGTGACGGCGGACCGCGGCGACCGCGTCACCTCATCGCTCAACGAGCGCAGCTACACGATCGTCGACGAGCTGCTTCGCATCGCGCGCGAGCTCGACACGAGCGCGGCGGCCGTGGCGCTCGCGTGGGTCCGGACGCGGCCTGGCGTCACCTCGACGATCATCGGCGCCCGGCGGCTCGAGCAGCTCGATCAGAATCTGGCGGCGCTCGATGTGAAGCTGGACGGGGCGCACGTGGACGCGCTCGATCGCGTATCGAAGCCGGCGCTGAATTTTCCGGCCGGCTTTCTCACGATGGCGGCGTCGTTCATGCACGCCGGCGCGACCGTCAACGGCGAGCCGTCGCAAGTGCCGCCGTTCATGCCGAGAACCGACGCGGAACGGTACTAGCTAAAGGCTGTTGCAAAACCCTGTTTTCTTTTGGAGGCCCGTTCAGGACGGGAATTTCCTGGAGAAACGTGCGCTGCGTCTCCGTTGGTGCTGCCGGCGTGGCCGGCAGCCTTACC
>JAHFUI010000050.1 GCA_023265175.1 Acidobacteriota bacterium
GTCGTCGTCAACAGCGTGGGCCGGGAAATCCGCACCCTCGAGGAAGAGGCGCCGACCGAGGGCACGCGCCTGCAGGTGACCCTCGACTACGACGTGCAGAAAGCCATCGAGGACGCCTTCGATTCGATCGGCTTCAATGGCGCCGCCGTCGTGCTCGATCCCACGAGCGGCGGCGTGCTCGGGTTCACCAGCCGGCCGGCGTACGATCCCAACGCGTTCGCCGCGGGGATCGACCGCGGCACCTGGGGCTCGCTCACGTCTGACGAAGACCTGCCGCTCAACGACCGCGCGATCCAGGGACGCTACTCGCCGGGATCCGCGTTCAAGATGGCGGTCGCGCTCGCGGGGCTCGAGGAAGGCATCATCACGCCAGACTTCCACGTGCACTGCGCCGGACACGCCAACTTTTACGGCCGGGACTTCAAGTGCTGGAGGTTGAGCAAGGGTGGCCATGGAACCATCGACCTGCGCCACGCGATCGAGCAGTCGTGCGACGTGTATTTCTACACCGTCGCCAACATGGTCGGCGTGGACAAGATCAACAAGTGGGCGACGGCGCTCGGCCTCGGCGTGAAGAGCGGCATCGACCTCCCGAACGAGGTCCAGGGGCTGGTGCCGTCGACGCAATGGAAGCGCGAGAAGATGCACGAGAAATGGTACGCGGGCGAGACCATCTCGGTCGGCATCGGTCAGGGCCAGGTTTCGGTGACGCCGGTGTCGATGGCCGTCTACATGGCGACGCTCGCCAACGGCGGCACGCGCGTCACGCCGCACATCTTGAAAGCGGTCGACGATGGCAGCGGCTGGAAGCCGGTGCCGCCGCCTCCGCCGCAGTCCAAGGCCGACGTCGATCCGCAGAAGCTGCAGGCGATCCGTGACGGCCTTTGGATGGTCGTGAACCAGGCGGGCACCGGCCACAACGCGCAGTTGCGAGGGCCCGACGGCAAGCCGATCCACGACGTGTCGGGCAAGACCGGCACCTCGCAGGTCATTTCGAATCAGGGCAGGGCGGCGGCCGGCAAGACGAAGAAGGATCTGCGCGACAACGGGTGGTTCGTGTTCTTCGCGCCACGCGACAATCCGCAGATCGCCGGCGTGGTGTTCCTCGAGCACGGCGTGCACGGGGGGAACGCGGCGATGGTCGCGCATCACATCCTCGACACATTCTTCGCCAAGCAGGACGGTCGCCCGCTGCCGCCCAGGCCGGCGCTCAAGCCCGTGCTCACCGAATCTCAATGATCGCGCGCGAGTAAACCGATGTTCGAACGCAGGCTCTACTACCACATCGACTGGGCGCTGCTCGTGGCCATCCTCGTGCTCTGCGGGATGGGCGTGACCATGATCTACAGCACGACGTCTGATCCGACGCGCGCGGCGTCGCACATGCACATCACGCAGCTCTACGCCATCGCCATCGGCCTGGCCGCGATGGTGGTGACGCTGACCTTCGACTATCGAACGTTCACCGACAAGTCGCATCTCATCTACATCGCCCTTATGGCGCTGCTCGTCTATGTGCTGTTCTTCGGTACCGCCATAATGGGCGCCAGGCGCTGGATTCCGCTGAAGCTCGTCAACCTGCAACCATCCGAGTTCGCGAAAGTCGGCGTCGCGCTCGTGCTCGCCAAGTTCTTCGGCGAGAACCGCCCCGCTCCGAGATGGAGCGACCTCGCGATTGGCGGCGGCCTCACCATTTTTCCGCTCGCGCTGATCGCGAAAGAACCCGATCTCGGCACAGCGGTCACGCTGTTGCCGATTTTTCTCGCGATCGCCTATCTGGCCGGCATGCGAATGCGCATTCTCGGCCTGGTCGTGCTGTGTTTGCTTCTCGCGGCGCCCGTCGCGTGGAAGTTCGCTATGAATCCGTACCAGAAAACCAGGATTTCGTCGTTTCTCGATCCGTCGCAGGACGCGAAGGGCGCCGGGTACCAGCAGATCCAGGCGCGCATCACGGTCGGATCGGGCGGCCTCGCAGGCAAAGGGTTCAAACAGGGGACGCAGGGCCAGCTCCGGTTTCTGCCCGTCGCCCACAACGATTTCATTTTCTCGGTGCTGGCCGAGGAACAGGGGTTTGCCGGCGTCCTGGTGGCGCTCGGCCTGTATTTGTTCGTGATCCTGCGCGCGCTCGAGGCGGCCAGCCTGGCCAAAGACCGGCTGGGGTCCTACCTCGTGCTTGGCGTGCTCGCGAGCTTCACGTTTCAGGTGGTCTACAACATCACGATGTCGGCCGGATTGGCGCCAGTCAAAGGGCTCACGCTCCCGCTCATGAGCTACGGAGGGTCGTCGATGATTGCGACGCTCGCCGGCTTCGGTCTGGTGCTCAACGTCCGCATGCGACGGTTCACCAACTGACCATGTGACGCACGCGCAGGTTCACGAGCTCTGACAACGCGATCGGCGGTAGGGGAGGTGTAGCGGACGGTCCCTCTACAGCTGAACGCTTCAGGAGTTCAGTGAATGACCAAGGAGATGATCATCACCTCCAATGGCCACGAAACGATGGTGGCCATCCTCGAAGACGACCTCGTCGCCGAAATCTTCGTCGAACGTGAGCGCCAGCGCGGCGTCGTCGGCAACGTCTACAAGGGCCGCGTTTCCAAGGTGCTGCCGGGGATGCAGTCCTCGTTCATCGACCTCGGCCTCGAGCGCGACGGATTCCTCTATGTCGCCGACGTCCTCGATCCCGCCGAGTTCGACAAGCTCGAATCGGGCGAGGACGAAGATGAAGGCACGCCCGCAGACGAACCCGCCAAGGAAGCCGCCGCCGGCCCTCGCCCTGAGCGCGTCGAAGGGCGAGCGTGGCCGAAGGACGACAGACCCCAGCCGAAGATCGAGGATCTGCTGCACGAAGGCCAGGAAATCCTCGTGCAGGTGGTCAAGGAACCGCTCGGCACCAAGGGTGCGCGCCTGACCTCGCACGTGACGATGGCCGGCCGGTTCCTGGTATTCATGCCGACGGTCGATCACGTCGGCATCTCGCGCAAGATCGAGTCGCGCGAAGAGCGTGGACGCCTGCGCGACATCGTCCGCGAGTTCCGGGAGGCGCGCGGATTCACGGGCGGCGTCATCATCCGCACCGCCGCCTCCGGCCGGCCGAAAGAGGACATCGTCAGCGACCTCGAGGCGTTCCACAAAATCTGGACCGAGATCCGGCAGCGCACCGAATCATCGCGTGCGCCGGTGGTCGTCTATCAGGAGCAAAGCCTGGTCGGCAAGCTGTTGCGGGATTTGCTCACCGACGAGTTTCAAGCCATCCGGATTGACAACGCGCAGGAGTACCCGCGCGTCCTCGAGCTGGTGGAGCGGATCCTGCCGAACCTCGCGCCGAAGGTGAAGCTGTATTCGAAACCGTTCCCGATCTTCGACGAGTACGGCGTGCAGGCCGAGATCGACAAGGCGCTCAAGAGCAAGGTGTGGCTGAAGTCTGGTGGATCGATTGTCATCAACCAGACCGAAGCGCTGGTTGCGATCGACGTGAACACCGGCCGCTACGTCGGGAAGAAGTCGAGCGGCCGCCTCGAGGACACGATCGTCAAGACGAACCTCGAAGCCGTGAAAGAGATCGTGCGGCAGGTGCGGCTGCGCGATCTCGGCGGCATCATCGTGCTCGACTTCATCGACATGGACGAGAAAAAGAACCGCCAGAAAGTGCTGCAGGCGGTGGAGCAGGAGCTCAAGAAGGACCGGTCTCCGTCGAAAGCGCTGCAGGTGTCGGATTTCGGTCTGGTGATCATCACGCGCAAGCGGGTGAAGCAGAGCCTCGAGCGCGTGCTGACGGAGCCGTGCCCGTATTGCTCCGGCACCGGCGTCATCAAATCGAGCTCGACGATCTGCTACGAGATCTTGAGCGAAGTGAAGAAGGTGGGACCCGATCTGAACGGCCACCGGCTGCTGCTGCGGGTGAACCCCGACATCGCGCGCGCGCTCATAGAGGAAGAGAGCGCCGTGCTACGCGATCTCAAGCAGTCGCTTGGCAAGGACGTTACCATCAAGGCGGACGTCCAGCTGCATCACGAGCAGTTCGACGTCATGGCGGTGTAGGAAGGCCGGAGCTACAATGAGCGCGTTACTGGAGGGCAACATGCTGAAGAAATGTCTGGCTGGCCTTGCAATCGCCGCCGTCTTGGTCTGGACCGCCTCGGCGCAGGACGCCCGGACGGTCATCGCCAACGCCTCGAAGGCGATGGGCGTGGACACGCTGAAGACCGTGCAGTTTTCCGCGACCGGTTGGGATTTCGCACTCGGCCAGGCACCGAATCCGAGCTCGCCGTGGCCCAAGTTCATCGAGAAGAGCTACACGCGCGCCATCAACTTCGAAGCGCCGGCCTCCAAAGTCGACCGCGTGCGCATGCAGGGCGAGAACCCGCCGCGCGGCGGCGGGCAGCAGCCGGTCGTCGGTGAGCAGACGCAAACTCAGACGATCATCGTCAACGCCGGTACGCCGTGGGCGCAGCAGCTCGAAATCTGGATGACGCCGCACGGTTTCCTGCGGGCGGCGGCGATGAAGAACGCCACGTCCGAAACGAAGACGATCGGCGGAAAGAAATACAACGTCGTGACCTTCATGGGCGACAACCGCGCCAAGGTCAACGGCTACATCAACGATCAGAACATGGTCGAGCGCGTCGAGACCTGGATCGACAACGCCTTTCTCGGTGACATGCTCTTCGAGGCTGTCTACAGCAACTACAAGGACGCCGGCGGTGCGCAGTTCCCGATGCACATCGTCCAGAAACAGGGCGGCTATCCGATCTTCGACTTGAACGTGACGGACGTGAAGGCGAACGCCGCCGTGAACATTCAGGCGCCGCAGGGAAGAGGCGGCGCGCCCGGAGCGGCTGCCGCGCCGGCCAATCCGCCTGCAGTGTCGGAGAAGCTCGGCGACGGCGTCTACCTGATCACCGGCGGCTACGCCGTCATCGCGGTCGACTTCAAGGATTTCATCGCGCTCATCGAATGCGGGCAGAACGAGCCGCGCGCGCTGTCGGTCATCGCTGAGACCAGGCGCCTGATTCCCAACAAGCCCATCAAGTACCTGATCAACACCCACAGCCACATCGATCATTCGAGCGGACTGCGTGCGTTCGTCGCCGAAGGCGCGACGATCCTCACGCATCAGGTCAACAAGGCGTATCTCGAGAAGACGCTGGCGGTGCCGCACACGGTCAACCCCGACAAGGCGCAGACAGCGGGGAAGAAGCCGATGGTCGAGTCGATGGGCGAGAAGAAAGTACTGACCGACGGCACGCACACCATCGAGCTGTATCACCTGCAGAACTTCGGGCACCACGACGGGATGATCGTCGCGTATCTGCCCAAGGAGAAGGTGCTGCTCGAGGCGGATGGCTACAATCCTCAGGCGGCCAATGCGACGGCGCCCAGTCCACCGAGCCTGTATACGCTGAGCCTCGTCGACAACATCGAGCGGTTGAAGCTCGACGTGCAGCGGATTGTTCCCGTCCACTATCCGGCAGACAACCGCGTGGTGACGATGACGGAGCTGAAACGATGGGTGGGACGCACGACGTCGACTCAGTGAACGTGATGAAATCATGTTAGCATGAGTATATGAGTCATCGGCTTCAAGTGTTGATCCCAGAGGCGCTCGAGCGGCGCATCCGCAAGGCCGCACAGCGGCGGCGCCAGTCGACCGGCGCCTGGGTCCGCGATGCGCTCGAACGGGCGCTCGACGACCATCGGACCGCCGATCCGCTCGATCGTCTCTCGGCGCTCGGCGCCCCGACGGGAGACATCGATCAGATGCTCGCCGAAATCGAAGCCGGACGCGGTTGATGACGTTCGTCGACTCGAACGTGCCGATGTACGTCGCCGGACGCGATCATCCGCTCCGCGATCCGGCGCGCCGGTTCCTCGAGCGCGCGCGATCGGGCGACGTCGACATCTGCACGAGCACGGAAGTCCTTCAGGAGATTCTGTATCGCTATGCTGCGCTGAAACGTTTGGACCTGGCCTCGACGGTGTACGACCTGTTCGTGCAGCTCTGCCCGACCGTGTTCCCGGTGACCCTCGCCGATACCGATCGGGCAAAAACGCTGCTAGCCACCGTGCACGGCATCAGCGCTCGCGACGCGGTCCACGTCGCGGTGATGCGGAACCACGACGTCACACAGATCGCGACATTCGACGAGGGCTTCGATGGCATCGATGTAATCGACCGCGTGGCGCTTCGCTAGGGCGCCACAAGAAAAAAGGGAGCGCGGCCGGTGGGCCGCGGCTCCCTTCGGGCAGACGTGAGACCTGAAAGACGTGAGGTTTACGCGGTCGGGAAATGTACGAGGTAGTGGTTTCCGCCCTTGTTGATCCACAGCCGCTGGTAATCGCCGCCCTTCAGCGTTTCGACTTTCGAGGAGTTCGCGGGCGGCGGCGTGTCTTTCTGCACCAGGGAGATTTCCGACTGCGGCACGATCGTCACGACTTCGCGCCCCTTGACCTGCCCTTTCTGCATGAACTCCACCCAGCGTTCGAGGGTCGACGTCTCGCCTTTGGCGTCCGGCGTCGCCTGCTGTGCCGTGAGGCGGACCTGATACGTTCCGGCCGGCAGCGCTTTGCCATCAGCTTTCACGCTTTTCGCCAGATGCACCGATCCGAGCGCCAACTCGCCGGTGGGTGCGGGGGGCGTCGCCGCCGTGTTCGGTTGTGCTTTTGGCGCGGTGTGGCCTTCGGGGCCGCCCGCCGCTGCCGCGCGTGCCGGTGGGGCCGCTTTCGCTGGCTTGGCGGCCGGCTGCCGCTCCGCGCTCGCTGCCGACTGCGCGTACGCCGTGCCGACGCCAAGAGCTCCCATGAGCGCGCCCGCCAGAACCAGTTGCTTCATTGTCGCCTCCCGACGCCCGGGCTGCCTGGGCGTGATCGAAATGTGACCGCCTCGAGGACGGTGACTAACGGCTCCAATTATACAGGAGGGGGTCGGATCTTGATTCTTGCAAAACCGGTGTCGCCGTCGCAAGAATCAAGACCTCTGACCCCTCACCGTTTGCTGATGACGATGTCGCCGCTGAAGGAGTGGACGTTCAGGGTGGCGCTGCCGTCGCCAAACGTCGCCTGAATCGACCGTCTGTTGATGCCGCGCCGGCCGTTTCCCCGCGCGCGGTCGCTGTCGCCGCCGATCGTCAGCGGCAGGTCGGAGCGGATGGTGCCGCTGAACGTCACCGCCGCAACATGAAACCCCGTGGACTCCGCCAGCGTCAGACGGATGTTGCCGGAGTGCGCGGTGAGGTCGTATGTCCCTCGTTTCGCCAGCGAGCCCGAATATTCGATGCTGCCGCTGATCGATCTCGCGTCGATGCGGTCACAGAGGGCATCCGTCAACACCACGTCGCCGCTCACTGTCTTGAGATCGAGCGAGCGCGCCTTGACGTTCCTCCCGCGCACGGCGCCGCTGATGGTCGTGACGTCAAGGCCGCGGTCGGTGGCGATGTCGCTGATGTCGACGTCGCCCGAAATCGACTTGGCGATCTCCAGCTTCGGCGTGCCCGACGTGGTGACACCGCCGCTCACCGTCTGGGCTCGAACCGACCCCTGCACGGTCGTGACTCTGACGTTCCCAGACACCGATCTCGCGACCACCTCGGTCGAGGCCGGAACGGTAATCGTGTAATCGACGCGCACACGATCAGTCCGAGCGCTGTGGGCGGTCCGAACATCGACTCGGCCGTTCCCGGCGTCGACTTCGATCGTCACGCTGGCGAGCCCGGCCTGACTGCCGCGTGTTCGCTTCACCGCGTCGATTGAAACCTCGTCGCCGGACCCGCCGGTGACGACGATGTCGCCCGCGATGTTGGAGACGCTGAACCGGCCGTCACGCCCGATTTTGATTTTGCGTGAGAAGCGCTCCGTCTGCTCGGGTCCGTTGTTCCCCTGGTAGACGCGGGAAACGGCGCGCGACACCACGTCGCCAAACCGCCGGGCGGGTTCCTGCGCGGTGGCAGATACGGCGCTGGCCACGAGTGCCACGGCCATCAGCGAGAATCTCAGTCGCATGTCAGATGCCTCTTTTTCCTGTGCGCTCGGGCCCCACCCCTCCGAGCGCTCTCACTCGTCCTTCGGCAACGCTCAGGAGGGCCCTCAGCGAGTCGAAGGGTCGCTCGGGTTCAAGGCTGCCTTAATCCTGAAACGATGTGTGCCGCTCCGGCCTCGTCGCCCTTGCGCATCTCGTTGATGAGCGCGACCGTGCTCTGCAGGAGATCGACCTTCGCCTTGAAGCTCTCGAGCAGACTGCGTTGGGCCGGTGCGCTGTTCGGCTGTGTATGCAGTGCGGCGCGGCTCTCGTTGATTGCTTCGTCGACGACCGCCAGGTTCTTCTGCAGCGTTGCCCCCGTCTTGGGATCGAGCGTGCCCTTCTCCGCATTGGCGATATGTTCCAGACCGCTGATCGCCTTTTGATAATGCTGTTCGGCCTGCGCCAGCTCCGCTTCGACCGCCTCCGCCGATGGCTCCGCTGCCGGCACGGTCCCCGCACCGGCACGCGGCGTTCGATTCATCCAGAAGCCGCCGGCCGTGGCGAGGACAAGGGCCGCGGCCGCCGCCAACCAGACAGTCGACAGTCGACTGACGACTGGCGACTGGCGACTGACGACTGACGACTGACGACTGGCGACTGACGACTCGCGAAGTGTTAGTGCTATCCGCGACCAGGCGCGCGGCGGCGGATCCATCGCCTCCAGCGCGGCGGCGGCGCGGCGAAGCTCGCGGAAATCAGCAACGAGTGCGCGGCACGCGCCGCAGTCTTCGAGGTGCTTGTCGATGGCCGCACGATCGCCGGCGCCAAGGGAGCCGTCGACGTAGTCGGTGATGTGCGAATCGGTCGGATGCATAACAGCTTCCGAACCACAAAGGTCACGAAGTCCCGAAGAAAGCAGCGCTTCGTGCTCTTTGTGTGCCTTGTGGCTCATCGTGTCGACTGTGACAGTAGCGTTCGCAGCCTCATCCGCGCCTTGAATACCTGCGACTTCGAGGTGCCTTCCGCAATCCCGAGCATCGCCCCCACCTCTTTGTGGTCGAATCCTTCGATGTCGTGCAGCACGAACGCCTCGCGGCACCCCTCCGGCAGGCGTGCGATGGCCCGCTCCAGGTCGATTCGCGGGATTGGCGTGTCCCGCGGCGCCGCCGGCTCGAGCAACCGCTCATCGTCGAGCGTATCGGTCAGTTTGCTCGTCCTCGCCCGCCGGCTGCGGACGAAATCCAGACAGTGGTTGACCGCCAGGCGGTACAACCACGTGCCGACCGCGGCCTCGCCTTTGAAGGTCCCAAGCTTCCGATACGCCTGGAGAAAGATCTCCTGGAGGAGATCTTCGCCTTCGTCAGCCGAGCCGGCCATGCGAGACGCCAGGCTGAAAATGCGCGCGGCATGCTGGCGGTACAACGTCTCGAATGCGTCGATCTCGCCAGCTTGGCACCGCGCCACGAGCTCGGCATCGCTCACGTCTGTTTCTTTAGACGGAAGCGATGGCCATTGGCGTTGCCTGACAGATGGCATGTCATGCGCACCCGTCTGAGGTCCTGCACTCGCTGACCAGAGACGCGGATGCCCTCCGCAATCAGCAGCGATCGTTTGAGCACTTCATTGCCGCCGTAGCCGCCCAACCGCCCGCTGGCGGAAATCACCCGATGGCACGGCACGTCCGGCCGCCCGCAGGCTCGCATGATGTTGCCGACCGCCCGAGCGGCGCGAGGCCGGCCGGCGAGCGCGGCGACGTCGCCGTAGGTCGCGACGCGCCCCGGTGGGATGCGGCGCACCACCCCGAGGACACGAACCGTAAATTTGGTCACCTGGTTATCTGGTTATCTCGTAATTGATTGATCGATTGAGCGACAAACAACCAGATAACCAGATAACCAGATATCCAAATTCAGATGAGCGCCAGCGGATCGATTGCGTAGTCTGCGGGATCCAACGGCCCGATCACCGACGCCGGATGCGCAGCCCCGCCGGCCGCTTCCCACAGGTTGAGGTCGTAGCTGATGTCCAGCCGTCGGCCTCCGCGATCGAAAAGGACGCGGACCTGCGGCCGATACGGATCCGGCGCATAGGTCTTGACGACGACGGCGACCTCGCCGGTGTCGAGACGCACGAGATTGCCGGCCGGATAGATGCCGATCAGTTGCACGAAGCGGCGGACGAGATGCTGGTCGAACTGCAGGCCGTCATTCCGCTTCAAGACCTCGAGAATGCGTTCGGTCGGAAACGCCTGCTGGTAACGCCGCTGCGATCGCATGGCGTCGTAAACGTCCGCGATGCTGCACAACATCGTGCAGAGATTGAGTGACGGCCGGCCGATGCCACCCGGATAGCCGCTGCCATCGATCCGCAGGTGGTGCTCGAAGGCGACGATCGGCGCGAGGGCCGTGATCTCCGGCGTCTCGCGCAGCATCTCTGCACCGTCGACGGGGTGGCGCTTCATGATCGCGAACTCGGGGTCGGTGAGCTTCTCGGACTTGTTGAGAATCTCGGCCGGCGTTCTGACTTTGCCGATGTCGTGCATCAGCGCGGCGAGACCGAATTCGCGCAGCAGCGGACCATCGATCCCGAGCCCGCGCGCCTGTCCCATCGTCAGGATCGACACGTTCACCATGTGCGTGAAGGTGTAGTTGTCGTACTCCTTGAGCGCGGTCAGCGCGACCAGCGCCGTCCGGTTCTGCGCGACCGCGTGCGCCAGCCCGTCAATCATCGCGCGCGCCGCGTCTGCGTCCGGCTGGTCTTCGGTCGTCGCGCTCTCCCAGATGATGCCCGCCACGGAGACGGCATCCGCGTACAACCGTCGAATGGTGGCCATGTCGGCGAGGCTGCCTTCCACCCGTTGTTCGAGCTGGATCCGGCCGACGCGGATGTGCGGCAACGCGGGGAAGTCCGGCGTCGTGCCGTCGGCCGTCTTGTGCGTGTCCAGCGACGCCAGCGTGTGCACCAGCGACGTGAGCTCGTCGGCGTCGACGCCGCGCTCGATCACGATGCGCTCGATGCCGGCGCCCTGCAGCCGCTGCATGACGTTGCCGAGCGACTCCGCCTTGCCCACCGGCACGTCGCCGACGACCACTTCAGAGCCGATGATGCCGACCGTAATGGCGGGCTGCGACGCGTGCAGCACGTCGACGGCCGCCGCCAGCGCCTCGATGTTGCGCGCGATGATCGGATGGCGCGCCGAGTAGAGCTGGGCCGAGCGAACGGCCGCGGCAAAGCGGCGCAGAAACTGGTCGGCGAGATCGAGACGTTTGTCATCCATGGATCATTTGATCATCTGGTTATCTGGTTATCTGGTTATCTGATCATTGTTGTGACGAATGCCAACCCAATGACCAGATAACGAGATAACCAGATGACTAAATTCGCCGTTCACTCCGTGCCGCGCGCGCCAAGGCGGGACGCGACGCGGCGCGGATCCGACGCGAGCTGGATACCGCCGCCTCCCGCAGCACGTCGACCGCGGCCGGCGTCCCGATGCGCGCCAGCGCGATCGCGGCCTCCGAGCGCAGAAGCGCCGTCCGCCGCGGCGCCCACCATTCGCCGCGATAGAGCGCCGCCTTGAGCGGTTCGATCGCCTCCGGATCGCGCAGCGCGCCAAGTGATTCAATCGCGCGCAGGTACACCGGCCGCAGCGGCCCGCGGTGGTCGATGTGATCCAGGATATAGGCGAAGAGCGGCGTGGCCCGCTCATCGCGGACGAGGCCGATCGCCTGCATGATCGCCTCCCGCGACTGTGCCGTGCCGCGGGCGAGCGCCTGCTGCAGCACCTCGTACGCGCCATCGGTACCGATGTTGAGAATCGCGCGCACGGCCTCGCGATGAACCTGCGGCTCGGTATCGTCCAGCAAGGCCGTCAGGTCCGGGAGTGCTTCGCTCCCCCCGAATTCGCGCAACAGATAGATCGCGGTCCGCCGGACCGCGGGATTCGGCGAGCTCTTCAATCGCTCCACCGTCTGCCGGCCGGTCGCCCCAAAGGCGATGAGCAGCGCCGTCAGCCGTTCGCGTGTGCGCCCGCGCTCCTCGCTCGAGAGCGCTTCCGCCAGCGGACGGACCAGCATGTCGCCGATCGAGAGGCACAGCGATTTCACACGCTCGAATCGCGCGTCGTCGAGGATGGCGAGATGCGAGACGATGTGCCGCATCATCGCGCCGCCGGCCAGCTGCTCGATCGCGCCGGCCGCCGCCGGTGTGCGCGGCGTTTGGGTCGGACCGACCTCGTGGACGAGCGCCAAGACGAGCGCCGCGGCCGCGTCGAAGTCGCCGACCAGCAGCAGATCTTCAATTTGTGACACGACCGGAGGCATCAGGTCGCGCCAACGGCCCGGATCGTTTTCGATCCGAAGCAGGTCCATCAGCAGCGTCAAGTCGAGGGCGCGGACCGCACTGGCGGCGACCGTGCCGAGCCATGTCGCCATGCGCTCGGGCGGGTCGTCGCCGACGCGTTCCACCTCGATCGCCTGCGTCCGCGCACCGGAGAGCTCGTGGGCGTACGCCTCGGACACGTACGATGCGTCGGAGTACGACGTCAGCATGTTCGACACGTTCGTCCAGAGCGACTCGAAGTCTTCCAGCTGGCCGAGCGGCGACGCCGCCGTTTCATCATGGGCGAGGCCCACGAGGTGGTGGCGTCGTTCGATATCCGGAACGAGCGCGTGAAACGCCTCGGCGAGCCGGTCGGTGGCCGTTCCCTCCTTTACGACGCTGCGCGTGACGAACTTCGCGATGGTCTGATCCGACATCCGTCGGACGACTTCGCCGACGATCCGTGGCGCGCCCGCGCTCTGATCCTCGGCGGCCCGTCGATGCGCCAGCAGCTCCAGCATCATCTCCGGCGACACCTGACCGAGCGCCGCCGACATGTTGCGCATGATGATCTCGAGCTGGTCCTGATCCGTGTTCGCTGCTGCCTCCGCGATTCCACGAAGCATGCGGATGAGCGCCGCCGTCCTGACGGGGAGCCCGCCGCGCGCGGCCGCCCGCTCGTCGAGCGCCGCGACGAGCTCCGCCAGCCGCTGCGGATCGCCGGCGATTTCCGACAGCGATCGGATCGCGTCCTCGTTCAGATCGAACGCGTCGCCTTCCAGGCAGCTGGCGATGACGTATTCCCACACGGCCGCATGGCCGCCCGCGCGTTCGCGCATGACCTCGGCGTAGTCGATCTCCCGCAGCTCCAGGTGCCTCCCGCCCATCGTGGTCCACAGACGGGCGATGCCGCCGTCGATGCGGACCGATTCCGATGTTCGGGCGAGCAGGATCAGAAAGCTGCGCCACGCCTCGACGTCGCCGCCGGGATGGATCGTCATCTCGCCGACGAAATGATCGTGGAGCAGGGCGGCCAGCTCGCGCACGGCCTGGTCGATGCGCGCGGGCGCCCGGCCGTCGAGCAACAGGGAATCCGGCAGCACGGTGAGCTTCAGCGGATCCAAGAGCTGGACCGGCGCCGTCAGATCGACGATGCGCGCGAGCGTGGTGGCGATGGCCGGATGCGCGGAGGGATAGAGGGCGACGGCGCGCGCCGCCGCCTTGCACGCTCGGGCGAGCTCGTTCAGCCGCACCGTCTCCTTGGCGGCGAGCGCAGGGACATCGGTGGTCATAGGTACTGGAGCGGATCGATCGCCACTGTTTCCGGATCGATCGCCTCGACCACCGCGCGCGAGTGCTCGCCTCGTGCGTCGCGGTCCCACGTGTTGGCGAGAAACGGCTCCTCCAGCTTCTGGCCTTTGCGATCGGTGAGAATCTTGACCTGCGGCCGGAAGGGATCGCTCGGATGCTCCGCGGTGACGACGCCGAGCTCATCCGTGCTCAGGCGAACGAGGTTGCCGACCGGAAAGAGTCCCATCAGGTTGATGAACCGTTTCAACAGCACGTGATTGAACGCCGGACTGTCCTGTTCGCCGAGAATGGCGCGGATGCGCGCGGTGGGGAGTCCCTGCCGATAGACGCGGTTGCTGCGCAACGCGTCGAAGACGTCCGTGATGCTGACGATCATGGTGCAGAGATTCAATTTTCGGCTGCCGATCTTCTCCGGGTATCCGCTGAGATCCTGTTTCAGGTGGTGTTCGAAGGCGACAATCGGCGCGAGCGCCGGCATCTCCGGCGTGCGGCGGAGGATGTGCGCGCCGTCCACCACGTGCTGCTTCATGATCTCGAATTCCTCCTTGTTCAGCTTGTCGGGCTTATTGAGAACCTCGAGCGGCGTGGTCACCTTGCCGATGTCGTGCATCAGCGCGGCGAACCCAAACTCGCGCAGCAGCGCGCCGTCGATGTTGAGGGTGCGCGCCAGCGCCATCGAGAGCGCCGCGACGTTCACCATGTGCGTGAACGTGTAGTTGTCGTACTTCTTGAGGGCGGTCAGCGCCATCAAGGACGTGCGGTCCTGCGTGACCAGCCGGGCCAGGCCATCGATGATCTTGCGCGCCGTTGCGGTGTCGGGCCGGTCGCCGGCTTTTGCGGCCTGCCACAGCGTTTCGGCCGTCTCGACGGCGCTCGTGTAGACCCGCCTGGCCGCGGCAATCCCGGCCTGATCGTCCGAGACTTCTTCGACGACGATTTTTCCGACAGTGATATGTCGGACGCCGCGGGAGGCCAGCAGATCGGCGACCGGCGTCTCCGACTGGCGATTGCCCAGCACCGCGACGAAGTGACGAACTTCGTCGCGCGTCAGGCCTCTGGAGAAGGTGACCTTTTCGATCTCGCGATCGCGAAGGTCGCGCGCGAAGCCGACGAGCGCCGCCGTGCCGCGAGGAAGCCGCGCCCCGTCGACGATGACTTCATCGCCGATGAACCCGATGACGACGCTCGATGCCGCTTGCAGCGCCTCGATGGCGGCCCCGCTGAGCCCGTCCAGGCCGTGCTGCACGAGCGGGTGGGTCGGCGAGTACAAATCCGCGCTTCGCAACGCAGTCGCGAGTCGCCGAACGATGTCCTCGGCTTTTTTGGGCTCCATGGCGCGCTCGTGCTTTTACCCTTTGCCTCTGCTCAACACAATCTTCTTCAATAGACCGTCACCGCTCGTTGCCGCCTCGTTGAGGGCGGCCGATGCCTGCGCCGTGCCGATCCGCGCGAGCGCGGCGACGCCGCGCTCCTTGAGCGCCCGCAGCTTCTTGCGGCCGAAGAACCCGCGGCGCTTGATAATGGCCACCAACGCCGGAATCGCTTCGTTGCTGCCGACCACGCCGAGCGCGGTGAGCGCCTCCAGCACCACGTCGTGATCTTTGCCGAGCGGCTGGCTCTCTTCGATGATGCGTACCAGCATCGGAACGACGCGCGGATCGCGATCGGCGACGAGCGCGCCGATGACCGCCTGGCGCAGCTCGCCGGTGGCGGCGCGCAGGACCGTGTGAATGGCGCGGGCGGCCGAGGCATCCGGGATGCTTGCCAGCGCGGAGACCGCCGCCCGGGCGACGCGCGGATCGCTCTTGCGGATCAGCGGCTGGAGGAGCGGCACGCCTTCCGGCGCGGCGATCCGCCCGAGCAGTCGCGCCACGTTTCGCTGCACGAACCAGCGCTCGTCGGTCAGGAGGGAAGCCAGCCGGCTGACGGCCGGCCGGCCGAAGCTGACGATCACGTCGGCGGCACGCTGGAGGCCGAGCGTCTCTTCTTCACTCACGAGGGCCGCTTTCAATCCGTCGACGCTCGCCGCCCCAATTATCGTGACCACGGACCGAACATCCTGCCAGCCGTCCTCATCGAGGTCGCCGAGAAGTGCCGCCGTCTCCTGGAGCGCGATCGATTCGCCCAGTCGATCGAGCGCCCCGCGGCACGCGTCGCGGCCAGTTGCGCCGGCAGCGGCTGCACGCTGTTCGAGCGCCTGCGTGACGGTCCGTGCATCGTCATACGCGCCCGACAGAAGCAGATCCTCGGCCAGGGCTCCCATGTCCTGGGCGATGTCGGCCGCGCGCGCAGGGTCGCGCTCAACCGTCAGCAGATCGATCAACAACGTGACCGACAGCGTGCGCACGCTTTCCTGGCCGAGGCTGTCCATCCATTCGGGCAGTTCCGGCGGGAGGTCGACGACGGCCATGCGCTCGGCGCGCGCCCCGACGCCGTCGAGTGCGGCGCGGTACGCCTCCGAGACAAACGGCGCGTCGTTATAGGAGATCAGCAGCTCTTCCGCCGACGACCAGAGGATCTGGAATTGACCGCTTTTACCGAAATCGGTTTCGCTCAGCAGGTGGCGCGTCAAGGCGAGGACGCGCCGCTTTCTCTGCTCGTCGGGTGCGATCGTGTTGAAGATCGTCGCGAGGCGATCCGACGCCCGCCCCTCGAGGGCGAGGGCCGTGGCGAGCAGTTGCGCGACCTTGCCGTCGTCGAATGCCGCGGCCAGCCCTTTGACGATCGGCACCCGTTCGGCCGGATCGTCTTCGGTCTGCATCATCTGCATGACGACATGCGGATCGAGTTGGGCGGCGGCGGTCGCGAGATTGCCCATGACCGCCGGCAACTGCGCGGGCGACATCACGGAGACGATGCTGGTGAGATGGCGGAAGGCGGCGAGGACGGTCGCCGCCTGCGAGGTGATCATGGGCGAGCCGTCCACGGCGCATTTCGGCGCCATGACCGCCGTCGCCAGGTCCTGGACATCGTTCGGGCTTCCGGCAATGTCGAGAAGCCGTTGTTGTGACCGTTCATCGAAGATCGTTCTCTGGCCGCCGGCGATCGACATGACGATCGATCGCCAGAGGTTGTCCCGTTTGGCTGGCTCGACGATGTCGCCTTCCTGCGACGCGAAGAGTTTTTCGTAATCGACCTGCTCGAGAATCAGCGACGGGTGTCCCTCGGTCGCCCAGATTTTCACCGGACCGCCGGCACGGCGACGTTCGTCGGCGTCGAGCGCCAGCAGGCGCAGCAACCTTGTGATGCCGTCATACGAGACGTCGCCGAGGAAGGTGATATTCAGCAGATCGTGGTCGTGAAGAAAGGCCGCGGCTTCGGCGATCGAGTCGCTGGTGCTCGCGGGCGTGCCGTCGACCAGCAAGGTTTCGGGGGTGATGCCGATTGAGAACGCGGAGCCGAGCGAAGACCGCCTGACCGCGTCGCACAGCCGCTCGACCGTGGTCGCAACGGCCGGATGTTCCGGGGGATAGAGCGTCCAGTTGCGGGCGGCCACGAGCAGGGACCGCGCCATCTGCAGCAAGTCCCGCGCGAGTTGGGGGGGAAGCTGGGAAACCTGGGACATTCTCCGGATTATCGCTGGACTGCCGGACCTGAAGCTAGCAGTCCGATATACTGCCCGCTCCCATGCGTGCGGTCGACGTCATCCTGAAAAAACGGGACGGTGGCTTGCTTGGTCGCGACGAGATTCAGTTCTTCGTGACGGGCGTGACCGCGGGCACGTGGCCCGATTATCAAGCGTCCGCGTTGTTGATGGCGATTCTGCTGCGCGGCATGACCATCGAGGAAACCGCGTGGCTGACCGACGCGATGGTCCATTCCGGCGGGCGCGTCGACCTGTCGGATCTTCCCGGCCTGAAAGTCGACAAGCACAGCACCGGGGGCGTGGGCGACAAGACCTCGCTCGTGCTCGCGCCGCTGGCCGCCGCGTGTGGCGTGATGATTCCGATGATGTCGGGACGCGGCCTGGGGCACACGGGCGGCACGCTCGACAAGCTCGAGGCGATTCCGGGGTTTCGGGTCAACCTGTCGCTCGACGAGATGAAGGCGGCGCTCGCACACGTCGGCTGCGTGCTGATCGCCCAGACGAGGCAGGTCGCGCCGGCCGACAAAACGCTGTACGCGCTCAGGGACGTGACGGGAACCATCGAGAGCATTCCGCTCATCACCGCGTCAATCATGAGCAAGAAGATCGCCGAAGGGATCGACGCGCTGGTCCTCGACGTGAAGACCGGCAGTGGCGCCTTCATGAAAACCGAGACCGATTCCCGCCGCCTCGCCGAATCGCTCGTGTCGATCGGCAACGCCTCGGGTGTCAAGACCGAAGCCATCATGACGCGGATGGACGCGCCGCTCGGTCGCGCGGTCGGCAACGCGCTCGAAGTGATCGAGTGCATCGAGGTGTTGAAGGGCGGCGGACCCCCCGACGTCGCGGACCTGTCCGTGGAACTGGCCGCGCGCATGCTCGTGCTCGGACGCGTGGCGGACGATCTGACCGACGGCCAAACCCAAATCCGCGACGCGATCGCCTCGGGCGCCGGACTCGATCGGTTCCGGCGCATCATCGAGCAGCAAGGCGGCGATCCCCGCGTGGTGGACGACTACAGCCGGTTCCCGGCCGCGCTCCAACGCCACGTCCTCCGAGCGCCGCGGGCCGGATTCCTGACGAGGCTCGATGCCGAGCTCATCGGGCGGGCATCCGTTGGCCTCGGGGCGGGGCGTGACCGCGTGGACGATCCCATCGATCCCAGCGTCGGCATCATGATGATGGCCAAACCGGGTGACCACCTGCGCGCCGGCGATCCGGTCCTCGATCTGCGCTATCGTCATCGGCCTCGGCTCGAGACCGCGATGGAGCTGGCCACGCGGGCCATCGTGATCGGCGATCAGCGGCCGGCGGCGGAGCCGCTCATTGTGGGTGATGTTCACTGATGCCGGTGTACGTCGACGCGCGTGTGGCCGGTTCGAGTCGTCGGTTAAGCACGACCGAGCTGGCCATGGCGGCGGGAGCCGTTGGACTCGCGGCCGCGGCGGGAATCGCCGCGCGGATGGGCGTGACCGTCGCCCAGCCTCTGGTCGGCGCCATCGCCATCCTCGCAATCGCCTACGCATGCTCGACCGATCGGCGATCGATCGACGTTCGGACGGTCGCGTGGGGCCTCGGCCTCCAGGTCGTCTTCGCGCTCGTCGTGCTCAAGACCGCTGTTGGTCAGCAGGTCTTTACCTTGCTTGGCACGTGGATCACGAAGCTGCTGGGCTTTGCGTTCATCGGCGGGTCGTTCGTCTTCGGCCCGCTCGGGGACAGTGCGCAGTGGAGAACGATCGCACAGGCGCTTGGCCCGGCGGCGTCCGGGCTGCCGGTGGCGTTTCAGGTCGCGCCCACGATCATTTTCGTCGCGGCGCTCTCCGCGACGCTGTATTACCTCGGCATCATGCAGATCATCGTGCGGCTGTTTGCCGTGCTGATGCGCCGCGTGATGCGGGCGAGCGGCGCCGAGTCGCTCACGGCCGCCGCCGGCATCTTCATGGGCCAGACCGAGTCGCCGCTGATCATCCGCCCGTACCTGCCGGAGATGACCGAGTCCGAGCTGATGACGGTGATGACCTCGGGGATGGCGCACATCTCAGGCGGCATCATGGTGGCCTATATTCTGTTCGGGGCCGAGGCGAGGCATCTCCTCACTGCCGTCATCATGACCGCGCCAGGCTCCATCATGATGGCCAAGCTGTTCGTGCCGGAAACCGGGACGCCCAGGACCATGGGCACCGTGCGGCTCGAGGTGGCGCAGGCCGACGTGAACGTGATCGACGCGGCGGCGCGAGGGACCGTCGAGGGTCTGCATCTCGCGCTCAACGTGCTCGCCATCCTGATCTCCTTCATCGCCCTCGTCGCGCTCGTCAACGCGCTGCTCGGCCTCACCGGTCTGAGCCTGCAGCAGATTTTCGGGTGGGTGTTCGCGCCCGCCGCGTGGAGCATGGGTGTACCCTGGCGTGACGCCCCCGCGATCGGCAATCTCCTCGGAACACGGATGGTACTCAACGAGTTCATTGCCTATTCACAGCTCGGAGCGATGAAGGCCGTGCTGGATCCCAAGTCGTTCACCATTGCGACGTTCGCGCTGTGCGGATTCGCGAACTTGGGTTCGATCGGCATCCAGATCGGCGGCATCGGCGCGCTGGCGCCGAATCGCCGCCACGATCTGGCGCGGCTCGGGATTCGCGCGATGGTCGCGGGGACGCTGGCGAATTTCCTGACGGCCGCCATCGCGGGGTTTCTTCTGTGAGCGGCCCTTTTTCACGAAGGCACGAAGACACGAAAGTTTTTCTTGTACAAGGTTTGTACAAAGAAAGCTTCGTGACTTCGCGTCTTCGTGATGAGCGACGCTGACATGAGCTACTACGATCAAGTGAAGGAAGCGGCCGACGCGATTCGCGCGCGGGTCTCCGACGTGCCGCGCATCGCGATCGTGCTCGGCTCGGGGCTTGGCGATTTCGCCGGGAGCCTCGCCGATCGGGTCTCGATGCCCTACGGTGAATTGCCGTACTGGCCGGCGTCGCGGGTGATCGGCCATGACGGCCGCCTGGTGGTCGGCGGCGTGCGTGGACGGACGATCGCGGCGCTGGCGGGACGCTCTCACGCGTACGAGGGCCACGATCTGCGGACCGTCACCTTTGCGGTCCGCGTGCTGGGCCTGCTCGGGGTCAAGACGTTGATTCTGACGAACGCCGCCGGCGGCGTGAACACCGCCTTCGCCGCGGGCGCGCTGATGGTCATCGACGATCACATCAATCTCATGGGCGGCAACCCGCTCGTCGGCGCCAACGACGATCGATTCGGTCCGCGGTTTCCGGACCTGACCGACCTCTATTCGCCGCGCCTGCGACGGATCGCCGACGAGGCGGGAGGCGAGCACGGGATGACGCTTCCGCACGGCGTCTACGCGGCGGTGCTCGGCCCCAGCTACGAAACGCCGGCCGAGATCAGGTACCTGCGGACGATCGGTGCCGATGCGGTCGGGATGTCGACCGTGCCAGAGGCCATCGTCGCCAGGCACATGGGCATGGACGTGCTCGGCATTTCCTGCATCACCAACACGGCGGCGGGCGTGTTGCCGCACGCGGTGGATCACGGCGAGGTGCTCGAGACCGCGCGGCGCGTGCGTGGCGAATTCCTCGCGCTTCTGGAGGGCATCATTGGCCGTCTCTGATCGGACTCGACTGTCGGTGCTGATCGCCGACGTGCACGCGGGCCGCGAAGCCGAATTCCTCGCGCTCGCGCGTCAACTCGACGATCTGCTGAACCGCAACAAGTACGCGCGGGCCGACACGATCGGCGACGAGGCGCTGCCGTCCCGCTTTTACGCGGTCCGACAGTGGACCAGCGCCGAGGCGGCCAGGCGAAGTCACTCGAATCCGGAGGCGAACGCGCTCAGCGTGCAGTTGTCCGAGATCGCGCTCATCAATCACGTCGTCAACGGCGTGCGGCAGGGCAATCGGGGCAGGACGGAGCCGGATCGCCGCGCGCGAGCCGACCGCGATCGCCGCGCCGGTTTCGAACGACGCGCCGGCGATGTCGGACGGCCAACCGGCAATCGGCGGATCGGCCGCGAGCGGCGCTTGGGGCCGCGGCGCGCGCGCGAACGGACCGCCGACCTCATCGGCGCCGCGCGACGCGCCCGCGAGAACGCCGCCGCGCCGTTTTCAAACTTCAAGGTCGGCGCCGCCCTCGAGACGAGTGACGGCACCATCATCACCGGCTGCAACGTCGAGAACTCGACCTACGGCCTGAGCGTCTGCGCCGAGCAGGTGGCGATGGTGAAGGCGCTGTCCGACGGTCACCGCGCGTTCACGCGCATCGCCATCGTCGCCGACAGCGAGGCGCCGGCGGCGCCGTGCGGCGCCTGCCGGCAGATCTTGTGGGAGTTTGGCGGCAACCTGGAGATCCGGCTGGCCAATCTGGCCGGGGAACAAGGTACGCACCGGCTCGAGGATCTCCTGCCGCTGCCCTTCGACGGGCACTTACTCTGATATCGTCAATCCGATGCTCCCGACAATCGCCCGCGAGAACGATACGGTCGTGATGATCGATCAGCGCAAGCTGCCCGCGGAAGAGGTCTACGTCCGCTGCAAGACGGCTGCGGAGGTCGCTCGCGCGATCAAGACGATGGTCATTCGCGGCGCGCCGGCGATTGGCGTGGCGGCGGCGATGGGCATCGCGCTCGGCACGGGGAAGAGCACTGCGACCGGCACGCAGAAGTTCGCCGCCGAGTTCTACAGGATCTGCGAGCTGATGGCGGCCACCCGGCCGACGGCCGTGAACCTGTTCTGGGCCATCGAGCGAATGAAGCGGTCGTTTGGCGCCGCGGCGGAAGCCGGCGAGTCCGTGGATCAGATCAAGGATCGACTCGACCGGGAGGCGGACGCCATCCACGACGAGGACGTCGCCAGTTGTCGTGCGATTGGGGCGTTCGGCGCCGCTGTCGTGCCGGCGCAGGCCACGATCTTGACCCATTGCAACGCTGGAGCGCTGGCGACGGCCGGGTACGGGACCGCCCTGGGCGTCATCCGCGGCGCGGTCGAAGCCGGCAAGCGCGTCACGGTGCTGGCCGACGAGACCCGACCGTTCCTGCAGGGCGCGCGGCTCACCGCGTGGGAGCTCCTGCGCGACGGCATCGAGACGACGGTCATCACCGACAACATGGCGGGCGCCATCATGCGCACCAGCCGCATCGATCTCGTCGTCGTCGGGGCGGACCGGATCGCCGCCAACGGCGATACGGCGAACAAGATCGGCACCTACACCGTGGCCGTGCTCGCGCGCGAGCACGGCATTCCGTTCTACGTGGCGGCGCCGCTGTCGACGATCGATCTGGCGACGCCCGATGGGACCCATATTCCGATCGAGGAGCGCAACGCCCGCGAAGTGACGCACCTGCGCGGCAACCGGCTCACGCCGGCCGGCGCGCTGATCAGGAATCCGGCGTTCGACGTCACGCCGCATCATCTCATCGCCGGCATCATCACCGAGCGCGGTATCTTCCGCGCGCCGTATACCGAGTCGCTGAAGCGCGCGTTCGAGTCCGCCGCGGCCGTCGGGTCGTAGTCGGGCGGTCCTTTTTCACGAAGGCACGAAGACGAAGAATCGATTCCCCATGCGCGTGCTCGGCATCGAGACCTCCTGCGACGAAACATCAGCCGCCGTCGTTGACGAGACCGGCGACGCGGCGCGTCCCTGGTTGATGCGATCGAACGTGATCGCGTCGCAGGTGCCCATTCACCGCGAGTGGGGCGGCGTCGTGCCGGAGCTCGCGTCACGTCAGCACATCCGCGACATCTGCCGCGTCGTCGAGCGGGCGCTCGATGAAGCGGGCGCGACATGGGGCGATCTGGGCGCCGTGGCGGTCACGCAAGGTCCGGGGCTGGTCGGATCGCTCCTCGTCGGCGTCTCGTTTGCGAAGGCTGCCGCGGCGGCCGCGGCGTTGCCGCTCGTGGCGGTGCATCACCTGGCGGGACACATCGAGTCGCTGGTGCTGGAAAACGGTGAGCTGCCGCTCCCCGCTGTGGTGCTCGTCGTGTCGGGCGGTCACACGAGCCTCTATCTTGTCGAACGCGCAGGCCATTACCAGCGGCTCAGCCGGACCCGGGATGACGCGGCCGGCGAAGCCTATGATAAGGTCGCGAAGCTGCTCGGACTGGGGTACCCAGGTGGTCCGGTCATCGACCGTCTCGCCCGCGACGGGAACGACCGCGCGGTCACCCTGCCGACGACGCGGCTGACGCATGCCGACCGAAACGCCCCGACGCTGAAAGGGGACCTCGACTTCAGCTTCAGCGGTCTAAAAACCGCCGTGTTGCGGTACGTGCGCCTACGCGAAAAAGAAAAAGGAGCCGTACTCCTTTTTGCGGAAAGCGAAATCGCGGACATCTGCGCGAGCTTCCAGCGCGTCGTGGTCAGGGCGCTGATCGACCGCACGTTCGCCGCCGCACGGCGTCACCACGCGAGAAGCATCGGGATCGCCGGCGGCGTGTCGGCCAACAGCCGGCTGCGAGAAGAATTGAAGCGGCACGGCGACCTGCGCGAGATGCCGACATTCCTGCCGAGCCTGCCGCTCTCGACCGACAACGCGGCCATGATTGCCGCGGCGGGCCTGCGGAAGTTCCGCGCGGGGATGATCGCGGACCTCGATCTCAACGCGGACGCCGCGCTCCCGCTCTGAATCCGCCTCCGTCCATGCACGGCGCGCATCCGTTATCGCGCGACCGGGCAGAGCTGAAGCCCCGCACTACAACAGGCTCAGCCGACACCCGCGACAAGGCGATCGTGCGCGCGGTCGACGTTACGAATGAGCCGCGCGCCTTGCAAGTCACAGCCGCGTTGGTTCCATTCGTGGGTTGGGGCCCGTTTCACCGGTCTGGCAACAGACCGGAAAGCCAGTGCATCACATTCAAAAGAAACTGCGGGTTCTGCTTGGCGATCGGCGCATTCATTCCCATGGGGTGCCTGTCCGGCCCGGTGATCTGGGCCGAAAACATCGCTGCTTCGCCGAACACGGCCACCCGGCCCCTGCCGAGGGGCAGGATCGCCCCCTGCAAGTCGCCTTTCACCAGTATCGGGTTCGGGTCGTTCCGCGCTTTCGCCGAGTAGACTCCGGGCCCGAACATCAATAAGGGATGGCCGGATGTCTCCACTTGAAATGAAGTACCGGTGAACGTCGCCACCTCGTCAATACCCCTGGTGACGGGATGATCCCGGAGCGTTCCATCCGACCGGCGAAACACGATCCGTCCGCTGTCGTCGCCTTCCGGCGAGGCTACGCCCTCGCGGAAACGAACGCCGAGGGCCTTTCCCAGATCAGCGGCTGGTGCTTCAAACGGCGGATGGTCGGCGATGAGCAGTAGTGCGCCCCCGCCTGCCACCCAGTTCCGCACCCCTGTAATTTCCTCGGCGGTGAATGCTTCCGTAGCGTTGGCGACAACCAACACCCTCCCGGTCCCCAGGGCCTCTGCCGTGAACCGCGCTGCTGATGCCGTCACGACGTACCCGTCGCGCCTCAATAACTCCGCAAACGGCAGGTACCGCCCGGTAGCCGTGTGAAAATTGTTGTGGGCTTCGTCGATCAGCACCGCCGGGCCCTTACCTGCGGGATATGCTGGCTTCTCGATTGGTGGACGAAATGCCGTGTCCGCGACTTGCTGGGTACCGATGGGCACCACGGTGGCCGTCAGCAATATCCACGGTCCAATTCGCTTTGCGGCCAGAAGCAGCGGGTTCATTGCTTCACCCCTTCCGAATGGCTCCTGCAACTATATTACGCGGGCCATATCAACGTCAGCGTTCACCAGCGGCCGCTCAGGATCGCACCGGCGGCCGTCTGGTGCAACGCGTGTTAGTCAGACCGCACCTTGAACGATCGTCAGCCCGTCTTGCGCAGTTCTTCCCGAATAATGCGTCGAAGAGTGTTCGCATCGATCGTCTGCTGGGCTTTTCCGAGGTGCCCCCGGAGCGCCTCGTTGATCATCGTTTGGTAACCGCGACCCGTCGAGTCGGCCCGCTCACGGAACTCCTCGAGAACGTCGTCATCCAGGTAGATGGTGATGCGCGTCTTGCCTGTTTGGGCGATGACCGCACCCCGCTTCCCTTTGCTGAAGTCATACTCCCGCTTCATATTGGTGTCTCTCCTTGCGGGTGGCACGGCGCGCTGAGATGAGCCGAATGCTCTCGCCTCGGTACGAAAAGACCAAGACCAAGACCAAGGCTCGTGCCAAGTGATCCAAGCCTACGGAAACGAACCGCCGTTCCCCCTCGGCTGTAGGATCTTCTCGGGTAATTGCGTTCGGATCGAACAACACACCCTCTGCGTCCGAGAACCGAATGCCGTGCTTCCGCAGATTGGCACTGGCCTCCAGCGGATCCCACGCCACCCGCATGTATGTATTATGTGCATACCCTAAAGAATGTCAAGGAACTCGCGGATGGATTCATTGCGGGCTAACGGGCATTTAGGCTGCGCTTGCACGTATGTCTGATCTGACATACACTCTTCGTCGATGAGCCCGCGTGACAAGCCGCTCGTCTGGCTGCGCGGAAAGATCAAGACACCGCCGTTCGGTTCGGATGCCCGCATCGAAGCCGGATTCTTGCTGCGCCGACTGCAACGCGGTGAATTGCTCGGACTGCCGCACTCGAGGCCGATGTCGAGCGTCGGCCCCGGTTGCCATGAGTTGCGCGTCGTCGACTCGAAGCCGAACTGGCGGATCATGTACTACGTCGTGAGCGACGCGGTAGTGATTCTCGATGTCTTCAACAAACAGACGGTGGCGACCCCCAAGGCCGTCATTGTCGGATGCCAGCGTCGTCTGGCCGAATACAACCGCCTGACGGCCGCGAAGAAGGATCAGCGCCATGCGCAAAGATAAGCGGCGGCGATTGGAGCGCGCCGGATGGTCCGTGGGGGATGCCGGCGACTTCCTGAACCTCTCGGACGACGAGCGCCGGTTTATTGAGACGAAGCTGGCATTGGCCGCCGGCCTGCGCCGCTGGCGCGAACATTTGGGCTTGACCCAAACCGAAGTGGCCCAACGCTTCGGGTCCAGCCAATCGCGCGTAGCCAAGATGGAGTCTGCGGATCAGACCGTCAGTACGGATTTGCTGTTGCGTTCGCTCTTTCGTCTTGGCGCCAGTCGTCGGGATGTTGCCCGCCTTTTGAGCCAGAAGTTTCGATCCAGAGCAGCCTAACGGCGTGCGCATCACCCGCGGCGGCTCATGCAATGAACATCGAACGGTGGCGCACAATGAGGGTAACTACTCCGAGCGTGATCAGAACATATCCCCACTCGCGGAGTAGCCCTTCAGCCGAAATGTACGAATCCTAGTCCCATGAGGCCGAT
>JAHFUI010000051.1 GCA_023265175.1 Acidobacteriota bacterium
GACCGAAGAGCGTGGCCGGCAGCACCAAGAGCTACACGCCGGCGCAGATCGACGATCTGCTGAATCCGCCGGACTGGTTTCCCGGCGAACACGCGCCGGCGCCGTCGATCGTGCAGAAAGGACACGCAGGGGCGCTGGCCTGTGGGGCCTGTCATCTCATGAACGGAGAAGGTCATCCTGAATCGGCCGGAGTGACCGGCTTCACCGCCGAGTATGTGATGCGGCAGATGGCTGATTTCAAGAGCGGCGTCAGAAAAGATGCGGCGCGGATGAACAGCATCGCCAAGGAACTCTCGGATGAAGAAGTGCGACAGGCCAGCGAATGGTTTGCCGGGCTCAAGCCGGCCGCCTGGACCAGGGTCACCGAGGCGGCGATGGCGCCGAAGACGTTCGTCGGCCAGGGTCGGATGCGTTTCGTGCAGCCGGGCGGCGAGATGGAGCCGATCGGCAATCGCATCATCACCGTGCCGATGGATCAAACGAGAGCCAGGCTCCGTGATCCGCATCCCGGAGCCGGTTTCATCGCCTACGTGCCGGTGGGCAGCATTGCCAAAGGGAAGGCGCTGGTCGAGACCGGCAGCTCAGGGAAAACGATCGCCTGTTCGATCTGTCACGGTGACGCGCTGAAAGGGTTGGGGAACGTCCCCAGGCTTGCCGGCATCCATCCGATCTACATCGCGCGTCAGCTCTATCTGTTCAAGGACGCCACGAGAAACGGCGGCGACGCGCAGCTGATGAAAAAGCCGGTGGCACGGTTGACGGACGAGGACATCCTGGCCGTGTCGGCGTATCTTGGATCGCTCGCGCCGTAAACAAAATAGAGGCTAGAGGCTGGGGGCTACAGGCTGGGAAGGCATTGCGTTTCTTCCAGCCTCCAGGCCCAAGCCTGCAGGCCCTACGACGCAATCCGCAGCAGCCTCCCGGCGTTCCCGCCGAGGATGGCCTCCTTCTCCGCGTTTGTCAGGAAGGGCGCATTCAGAATCAGGTCGACGGTCACCGGCCAGTTGAACGGCACGTCCGTCCCATACATGATCTGACCGACGCCGAGTTCCGCCACGAGATGTCGCAGGCCTTCCTCCGTGAAGGCCATCGTGTCGACGAGCAATTCCTTCTTGAAGTATTCGCGCGGGTGTTTCTTGTTGGCGCAGTTGGCGTTGGCCCGCACATCGCAGGCCACGTCCGTCCGCCCGAGATAGGAGGGCAGGTAGCCGCCGGCATGCGCGCCGCAGATCTTCAGACCGGGGAAACGATCGAGCGTCCCGTCGAAGATCAGGCGAGTGAAGAAATACGTGGTCTCCAGCGGGTTTCCGATGATGTTGCCGAGATCGCCGCGTCCCCGCAGCGCGCCTTCGCGGAGGATGTTGTCCGCCCCGCCCGGATGCATGAACACGAGGACCCCGAGCTCGGCCGCCTTGGCCCAGAACGGGTCGTACTTCGGCAGCGAGACGTCTTCGCCGTTGACATGACCGCCGATTGAGACGCCACGCAAGCCCAATTGTTTGACCGCCTGTTCCAGCTGCTCGGCCGCCAGATCGGGATGCTGCAAGGCGACGGAGGCGAGCGCCACAAACCGATCGGGGTGAGCGGCCACCCATGCGGCGAGCCCTTCGTTCTGGGCCTGCACGATCCGGCGCGCCAGGTCGCGATCGGCCGCGTACCACCAATATCCGTTGATGGTGAGCGCCTGAACATCGACGCCTTGCTGATCCATGAGCTGCAGGCGCGCCGGTCCGAGGATCTGGTTGCCACCTCCGCGCGTATTGTTCGCCAGGTTCGTGCCTTCGACGACCGCCGCCACCTCCGGCACGACGCAGTGACAGTGTACGTCTATCACCTTCACACGACGGCCACCGATCGAAACCTCGCGCCGCTTCGCGGCAGCCGCCGTTTGACCGAGCGCGTTTCTGACGCCGCGGCCCATCACGTACGCTCCGGCCGTCGCACTCGCCGCCGCTCTGACGAAATCTCTGCGATTCATGGCAGTCCTTTCGCAAAGTTCAAAGTTTAAAGTTCAAAGTTCACAGCAAGTGGAAAGTCGCATGCACTTTGAACTTACTTTGCACTTTGACCTTTGCACTTCGAACTTTTAGAAGTGGAACGTCTGCAGCGTCTCTGATGCCCCGGTGCCGCATGCCGGCGCGCCGCCGGGGATGTACACCATTTGTCCGTCCGTCGCGGCCTGGATTCCGTGCCGCGGCGACGGCATCGCCGCCAGACTCGACCACTTGCCGGTCTTCAGATCGAAGCCTTCGTTTTCGACGAACAGCTTGCCGTTGTTGCATTCGCCTCCGGCGATGATAATCCGGCCGCGATAGAGCACCGTCGCGATGCCGCTTCGCGGCGTCGGCAACGGCGCTGCCGTTTTCCACGAGTTCGTCCTGGGATCGTACACGTCGTGCATTCCCGTGTTGTCGGTCGACGCGTCGAAGCGGCCGCCGATCGCGTGGATCTGCCCCTCGACCGCAATCACGGCCATGTGATCGCGAGCCTTCGGCAACGGCGCCAGATCACTCCACTTCCCGGTGGCGGGGTCGAAGACCTCGTGCGTGGCGACGGTCACGCGATTGACGTCGCGGCCGCCGATGGCGTGAATCTTTCCGTTGACGGCGGCAACGCCGACCGAGCCGCGCGGGCTCTTCATCGGCGGCAGCGGCCTCCAGGTATCGGTCGCCGGATTGTATTCAAATGCGAGATCCTGGGCGTCCAGATGCACGTTCCGCAGGAAGCCGCCGACGACGTAAATCTTTCCGTTCATCGCGGCTGCGCCCGCGTGGCTGAGCGCGTGCGGCATCGGCGCGCGCTCGCGCCAGCGGTCCGTCGCCGGGTCGTATTCCTGATTGAGCACGTGGGAATCCTGACCGCGCGCCATCCCGCCGACGACGTAGATCTTGCCGCCGAGGGCCACGACAACCGCCTCGGTGCGCTGCTCGCCCAGCCGTGCCTTTTCCGACCAGATGCCTTGATTGGGTGTCGGCACCGCGGCCGGCGGGCCGCCCGCCTGCGCGCCGGCCACAATCAGGGCCGTAAGAGTCGCGTAAAACAGCATGAGAACCCCCCTTACAGTGTCTATTTCAATGCTTGACATATTCCCGGATCGGCCCTAAGTAGAACAAGCGCATTGTGGCAGAAAGCAGCTTCTCGCGTGCTGAATAAGGTGAAGTCATGAAGTCCCGTAGCCTGATTGTGGTGCTGACAGCGCTCTTCGCGGTCATCGGTGTCTCGCCATCTGACGCGACCGCGCAAAGCGCCGCGTCGAAGGCTGCGCCACCGCCCGCCATCCCGACTGCGTCTCTGAACAACGTGGCGCGCCACGCGTTCTTTTACGCTGGCGGCAAGTACGTGGGAGAACTCGGCCCCAACAAGGAATCGACGATGGGCGGCGCCATGTACGTCGAAGTAATGGTGCCCAAGCAGATCCGCTCGCCGTATCCGGTTGTGCTCCTCCACGGGGCCGGCCAGACCGCCGCGGACTGGCTGCAAACTCCGGACGGACGCCCGGGCTGGGCCTACAACTTCCTCGACATGGGCTACGTCGTCTACCTCCAGGATTTCCCGACGCGAGGCCGCTCGCAGTATGTGCCCGGCGTGGACGGCACAGCGGACCGTCTGAACCTGAACATCCGCACGGCGCCGAATCTCGAGGAGACGTTCACGGCCTCGGCGGCGCGCGGCGATTTTCCGCAGGCGAAGAAGCACACCGCGTGGCCGGGCACCGGCCGCATCGGCGACAAGATCTTCGATGACTTCGCAAAGACTCAGGTGCAGTTCCTCGCCGGCGGACGCCAGGAGACGCTGACGCGCGACGCGAACATCGCCCTGTTGGACATGATCGGCTCGCCGGTCATCCTGTTGACGCACTCGCAGGGAGGCGGGTTCGGCTGGCTGATCGCGGACGCCCGCCCGAACCTCGTGAAAGCGATCGTGACCGTCGAACCGGCGGCGCCGCCCATCAAAGGCGTCGACACCGCCAAGCTGACCTACAACGAAGGCGGGGGACTCAGCTGGGGCGTGGCGAACAGTCCCATCACCTACGAGCCGTCGATTGCCAATGCGTCGGAGCTGCAAACCGTGCTCGACCAGAAGGTGGAGCCGGGCAAAGTGGCGTGCTACCTCCAGCGAGAGCCTGCACGGAAGCTGAAGAACCTGCAGAATATCCCGGTCCTGTTCCTGAACGGCGAGGGCGGCTATCACCGCGTCTACGATCACTGCCTCGCGAAGTGGCTGAATCAGGCCGGGGTGAAGACCGAGTACGTCGAGCTGGAGAAGGTCGGCCTGACCGGCAACGGTCACATGATGATGCTCGAGAAGAACAGCGCCGACATCGCCAAGTACATGGGCGGGTGGCTGAGCAAGACCGTCAACGCGACCAAGGGCCCGACCTTCCAGCGCGATGCGTCGAAAGCGATGCCGCCGAAATCGATCCCGACGTTCTCGACCGAAGACATCGCGCGCAAGGGCTTCTTCTACGCCGGCGGCAAGTACTGGGGTGACCCCGGCAAGCAGATCATGCGCGGCGCCATGTATACCGAAGTGTGGGTCCCGAAACAGATTCGGCAGCCGAATCCCATCGTCATCTTCCACGGGAACGGACAGACCGGCGTCGACTGGCAGCAGACGCCGGACGGCCGCGCCGGCTGGGCCTACTATCTCGTGCAGCAGGGCTACGTCGTCTATATGGTGGACTACCCGGCGCGCGGGCGCTCCGCGTACGTACCTGTGGCGGGTCCCGACGGCAAGACGCCCATCGACGGCAACCTGGCGATCCGCACGGCGCTCGAGCTCGAGCGAATCTGGACCGCCGGGCGCGAGCGAGGCGATTTCCCGCTCAAGATGAACCACACGCAATGGCCGGGCGCCGGCAAGATGGGCGACTCGATCTTTGACAACTTCGTGAAGAGTCAGGTGCAGTCCGCTGGAGCCAGCCCGCAACTGGCGATCGATGCGGGCGTGGCCTTGCTCGACATGATCGGCACGCCGGTGATTTTGCTGACGCACTCACAAGGTGGAGGAATCGGGTTCGATGTCGCCGAGGATCGCCCGCAGTTGGTCAAGGCCATGGTGACCGTCGAGCCCGGAGGCCCGCAGATCGGCAATGTCAACACGGCCACGGCCGAAGCCGGACCCAGGAACCCGAATTCGTGGGGGCTCACGACCAGGGCGTTCGAGTACGATCCTCCGGCGGCGCGCCCCTTGGACCTGAACGTCTATCTCGAAGAAAAACAGGAACGCCCTGATGAGGCCCGCTGCTGGCTGCAGGTGGAGCCGGCCCGCAAGCTGGTACGATGGAAGAACATTCGCGTGCTCGATCTTTCCGCCAACGGCACGTATCACCGCACGTACGATCCCTGTATTCCGAAGTGGCTCAACCAGGCGGGCGTCAAGACCGATTTCGTCCGGCTCGAAACCGTCGGCATCGCCGGGAACAGCCACATGATGATGCTCGAGAAGAACAGCGACGATGTCATCAAGTTCATCGTAAGCTGGATTCAGAAGAACGTCGCATCGGTCTCGTGAAGCAGAACCGGTGATCAACGAAGGTTTACTGACGGAGGAATTCCATGCGTAAGCACGCGTCGCTCGTGGTAACTGCGGTCGTCGGTCTCGTGGCGGTTTTTGTCTTTGCAAATCAGCCGACGACTGTTCAGGGTCAGGCGAGGCAGGAAGCCAGGTTCGCGGCGGTGCCCAGCGAAAAGGGCGGGCAGGATATTTTCGGAGCGTACGAGGTCGTTCCGAACTGGCCGAAGCCCGTGTCCTCGTTGCCCGGCAATGAAAAGTGGACGTGGGGAGCGGGGCAGGGAATTTTCGCTGAGAGCCCCAACCGCGTCTTCATCCTGCAGCGCGGAGAGCTGCCCAAGCTCGACCGGCCGAAGACCATCAAGCTTCCTCAACTCGGGCCCAACATCGAGTTCCCGAATTTCCGCCTGCCGTGGCGCGATGCGACGGTGGCGAGCCCCCCGGGCAGGCTCCTCAAAGAAGACGGTAAGACACCGGGCGACGATCTGGATGTCGGCCAGCCGGGTGTGGACTACCTCTGGAAGAACATCATCACTGTCGTGGACGCCAACGGTAACTTCATCGAAGACTGGTCCCAATGGGACAAGATGTTCCGGCGGCCTCACTCTGTTTTCGAAAGCCCCTACGATCCCCAGAAGAATGTCTGGATTGTCGATGACTACCGGCACGCCATCTTCAAGTTCTCGAACGACGGCAAGCGGCTGCTGCAGACGATCGGCACGCCCAACGAGTTTGGCGACGACGACAAGCACTTCTACCGGCCGACCTTCATGGCGTGGCTGCCCGACGGCTCGTTTTTCGTCGCTGACGGGTACCAGAACACGCGCGTCGTGAAGTTCGATAAGGACGGCAAGTACCTGATGACCTGGGGCCAGAGGGGTGAGGCCGGCAAGGAAACCCGCCCGAGCTACTTCAACAACGTGCATGGGATTGCCGTCGATCCGCAGACGCGTCGCGTGTTCGTCAATGACCGGGGCAACCGTCGCATCCAGGTGTTCGACGAGAACGGCAAGTTCCTGGATCAGTGGAGCGTCGGCCAGGCGCCGTCGGACATCCACCTCATCCACATGGACGGCTCTCGGAATCTGTGGGCCTTTGACCGCGCCACGTCGAAGATGGTCAAGTGGGACCTGAACGGGAACTTCCAGTATTCCTGGGGCACGTGGGGCACGTTCCCCGGCGCCTTCTGGGGCGTGCATGGAATCAGCGTGGACACGGACGGCAACGTGTACGTGGCCGAAGTCGACAACGGCGGAGTGCAGAAGTTCCGGCCTCGGGCCGGTGCGAATCCAGCATTCCTCATGACCAAGCCGGCGGCCCCGGCTGGCGCGGGCCGGTAGCGAGTTTCTCCAATCGAAGAATGTGAGGATGTAAGGATGTGAGGATCTGTACATCCTCAGATTCTCACATCCTCAGATCCTCAGATCGTCAGATTGGGCCCGCCCGTGACCGGCCTGCTGTATCTCTTGTTCTTCTGCTCCGGCATCAGCGGACTGATCTACCAGGTCGTCTGGGTTCGCGTGTTCGGGAACGTCTTCGGGAACACCGTGTACTCCGCGTCGCTGGTCGTCGCGGTGTTCATGCTCGGGTTGGGCGCCGGCAGCGCCGTCGTTGGAACGTGGGCCGACAGGCGCTACGTTGCCCGGCCGGGCTCCCTCCTGCGATCGTACGCATACGTCGAGCTCGTCATCGCGTTGATGGGGCTGGCCGTTTCTGCGCTCCTGCCACAGCTCGGTCGAATCTCCGCGCTCGTCTCCTCCTACTCGCGGGACGCTGCCGGGTGGCACGTCCTTTCGACATCCTCCTATCTTGCGCGCGCAGCGATTGCCGTCGCGCTCCTCGTGCCGATCACGCTGCTGATGGGCGGAACCTTGACGCTGCTGATCCGTCATCTCGTTCGAAGCGACTTGAACGCCGGCGGGCGGCGCATCGCCCTTCTCTACGGCGTCAACACGTTCGGCGCGGCACTGGGTGCGTGTCTGACCGACTTTGCGCTGGTGCCTCGCTTCGGTCTCTTCGGCGCGCAGATGATTGCCGTCGGCTCCAACGCTGTCGCAGGCGTGGGGGCATTGATGTTGTCCAAGCGGTGGAAGCCGGACGCGACACGGGCTAAGACGCGTCGTCCCGCCCCTGGTGGTGGTCCTGCCCTTGATGGTGGTCGCGCCCGTGATGGTAGCGGACGGTCCTCAGACCGTCCCTCTTTCAGCCCCGTTGTCCTGATCAGCCTGGCGCTGGCGATGTCTGGTTTCGCCGCGATGGGGATGGAAATCCTGTGGTTCCGGCACCTGACGATCCTGCTCGGCGGATTCCGCGCCGTGTTCTCGCTGCTGCTGACGGTCATTCTGCTCGGCATCGGGACGGGTTCGCTGCTCTCCGGCTTCGTCGCTCGCCGCGTCGATCGATCGGCCCAGTGGCTGATGGTCGTGCAGGGACTGTTCGTCGCCGCGACGCTTCTCGGATTGGGGCTCGTCGACGCGCGCACCATCGCGCGGGCCGTCACGAGCGGCGCCGGCTCTCGAGTGGCCGCTGGCGCGGAATTGTGGTTCAATCTGAAACCAATCCTCGCCGAGGTCGCGCTCCCGGCGCTGCTGATGGGATTCAGTTTTCCGCTCGCCAATGCCGTCATCCAGCGAGCGGAAAACGCGGTCGGCCGGCGCGCCGGCGTTCTGTATCTCTTCAACACGGTTGGCGCCGTTGGCGGCTCGCTGGCCGCGGGCTTCCTGCTGCTGCCGACCGTTGGCATTCAGGGCAGCGGCACTGTCCTGGCGATCGTCGCCGCTCTTGCCATCGTGCCTCTCTATTTGACGACCCTTGAACGGCGAAGCGTTTCGTTCGCCTTTTCCGCGCTTGTCGCCGGCGTCGCCATCGCCATCTGGCTGATCTTGCCCTCCGGCTACGTCATCGCGCGGGCGCTGGCTCGCTCCGACAGCAACGAGCGAACGCTCGCGATGCGCGAAGGTCTCACCGAAGTGGTCGAGGTGAGCGAAGTGCCCGGGAGTGGGCGGCGGCTGCTGACCAACGGGCATCCCATGTCCGCGACGACGCGACTGAGCCAGCGTTACATGCGCGCCCTCGCCCACATTCCGCTTCTGGCGATGGACCATCCCGAGTCGGTGCTCGTGATTGGCTTCGGCGTCGGCAACACCACGCATGCCGCGACTCTTCATCCGACGGTTCGGCGTGTCGAGGTGGCGGATCTGTCCAGAGACATCCTCGCCTCCGCCGGTTATTTTGGCGACGTGAACCACGACGTGCTGCACGACGCCCGAGTCGCGGTGTATGTGAACGATGGCCGGCAGCACCTGCAGATGCAGCCCCCCGGTTCGTACGATTTGATTACGCTCGAACCGCCGCCCATCGGGTACGCCGGCGTGGCGGCGCTGTATTCGACGGAGTTTTACGCCTTGGCGCGGACGCGCCTCAAGCCCGGGGGCTACATCAGCCAATGGCTTCCGGCGTACCAGGTTCCCGGCGCGACGACCCTGGCCATGATTCGCGCGTTCATCGACGTCTTTCCTCAAGCGGTGCTGCTCTCCGGCGCCGAAGCGGAGCTGCTGCTGATCGGCGCGAACGACTCGCGCATCGACGTTGACCCGGCGCTCTTAGCGGCGGCGCTCGCAAGAGCGTTGGCGGTGAAATCAGATCTGCAGCGACTCGATCTTGGCAGCCCGCGCGAGATCGTCGGCGCGTTCGTCGGTTCGGCGCGGAAACTCGCTGAGGCGACGCGTGACGCGGCGCCCGCGAGCGACGATCGTCCAACCCAGGAATACGGCGCGAGATCGTTGTTGAACTTTGGCGAGTCCGTGCCGGCATCGGTTGTCGACCTGACCGAGGTCGCCGCCTGGTGCCCGAAGTGCTTCGTGGACAGCCATCCCGTGCCCCTCGTTGAGGGACTCGACACATACCTGGCGCTGCTCGGGCGTGCCTACATCGCCCTGCCGGCCGATGTTTCGCGGACGCGCGATCTGGCCGAGCGGCACGGGCGTGTCATTGCCGGCAGCGCGTACCTCGGCGCGATCGTTCCGGAATCCGCCGACGTGCGCAACATCCTGGGCATCGCGCTCGCCCAAAAGGGACAGATAGACGAGGCGATCCCGGAGTTTCGCGAGGCGCTGCGGCTGGACCCCGATTCCGCGATGACGCACTGGCATCTGGGCACCGCGCTCGCGTCGCGCGGCGCACGCGACGAAGCGGTCTCCCATCTGCGACGGGCCGTGCAGCTCGATCCGACGAATGCGCTCGCGCGCGAGGATCTGCGCACGTTGACCGGCATCGTCCCGTCGCTTGACCAGCGTCGCTGAACGCCCGTAGACTCGCGTCTCTTCCCGGGAGATCATCCATGGTGCTGGCCGGCGTCCCTGCGACACACGTGCGCACGAAGCTCAATCAGAACCAGATCAAGGGATTCTGGGCGGCCTGGGGTGGTTGGACGCTCGATGGCATGGACGCATTCATTTATGCGCTCGTGCTCGTGCCGGCGCTCACCGAGCTCCTGCCTCGATCGGGCCTCGCGGTGACGCCCGGGAACGTCGGGTACTACGGCAGCATCCTGCAGGCGCTGTTCCTCTTCGGCTGGGGCCTCTCGATGGTCTGGGGGCCGATTGCCGACCGCTTCGGGCGCGTCCGCGCGCTCATGCTGACGATTCTCTTCTATTCGATCTTCACCTTCATGTGCGGGATCGTGACGAGCCTCTGGCAGCTCGCCGTCCTGCGTGTGTTGTGCGGGATTGGCCTTGGCGGCGAACAGCCGATGGGCGGCACGTTCGTGGCAGAGGAATGGCCGGAGGATCGGCGGAAGATGGGCGCCGGCTACATGCACACCGGCTACTATTTCGGGTTCTTCCTCGCGGCCATGGCCAACTACTACATCGGTGCGAACTACGGCTGGCGATGGATGTTCATCCTGGGAGGCGCGCCCGCGCTGCTCGTGGGCTGGATCCAGAGCGGCGTGCGCGAGCCGGCGACGTGGCAGAAGAAGGCGGCGGATGAACGCGAGCGCCCCAAGATGCGCGACGCGTTCTGGGCGCTGTTCACGCCCGAGTACCGGCGCCGCACGATCGTCAATTCCCTGTTGTTCACCGTCTCGATCGTCGGGCTGTGGGCGGGTTCGATCTACGTGCCCGCCGCCGTGACACAGATTGCGGTGCGTGAAGGCTACGCGACCGCCGCGGCGGCGCGGCTCGCGTCGTACGGCTCGATGGTGCTGGCGATCGCCACGATCATCGGATGCCTCATGGCGCCGTGGCTCGCCGAACGTCTCGGGCGCCGGCCGACGATGGGCCTGTATTTCGTCACGCTCGGGGTCGCGGTGGCGATCGCCTTCGGGTACGTGTTTTACATGCCGCAGGCGCTGACGCCGTTCTTCGTCCTGATCGTCTTCCTCGGCATCGGTGGCGCCAATTTCGCGATGTACACGCTGTGGCTGCCCGAGCAGTACTCGACCGGCTGCCGGGCCAGCGCGATCGCCTTCGTGAGCTCGGTGGGCCGCTTCGTGGGTGTGGCGATGGTGTTTCTCGTCGGCACCGCCATTCAGTCCTATGGCAGCCTGGGCGTTCCCGTCGCGGTGACGGCCTCCGCATTCGTGCTCGGTTTGATCCTTCTGCCGTTCGCAGAGGAAACGCGAGGGAGGCCGCTGCCAGCGTGAGAATTCGGAATTGGGAATTACTAATTCAGAATTCGTGTACGAATTCCCAATTCCCAATTCTCAATTTCTAATTTCATGATCCTCCCAGCTCCCGTCCTTGAGCTTGTCGACGCGACCGTCGTCAAGGGCGATCGTCCCGTGCTCGACGGTCTGACGCTCACCATCCGCGCCGGGGAACACACCGCGATCGTCGGTCCCAACGGCGCCGGGAAATCGATTCTCGTCCGTCTGCTCACGCACGAAGACCGCGCGCTGCTGCTGGCCGACGGCACTTCCCCGGTCCGTGTCTTCGGCAACGGCAACTGGGATGTGTTCGAGTTGAGATCGCAGCTCGGCATCGTGTCGGCGGATTTGCATCAGCGGTTCGTCGCCGGCAACAGCGAAGGCCGGATCACGGGAGAGGCGGCGGTGCTGTCGGCGTTCCTTGCCTCGGACGGCATTCTTCGATACGGCGTGGTCACCGATGAGATGCGCCGGAAGGCGGCCGATGCCCTGGGGCGCATGGGTGTACCGCACCTCGCCCGACGCTGGCTGGACGAGTTGTCGAGCGGGGAAGCGCGCCGCGTGCTGCTGGCGCGCGCGCTCGTCACGTCCCCGCGGGCGCTCGTGCTCGACGAGCCGACGACCGGTCTCGATCTCGTCGCCCGACACGATTTCATGGAACGCGTCCGGCACATCGCGCGCGAGGGGACGACGGTGATCCTCATTACGCACCACATCGACGAAATCATCCCCGAGATCGAACGAGTGATCCTGCTTCGCGAAGGACACATGGCGGCGGCCGGCCCCAAACCGTCGGTGCTGACATCCGAGCAGTTGAGCGCCCTGTTCAATGCCCCGATTGCGCTGGAGGAGCACGACGGATACTTCTACGCGCGGCCTGGCGGCGCGCGCGTAGAAAGTTCAAAGCGAACTTGAAGAAGCCACCCCGTCTCCCCGTCGGCATCGTCGGGCTGGGCATCATGGGCTCGGCGATGGCCACGAACCTGATGCGCGCCGGATATCGCGTGATCGGGTACGACGTGCGCGCGAGACGCCGGCAGGATCACCGCCGGGCTGCGGGGCAGGTCGCGTCGAGTTGCCGCGGCGTCGGCCGGCAGGCCGACGTGGTCGTCTGCTCGCTGCCTTCCTCCGAGGCGCTGTTACAGACCGCCGCTGAGTTCGCCGCGTCTGCACGTCCGCAGCAGATCGTCGTCGAAACGAGCACGCTGCCCATCGGGGTGAAAGAGGAGGCGCGCCAGATGCTGGCCGCGCGAGGCACGGTGCTTCTCGATTGCCCGCTGAGCGGAACCGGCGCGCAGGCGAGGACGCGGGATCTGGTCGTGTATGCGAGCGGCGACCGCCGGGCGTATCGTCGCGTGGTCCCGGTGCTGGAAGCGTTCGCGCGCGCCCACTACTTCATCGGCGCGTTCGGTTCTGGGTCGAAGATGAAGTTCGTCGCGAACCTGCTGGTCGCTGTGCACAACGTGGCTGCCGCCGAAGCGATCGTGCTCGGCATGAAGGCCGGCCTCGACCCGGCGATGGTGGTCAAGGTCATCGGCGACGGCGCCGGCAGCTCGCGGATGTTTCAGGTACGCGGCCCGATGATGGCGAAGGGCGACTACTCCGATGCCACGATGAAGCTCGATGTCTGGCAGAAGGACATGACGATCATCGCGGAGTTCGCGCGGGAGGTCGGGTGCCAGACGCCGCTGTTCGCCGCGACCGTTCCGATCTACACTGCAGCCACCGCGATGGGCGGTCAGCAGGACACGGCGGCAGTCTGCACGGTCCTGGAGGAAATGGCGGGCGTGCGGAGGCGTAGAAGTAGGTAGGGGACGGTCTTCAGACCGTCCCATTGGGGAGGACGACATGCGCAGACGTCTTTCGATGCTTCTGATGAGTCTCGCGGGTTTGGCGATCGTCTACGTTGTCGGCAATCAGTGGGTATTCGCTCAACAGCGCGGCTCGAACGCCGTGACGAGGGTCGCCGCGGTGCCGAGCGAGAAGGGCGGTCAGGACATCTTCGGCGCGTACGAGGTCGTCGCTGGCTGGCCGAAGAAGCTCTCGACCATTCCGGGCCACCAGGGCTGGACGTTCGGCGCGGGCCAGAGCGTATTTGCTGAAAGCCCGGATCGTATCTACGTCGTGCAGCGCGGCGAGCTGCCGGAGATTCAGCGTCCGCAGGCACGCAAGCTGTCGGATCTCGGTCCGAGCATCGCGTTTCCGATCGGCCGGCTGCCATGGCGGGATGCGACCACCGCCAGCCCTCCGGGCAATGGCGGCAGCGGGCAGCCTGCCGAGGGGGGCATGGAGGCGTGGGCGCGGACCAACAAGATGGGGGTCGACGCGCGCTGGGAGCACTGCGTGCTGGTGTTCGACGGCCAGGGCAATCTGCTTCCCGAGACAGCCAACTGGATGCAATGGGACGCCAGCCTGCAACGGCCGCACTTCATCGCCATCAGTCCATACGACCCGGACAAGAGCGTGTGGCTGATCGACGACCACAAGCACGTGATCTACAAGTTCTCGCACGACGGGAAGACGAAGCTTTTGACCATCGGTACCTACGGTGTGCCCGGCGCGGACGACACGCACTTCAATCGCCCCACCTACATGGACTGGCTCCCTGACGGCAGCTTCGTCGTCGCAGACGGTTACAACGGAACGCGCGTGGCGAAATTCGACAAGAACGGGAAGTTTCTGATGGCGTGGGGCGAGAAGGGATCCAATCAGAACGATACGCGGCCAGGCTACTTCAACAACGTCCATGGCATCGCAGTCGATCCGAAGACACGGCGCGTGTTCGTCAACGATCGCGGCAACCATCGGGCGCAGGTCTTCGACGAAAACGGCAAGTTCCTGGACTCGTGGCGGTTTGGCGACCCGCCGTCGGACGTGCACATGTTCAACATCACGAGCGACGGTTTCCTCTGGGCCGCCGATCGCGGCACGAACAGGATCCTCAAGTACGACCTCAACGGCAACTTCATGTATTCCTGGGGCACGTGGGGCGATTTCCCCGGCGGCATGTGGGGCGTGCATGGCATGAGCGTCGACCAGGACGGCAACTTCTACGTCGCGGAAGTCGACAACGGCGGCGCCCAGAAGTACCGGCCGCGCGCGGGCGCCAATCCGGCATTTCTCGTGGGAAAGCCGATCCGATCGGCGTGGAAGTAAATTCTGTCGAAACGGTCTAGAGACCGTCCCAAATTCGCAGAAGAGGACGGTTTCAGACCATCGCGAACGAGCGCGAGTCGAGGATAGTCCGGCATCGATCGACTTCGCTCCGAAGGTTGTTATGCAGCGTTCCACTCTGAAAATCCTGGTGGCGGGCATGGTGCTCGCCGTCGCGACTGTCGCCCTGGTCCATGCGCAGCAGGCGGGTGTCGACACGGTTCTGACAAACGGCAAGATCATCACGGTCGACAACACGTTCTCGATCGCGCAGGCGGTGGCGATCCGAGGCGACCGCTTCGTCGCGGTCGGCACCAATCAGGACATCACGCGGCTCGCGGGGGCCAACACCCGCAGAATCGATCTCGGCCGCAAAGCGGTGATTCCCGGGCTGATCGACGCGCACGCGCATCTGATGCGCGCCGCCGAGACGTGGGCCATCGAAGTGCGGCTCGACGGCGTCGACTCGCGGAAGCAGGCACTGGACATGGTCCGCGCGAAGGCTGCCGCACTGGGGCCTGGCCAGTGGGTCTACAACCTGGGCGGCTGGTCGTACGATCAGTTCGCCGACAACAGGGCGCCGTTGACCCGCGACGAACTGGATCAGGCTGCGCCCAATAATCCCGTGTACCTCCAGTTCACGCGGTGTTGCGCCTTTTTCAACAGCCGCGGCATCGAGGCGATGGGGCTCGCCGGCATGAACCAGCCGTGGATCGAGCGCGACGCCTCCGGGAAGCCCACCGGACGGATCAACGATCCAGGCCTGGCGCAGATCGCCAACAAGATTCCGCGGCCGGCGAAGGAGACGTTCCGGACCAACGCCCTGGCGCTGCTCGGAGATCTGAATCGAGCGGGTGTGACCACCGCAGGCATTTCCGGCTGCCCGCGAGAAGCGACGGAATTCTTCCGCGACCTGGGACACAAGGGTGAGCTGCACTTCCGCTTCATGTGCATGGTGTCGGCCGGCGGCGGGGGCGGGGGACAGGAGGGGTTGCAGCGCGCGGTCGAGCAGATCGGTCAGATCAAACTGTTTCAAGGCGACAACTACATCGACGACGTGATGTACGGCGAGAGCATCGCGCTGAGCGATAACATGCTGCAACCTCACACAAGTTACATGCCGGAGCAGCTTGCGAATTGGCGCACCCTCGCGACCGCGGTCGCCAAGGCGGGGCTGCCGCTGCAGCAGCACGCAACGATCTCCGAGACATTCCCGGCGTTCCTCGACCAGATCGAAGCGATCAACAAGGAGCACCCGATCAGAAACCTGCGCTGGGCGTTCGCGCACATGGATCAGGTCTCGGCAAACGATCTCGAGCGGATGAAGAAGCTCGGGATGTACGCGGCCGTCCGCGCAATACCACCCGTGATGGGCGCGATCTTCAACCGGGCGCATGGCGAACGGTCCAAGGATATGCCGCCGCTCAGAATGATCCAGGACAGCGGCATCATGTGGGGATTCCATACCGACACGACCGAGGTCAATCAGTATCGGCCGTTCACGACATTGGGGTTTGCCGTGACGGGCAAGATGATCGGCGGCACCGTCGTCAACCGGCAGACGATCAGTCGCGAGGAGGCGTTGATCGCGCACACGCGAAGCAATTCGTTTTTCGTGTTCCGGGAAAACGATCTCGGTTCAATCCAGCCGGGCAAACTGGCGGACCTGGTGGTGATGGATCGCGACTATTTGACCATCCCGGCGAACCAGATCAAGGACATCAAGCCTGTGCTCACCATGGTCGGCGGCAAGATCGCGTACGACGCCGCGGCTCAGTAGCGCGGTAATCCAAAGCTTCAGATCCCAAATCCCAACTTTCGCCGGGGTGTGGGATTTGCCCCTTCCGGAAGTCGTTGACGCGCGGCGAACCGTAACCTACTGCGGCACGCGCTCGAGAAACGCGTAGTACGTGCTCGTGCCGACGATATGACCGTCCATCGCCTTCATGACGTCGTCGCGGCCCGCGTTCGACGGGAGACTGAGCATCTGATCCAGCGCGTACAGCTTGAATTGATAATGTAGGGGCCCCGCGCCTGCCGGCGCACACGGCGGTCGGTACCCCAGGATCCCACGCCCGCCCATCACCTGCCGGCTGCCATCCAGCAGCTCGGCGCCAACCGGCGCCCCCGCAGGGAATTGCCGCGTGCCGGCCGGGATGTTCCAGCGCACCCAGAAGAACTCCTCCGTGATACCGCCCATCGGATGGTTGTCGGGCCCGTTGACCATGAGCGTGAAGCTCATCGTCTTCTGCGGCACGTTGGCCCACTGCAGCGGCGGCGAGCCGAACTTGCCCCCGTCCGCGTAACAACTGAAATTGAGCGGCAGTGGGCCGCCATCCGAGAAGGCAGGACTCGTCAGCCTCAATCGAGGCGTCTCGGGCGGGCGCGCTCCCTGTTGCGCCTGTTGCGCCGCGACGCTGGCGATCGTGCAGACGAGCGGCAAAATAACGGCGAACCAGCGTGCCCTCATGTCACCCTCCGTTGCTCGTCCGGGGTTGCGTGACAGCCATCTCAACGTCTTGCCGTTGATGCCGGCGCCGCGGCGTCGTACACCACGCGGCCGCCGACGATGGCCATCATCGGCTTGATGTCCTTGATCTCGTCCGCGGGTACCGTGAGGTAGTCGCGATCGAGCACGAGCAGGTCGGCGAGCTTTCCCGGTGCTATCGAGCCGAGATTGTCTTCCTGGAAGACGAAGAACGCGTTGTGGCGCGTGTGCGCGATGAGCGCGTCCTCGCGGCTGATCGTGGTGCGAAGCACTTTCGAACCGCCGACCATCTCGCCGGTCACGGCCCAGCCCAGCGTCGTGAACGGCCGGTACTGGTTGACCTCGGTCGTGTCGCTGTGGAGCCCCCACATGATCCCGCTGTCCTGGATCATCTTCAGGTTCGGGCTCTCCATGACGCGCTGGCCGTGCGACCGCCGGAAGATCTCACCCATCACCGCGGGGCGCGCGCCCACCGCGGCGTACATGTTCAGCTTCTTCATGCGATCGAGGTGCGCCCGCGTGATCTGGTCGATGTGGCCCAGCGACCAGCGCAGGTTGTTGATCGGGTACTCCTTGCTGACCGCCTCGATCTGATCGAGGAAGGGGCCAATCGTCCCCTCGATGGTCGCGTGGACGAACAGCGGCAGGCCCGCCTTCGCAACCTCCGTGGCAATGCGGCGCCAGAGCACGAGCTGATCGGGACGCGGATTGGTCGTCGGCGACAGCATGTTGTCGTGCAGCGGCTGGAACACCGTTTCGCCGTACCGGACGGAATCGATGTAGTTGTCACCCTGGAACAACTTGATCTGCGCGATCTGCGGCAGGCCACGCTCGACCGACTCGGCTGTGCCGCCCGTGTTCGCGGCGCGCTCGCAGAAGAACCGCATGTTCAGCCGGTTCTGCGACTTCAGGCGCTGGTAGACGGCTTCCTGATCGGCGGGACATCCCGCCACGCCTGCCGCCGTGAGACCGGCGCGGTTCATGTCGCGGATCATCGCGAGTGCGCTCGGTTCATAGCTCTCCTTCGGCGGAGCCGGCAGCTTGGCCAGTATCGGCGCGAGGCCGGGCTCGACAATGCGGCCGGTTGGACGTCCGGAGGGCTCGCGCTCGACCCACGCGTCGGTCGGCGTCTTGTCGTCGATGCCGAGCATCTGCAGCGCTCGCGAATTGAGATAGGTCGTCGAACGCGTGAACTGCAGCAGCACCGGGTTCGCCGGCGCAGCCGCGTCGAGCTCTTCGCGCGTGAATGGACGCTTGTCATCGGAGAACTGGTCGATCGACCACCCACCGATCGTATGCACCCATTCGCCGGGCCCCAGACTTCGCGCCTTCGCGCGAACCATCTCGAGCGCCGCCTTGCGCGTATCGACGCCGTCGAGGCGCAACTCTTCCTGCCACGTCGCGGCCGCGCGCCAGAGATGGGCGTGATGGTCGATCATCCCCGGTGTGACCGCCCGGCCGCGCAGATCGACGCGACGCGTGTTCGGTCCAGCCAGCCGGTTGATGTCCTGATTCGTGCCGACGGCCATGACGCGGTCGCCGCGGACGGCCACCGCCTGAACGATTGAGAACCTGTCATCGACGGTGATGATCTTGCCGTTCGTCAGGACAAGATCCGCCATGGCCTGCTGAGCACGCACCGCGGGCGCGATCCCGGCTGCGGCTGCAGCGATGAATGCCGCCAATATCGCGAATGTTCGTGTCTTCATGATGGGCTCCGTTGATCAGGCGGCCCCGCGGCCCCTGCGACCCGCACCCGGTAATGCGAACGTCACGCCGTCGTCAGCCTTGACCGCCGGTTTCTCCCACCGGATCGTGCCGCGCAGCGTGGGTGCCGCGGACGACAAGGTCAGCGTGAACGTCTGCTGGTCGGTGGGCGCCAGGCGCCGCACGCGCCACACGGCGACGGTGTTGCCCTCTCCGTTGCGCTGCGTGCCTCCGTAGCCGCCGCCGGTCGCGTTCACGACCCGCACGTTGTCGGGCAGCCCCACCGCGACGGTCACGTCCTCGGCGGTCAACCCTTTGTTCTTCATGGCGGCATTGATGACGGTAATGGTGTACGTCGCCCCCCCGGACGCCGCCGCGGGTGCGGCCGCAAGCCGCCCCGTCAGCGTCGCGAGCGGCCCCAGATCCCTCGCCCAATCGTAGATTTCCTTGAGAGTCGACTCGGGTAGCCGCTGGGGCGAATAGTTGCCCATGCGGATCCGGTTGCGTCCGGCCGGCCCTGCCGGTGCCGGCGTGACGCGCGGCAACGCGGGATCGAGCTGATTCCACTGCTCCCGCTGCGCGGTCGTGTGGTCGTAGACCATCCGCTTGAACCAGTTCCAGTCGCCGTTGACTTCGAACATGCCGTGGCGAGGCGTCGACAACGTGAGCCCGTGACACTGCGCGCACCCGATCACGGCCACCGCGAGCTGCTGACCGCGCGGCGCGTCCTTGGGAAGCTCGACTCGCCACGGGGCCGGTTTCACCGGCGGGGACAGGCTGCTGAAGTAGGCCACTAGATCGGCGATTTCCTGGCCCGTCAGCTCCGATTCGACGTACGCCGGCATGCGCTCCGCCGGGCTGCGCATCTGGGCCCTGAACCGCTCGTACGTGAGGTCAATGCGCCCGGCGAGCGCCGGACCGAAGGCGCCCTCGCCATCAGCCCCATGGCAGTTTCGACACGAGGTATTCCCAACGACCCAGTGACCCTTCCCGGCTTCCGCATTGCCGGTCGGAGCGGTACCAGTCGTAGCCAGCCGCACGGCGCCACGCCGCACGCGCGTCGTGATCCCATAGGCGGTGACCAGCGTGAGCGCAACGACGGCAACGAACATTGTGCGCATACGCATAGGTCAGTCCTCAGTGCGGTGGTGTGATCACCGAGCCTCGTTCGCGCGGCACGGCGTCGGGTCCCAACCGGACCGAACGGGAATCTTCTTGAACGGGTACGTGGTCGCATACGGCTGCATCAGGTACTGCGGGTCCGTGACGATCGACGTGACGACGAGCCAGGTCTCGCCGTTCGGCTCCGTGAACGTCTCGAAGTACTCCTCCAGCTGTGCGTTCTCGCTGTAGGGCACGCCGTTCTTCCGCAGGTAGCCGGGACGCATCTGGGTCGTGGTGACCCGCAGCTGGCCCGACCCTCGCGCGGGCGCGCCGCGGCCCCGCCCCTGCCCGTCCCAGACCGCCACCGAGTAGCCCTGCCACTGGGCGGGCTGCCCGCCGGCCGGCGGCGTGCCGCCGAAGTAGAAGAGACGCGTCTGCGTGCCCGAGTCGGTATCGACCTGCAGCGTGTTGTCGTCGGCCCAGTGGATAGACAGCCGTCCCGGCACGCGCATGATCGCCGCGGCGCCGTACGCCTTGCACTGGTTGCCGTCCGCCTGATCCTTGGCCGGATCCCAGGCGTCGGCGACTTTCCGGGCCGCAGGGGTCAGGGGCAGCATGCTGTACGCCCCCTTGGGGGGCACCGTCATGCGCAAATGCCAGTGCTCGGTGACGACCGAGACCCAGTATCCCGTGAAATCCTTGGGCGCAGCCGCGCGTGCGGTAGGCGGCGGACCCCCGTCCCGCCCGCCGCCCTGGGCTTGGGCCTCAGCCTGACCCGCCAGGGTCAGCCCCATCAGCACGACGAGCAGCGAGACGCGCACCATCAGTTGGTCCCTGCGGCGAGGCTCCGGTAGGCCGCCTCGACGAACATGTCCGTCGTCCACGCGCCCGTCGCGCGGCCGTAGCGCGCGTCGTAGTCACGGGTCGGCCGCGCGGCTTTGATCTGCTCGAGCGTCATGCGCTTCCGGATCATGTCCTGAATCCGGTCGCGAATGATCGTCGTCATGTTCCGGTAGTAGGCCACCTCGGCGTGATCGGCGATGCGGCCGTGGCCAGGGATCACCAGCGTACCTCCCGAGGCGTGGGCGGCGGGCACCGTCGTGTCGATCAGGCGGTTCAACGCCTGCACGATGCTCTGGAGACTTCCTCCGGCCTTCAGGTCGATGAGGGGATAGCCGGTGAGATCGAGCAAATCGCCGGCGCTCACCACGTCGGACTTCCGGAACAGGACCACGCTGTTGCCGTCCGTATTCGCCGGCTGGTGCGTGATCACGACCGGCTCGTGATTGAAATAGAACCGCTTCTGTGGTGTCGAATAGGTATTGTCCGGCCACGCCGCTTGCGGCGTCGGCGCGGCTTGTCCCGTCGGCGCGGACATCCGATGCAGCACGGTCAGATACGAGATCACGGACGCCCTGTTGTACTCGAGGGTGCCCATCGGGCCGGCGGTGTAAGTGCGCTCGCGGAGCGGGACAGTCTCCCCTTTTGCGGCGATCGTCGCGTTCCCGCCGGTGTGATCCGCGTGCTCCGTCGTGTTGATCACGTACCGGAGCTTCCCTTTGGAGATCGTCTGCACGGCGGCCCACACCTTGTCGCTCATCGAGGCGAGCCCCGTGTCCACGAGCAGGATGCCCTCCTCGCCAGCCTGTACGGTGATGTTGGCCCCCGCGCCGGTGATCAGGAACACCTGGCCCTGCACGGGCAGCACCTCGACTTCCCCCGGCGCCGGGCCGCGCAAGGCCGGCGGCCAGGCGGCCTGACGGACACCACCCTGGCCCGCCTGCGTGGAGACGCGCTCGGCGAAGCCGAACACGCCAAGCGTGGTCATGACCGTCACCGACGCGAGGATGAGCCGTGACGTCGCGGCGCGCGGCAGGCGGCTCATCGTCCTCGCTCCGTGCTGCCCGCCGGTGCCGCCGCCGCGCGCGGGAAGGCTTTCATCTTGGCGATGTACTCGGGATACATCGTCTCCGGCCCGCCGAGCCTCGCCTCGTAGGGCGTCCCGAAATCATCCACGATCGCGCGATTCCAGCTGGGCAGCAGGTTCTGGCCCGGCAGGTAGTGCGGGACGTTCCCTCTCGGCACGGCGGTTTCCGTCGCTTCCTCGCACGGATACGGCCCCATCAGGAGCGCGGGATCGTAGACCCACATCATCGTGGTTCGGATGTACGGTTCGGTCAGATAGACGGGGTCATACAGAATCGAGGTGGCCTGCAGGTAGGTGCCCATCCGGCGCCAGCGAGTGCGCACCACCGACTGGTCGCTGCGCATGATGCCCCAGCGCCGGATGTACGTCTCCTTGAGGTGCGTGGTCGTCACGACCAGCGTGTCGCCGTCCCACTCTCCGGTCGAGAAACCGCTCCAGGTGTGCAGCGCGTTCGCCGGCGGATGCGGGCGGCCATCCATCCAGATCGTCGTCTCCTGCTCCGACTGGTTGATGTGCCCGTGATAGGCGATGACCTCTTGCGTGGCCTGATCGACATCCGCCCAGAGGCGCATCGCCGAGAGCGGTCCTTCCAGCGAGTAGTCCCAGGCGTGGGGCCGGCAGACCCATTCGGCCACGTCGAAGTCGTCGGGCGACCAGCTCTCGGCTCTCCACCGGCCGCCGGGACTCACCGGCACACCAGCCAGGTCGCCAATCATCCCGCTGCCGTCCTGGTTGCGGGGCAGCGGACGCCAGTTACCTGAGATGTCGGTTTGGGCGCGTGGCGTCTCACTCCAAGATGCGAACAGTAACGTGGCGATGGCCAGCGCGAATACCAACCTCTGCGACCAAACCACGGCTTCTCTATGCATCTTCCTTGCTCCTACCGCGGCCCGGCATCGGGCGCGGGCCGGCCGTGGATCTCTGCAGACGGGATCGCTCGCCGGCCACTCGCGTTGCGCCCGATAAATATGTCGACCCGCGGACTCCTTCAGAACGAGTATTTCAAGGCGAACTGCAGAATGCGCGGATCCCCAGCGCTCAGGATGCGCCCGAAGTTCGAAGAGCTCAAGGCGGTGACCGGGTTGCCCAGCTGGAACCAGTTGAACACGTTGAACGCTTCGATGCGCGCGTCGACCTGCTGCGTCCCCCTCAACCGGAACGACCGCACGAGCGAGAGATCGACGACCCGGCTGCCTGGGCCATCGTAACCGTTACGGGGCGAGGTGCCATAGGTGCCCAACGCCGGCTGCGCGAATGCCGCCGGATTGAACCAGTTGTTCAGCGTCCCGTCGCCATACGGATTGTCGAGTACCTGGTTCACGCGCTGCACGCCGGTTGTGACGCCGCTAACCGCCCGGTCGAGACCGGTGGTGATCGTCAGCGGCTGTCCCGAATAGGCGCGGAAGATCCCCGACAACCGCCACCCCGACGCGAGCGCGCGCGTCGTTGCGTTACCGAACTGCGGCATCTCGACGGTGGCGTTGAGATTGAAGATGTGCTTCCGCCAGTCGTCGCATCGACCCTTGTCCGCCTCCAACTGCTGCTGCGGGTCGGCCGGCGGATTGAGGAGCGACACCGGGAGCAGGTAGCCGGTGCCGGGATTGGTGGGGTTTCCCCCCTGGCTGATCGGGAGCCCCTCGCACGTCGACACGGTGTAGTTGGCGCTGGCGCTCAGCCCGCTTGCCGCCCGGCGCTGGACCGAGAGCGTCAGCCCGTGGTACCGTTTCCAGCCCTTATCGGTGACCGTGTCGAGGAACGAGATATACTGCCCGACCGCCGGATTGTCCTGGCTGATCTCCCGGCGGAGATCGATCGGCGCCTGGGAGCAGTTCGCGAATGTCTGCGTGCCGGTTGGTGTCTTGAGCGTGCACGGGCCGGTCGGCGACGCGGCCGCGGCAAAGGTAGCTGGGTTCCCGGCGACGGTTCCCCATGCGTTCAGCAGGTAGTTGCCGAGGTACGTCGCCGTGACCGCCATGTTCTTGCCAATCTGCTGCTGGACGCCCAGGTTCCAGTTGTGCACGCGCGTCGTGTCGAGGTTCGTTGGCGCCGAGATGTACGCGATGCCTGGCGGGAACGGCATGTTGGCGCTCAACGTGACCGGGTAGGGGTTGGTCCTGCCGCTGCCACTCCAGGGATCGTCGAAACGACCAACAGCGGGCCGCGTCAGACGCTGCTCCAAGTCAAACGGCGGAACCCGGGATATGTCGAAGAAGAACCCCCCGCTAAGGATATCGTTGCTCAAGCTGTACCCGGCGCGCACCGACGTGCGGCCGTCGCCCTTCGGATCCCACGCCACGCCAACCCGTGGCTGGAAATTCAGCCAGTTGGGATCCATGCCCGCCTTGCCCGGAAAGCCCGCGTCGCCGGGGTAGAGGAAACCGGGAGGCGCCTGCGGGTACACGCTGCTGCGCTGGCCGGCCCGGTACCGGTCGAGAACGAAGGTGTAGGCGGCACCGTTCTCGTGCTGCTGCGGGAACCAGGGCTCCCACCGAAGCCCGTAGTTCAACGTCATCCGGGAGGAGATCATCCACGTGTCCTGGGCGTAAACCCCGAAGTTCTTCTGCGCGATGTCCAGCACGAACGGCGTCCCCTGACGGTACTCGTACACATTGCCGACCATGAAGTCGGCAAGTCCAAGACCTGTGGCACCGCCGTCGAAGGCGAAGGTGCCGGGCGACCGGACGTTGGACAGGGCCTTCCAATCGGAAAAAGAGACTGACGCCCCAAATCCAAGATCGTGGGTCCCGCGGACCATCGTCAGGTCGTCAGAGATGCCGTACGTGTTCGGGCGATACCAGGACTCAGTCTCTGTCCCGGTGCCGAGGCTGAAGCCCCCCGTCACGCTGACGAGCATGACTTTATAGTAGCTGTACGTGTTGACCCCGATGTCCTGGGGGCTGAGGAAGTCGGCGTGCGTCCGGTGAACGTTGGTGCGGTGGATGGCCAACCGAAGACTGTTGACGACGTTGCTGCTCGGCACCATCGTGTGGCCAATCGCCAGCGACTGTGCATCGCTGTCGCGACCGCCGAGCGTGGTGGCCAGGAGGTTGTTCGTGTTGCTGTACGCCGGATCCCAGAACGTAGTCGTCAGCATGTAACGGGCGAACAGCGACTGGCTCTTGGTGATCTGCCAGTCGATCTTGCCGATCGTCTGCCCCTCTCTCGGCTTGGTCTGACGCGAATACGCGATACGGCCGCAAGGATCATCGGTCGACGGCAGCAGCTGCGCCATCTTGACCGCCGCCGGGCTGAGCAGCGCCGGAGCGATGCGGTTGTTGACAAACGGCGCGCGCAGCGTGAGGTTCCCCTGGGTCCGACACGCCGCCGAGGCGATCTGCGTGAAATCGCCCGCCAACATGGCGGCCGTCGGCACGAACGTGATGATGTCGGCGGGCGTCTGGGTCGCGACGGTTCCTTGATACGCGCCAAAGAAGAAGAGCCGATTCTCCGCAATCGGTCCTCCCAGCGTTCCCCCAAACTGGTTGCGCACCAGACCGTCGTTCGCCCGCTCGCCGGTGGCCGGATTGACCGCCGCGAACGGGGAGGTCGCGTTGAAGCGGTGGTGGCGGGCGAACTCGAAGAGATCGCCGTGGAACAGGTTCGTGCCCGCCTTCGTCACGACGCTGACCGTGCCGGCGGCGTGCAGGCCGTTCTGCGCGTTCTGCGTGCTCGTCTCCACCCGGAATTCCTGCAGCGCGTCGGGGAACGGCAGCGGCATGTTGAAGCCGTCGAACACATTATTGTGCATCGCCCCGTCGAGCAGATACGCGACGCCGAACGCCTGGCCGCCGGCGATGGCAATCCCGCGGCTGGTCGTCATGCTGCGGCTCGTCGGCGGCCCCTGGTCGACCGCCGCACCCGCCAGCACGATGAGCTGGGTGGCGTTGCGACCTTCGAGCGGCAGCGCCTCGACCTCCTTGTTGTCGATAACCCGCCCGATGGCCGTGTTGCGGAATTCGAGCAGCGGCGTGGCCCCCTCCACCGTGACCGTCTCCTGGAGCTCACCGAGCGTCAGGGCCATATTGATGACCGGAGATTGGCCGACCTGGAGCACGATGCCGGTCTGGACGAACGTGCGAAACCCCGCCAGCGACACCTCCAACCGATACGGACCCACGGGCAGGTTCGACAGCAGGTAGGACCCGGTCCTATCGGTCACGACATCTCGCGTGAGCCCCGTGTCGGTCTGCGTCACGGCGACGGTGGCCCCGGGCAAGACGCCGCCCCCCGGATCGCTCACCGTACCGCTGACCGCGGCGGTTCCCTGCGCCCAGGCGCCGGCACTGATTAGGAGAAGCATCAGCGCGCCAATCGAGCACTCCCTCAGGATGCGCTTCATTCAATCCTCCTACTTCCACGATCCGCCATTTCTGACCCGGACCTGGGTCACCATCCTCACTGTATTTACGGGCTCAACCGCCCAAAGACTATCAGCCGGCCAACATAGATCACTCCGACTTGAAGACACAACGACGTCGCCGCACGGTGACCGTGAATGTTGAGGCGTGGTGGTCTCGACGGGGCTGCAGGTCGAGCGGGCGTTCCGCGGGTAAACCCGCACCACCGGAAGGTGCCGAGCTACTACGTGATCATGGCGCATCTGGCGGAGACGACCCACGCGCTACGCGTGAAGAACCGATCCGGAAATGTGCACGATCGGAAAGCCTTGTTGGTGTTACTGCGCGGCGCCCGTCTTGATTTGGATGTTGTGCGCGGGAAGCTAGCACACATCATGAGTCGAGTCAATACTGCGAATCGCCCCGGGCGCACGTCACCATTGTGAGGGAAGTTGATCGAGGGGCGGGTTTGTGCTTAATCTGACAGTATATTATGCTGTCAGAAAGGAGCCCCATGCCGAACCCTGCCCACGAAGAGGCCGCCGTGCTCGAGAAGCGTCGCGCCGCGATCAAGCACCAGATCGACCAGCGATGGT
>JAHFUI010000052.1 GCA_023265175.1 Acidobacteriota bacterium
CCTCCTGCTGCACCAGTGCAACATGGACCGCCACGCGTGGGACGGGCTCGCGAACGATTTGGCCAGCGCGGGCATCAATGTGCTGACGATCGACTTTCGTGGATTCGGCGAGAGCGGCGGCGACAAGCTGCCCTTCGGGGAGATCGCCCGGACCGTCATCCCGCAGAAATTTCCTGGCGATGTCGAAGCGGCCTACGCGTTCCTGCTCGCGCAAAAGGACGTGGACACTTCGCGCGTGGCTGCCGGCGGCGCGAGCTGCGGCGTCACGCAATCGTCTGACCTGGCGGCGCGTCATCCCGAGATCAAGACGCTGATGGTGCTCTCTGGCGTCGCAAGCCAAGAGGCGAACGCCTACATCAGCAAGACACCGGCGCTCGCGGTCTTCGGCGCGGCGAGCGAAGACGACAAAGCCGCCGCCGCCGGCATCAAGGCAGAGTTGGCCGCGTCGACGAACCCGAAATCGGTGCTCAGGATGTACGGCGGCGCCGAGCACGGGGTCCCGATGTTTGCGAAGAACCCCGCGCTCGAGCCGATGATCGTGTCCTGGTTGAAGACGCAGCTCGGCCGCTGACGTGCGTTATCTCAGAATGGTCGCCTTCACCTCGACCGACACCTTGCGGTCGCTGACCGGATCGGTCGACTGAACGACGACGAGCGGCTTGCCGTTTTCGAGAATCACCGCGACGCTGTCACGGACGCCCGCGAAGTTCGCAAAAGGACTCAGAATCGGCGCCGGCGCGCCGCCCTGGGTATTGGGCGCCGGCGCGTTCGCCATTGGCGCGTCGTACTGCACGGTCAGCCGCGTGTGAACCTTCCCGTCGCCCATCATCACCGGCAAGGCGTCGACGTTGAATGGAGCGACGCCGTTGTTGGGACCAGAGAAGTTGGTCTGCGAGCGTACGGAGCCGTTCAGCCCGTCACCCGTCACGATGGATACCGTCTTCTTGATCGGCGCTGAGCCGGTGCGTTCATCGGTGATGGTCACATCGACTCTGACGTTGGTCGATTGGTTCTCGGGACGTGGTTTCGGGCTCGTTGGCGCTGCGGGGGGCGCCGCCGGCGGGGGTGGGGGCTGCGGGCTCTCTCCCTGAGGCGGTGCAGGCGTGGGAACTCGCGGCGCTCGCGGTGCCGTCGGCGCTTGCGATGACGGTGCGGGCGCCAGTTGCGGCGCTTGTGGCTCGACGGCGGCGGCGAGAAACAGGTCGGGCGCGGCGACGTTCGATTGCGCCCACGCCGATCCGGCGCAAGTCGCCGCGACGATCACGGTCGATACGAGAGAACGAGCGATCATTGCAATCTCCCTTCGGTCCGGCTGAGGCCGGAGCTACGTATAACTACTGTTCTCCTATCGTGGGCACCTCGATCGGTGGGACATCCAACCTCGGCACGTCGATCGATTCCATCGCGTCGACGCTCAGCGGTGCGAGCGAGGTCGAGCCCATCGCCTCGATGCCAAGCGGCTCGATGTCGATCGGCGCCGGCGCGAGATCGCTTTCCGCAGGCCCTACGCGTGCGATCTCGTTGCCCGACCGCGCCACCGATCGCGATCCGGTCCGCGCGCCGCGGGTGGTCGCCACCTCGTTGGTGCCGTCCGCTGTGTGCGTGGCGTCAGGCTTGAGTCGGACCTCGGGACGCGGCGGCTGCGCGACCGCCACGGACGGCACCGAGGACGGCGTCCCCTTCGGCGCCGACCGCCACGGCGCGCGAAGCATGAGGACGGCGAAGATGAGCACGGCGGCGACAGCGATCGGCGAGAGCACCCACGCCCACCGCCGTTGCCAGGATCGATCGTCGCTGCTGTCGATGCGAGCGAGCACGCGCGCGGTGAAATCGGCGCCGGGCGCGCTCTCGGTCATGTGTCGCGCGATGTCATCGATCGCTGTCTCGACCGGATCAACCGGGCCTATCCCACCCACCTGACCCACCCGACCGTCTTGTTCATCCGACATCGTCATACCCACGTTCGCGGAGCGCCTTCTTGACTCCCCGCCGCGCCTCCGAGACGCGCCACTTGATGGTGCCGAGCGGCGCCTTCAACATCGCCCCGATCTCCTCGTAGCTGTAGTCACCGCTCTGCGCCAGCAGGAGCGCATCGCGCAGTTTCGGCGACAGCGCGCGAATCGCCCGACGGATATCGTTTCGCAAGCGGCCTTTGGCGAGGAGCTGCTCCGGTGTTTCATTTGAGCTCCGGTCGAATCCAGTAGTCCGGCAAAAGCCTGCCCCGAGCGCCGGCGATGAGCCGGAGGCGACGTACGGGGCCGGGACTCCAGCTTCCACCGTCTCTGCATCAGCCTGCACCGTCCGCCGCCACCACCCCACCAGGCTCCGCCGGCGGTTGATGGCCTGATGCCACGCGATCGTCAACAGCCACGTCTTGAAGCTGGCGTCCCCGCGAAAGCTGCCGAGACGGCGCCAGGCGAGCACGAACGCGTCCTGCGCGGCATCTTCGGCGTCAGCGTGCGAGCTGAGGGCGGCCAGCGCGGCACGATAGACCGCGGTGCGATGCCGATCCACCAGCTCCCCGAACGCGGCGTGGTCGCCGTCGCGGGCGCGCGCCACCAGCTCGCCATCGGTCACACAACCAGTAGACACTGGGAGGGAGGAGATGGTTGGGTCCGGTTCAGGGTTCAATCTCGAACGGCTTTGATCAAGGCTTCCATGTGGGTGAGGTATTTTTCGAGTGCGCGCCGGCCGGCGGCGGTCAGACGGTATTCGGTGCGCGGAACCCGGCCCTCGAACGACTTGTCGCAGGCGACGTACTGCGCCTCCTCGAGCTTGCGGGCGTGGACGCTCAAGTTTCCGTCGGTCGTGTCCAGCAAGCGCTTCAGGTCGTTGAACGACAGCCGCTCGTTCACCGCCAGCGCGCTGACGATGCCGAGACGCAGCCGTTCGTGAATGAGTCGTTCGAGATTCAGCGCTTTCGGCTGCGCGGGCCGCGCCGACGCCGGCTGGCGTCCGGCGACTGACGACTGGCGACTGGCGACTGACGACTGACGACTGGCGACTGACGACTGTTTACCCACCGTATTTCCTCGCAATCAGAAGACCGAACCCGATGTGCAGGCCGCCGAACCCGGCGGCCATGAAGAGATGTCCCCACGCGGCGGGACACGCGAACGCCGCGATCCCGAAGGCCATGAACAGCACGCCCATGATCGGCACGACACGAACCGAGAACGCGCCGCCTGTCGTGAGCGCCGCGCCGTAGAGCAACAGCCAGCAACCGGGCAGCTTCTCCACAAGTCCCTGTTGCGCGAAGACCGCCGTCAGTACCGCGCCAGCCGCCATCGGCGGCAGATAGGCGAGCGCGAACCGTCTCGCCGGAGGGGCCACGAGCGGCGATCCCGATGCCCGCGCTTTGCGCGCCATGGTCACGAGCGCGATGACCGCCGCCAGTGCGGCGTCGCCCATCCAGATGGCGAGCCAGCGCGCGTCGTTTCGCGGCACGCCCGCGACGGCGGCGGTCGCGATCGCGCTCACGCCCATCAGCACGCCGCCCCAGCCCGGCACCGCCGTAAACGCCCCCGCTCGCTCCATCGTCTGGCGGATGAAGCGGAGCTCGTCGATCGCGTGGGTGTGGAGTGCCGGGGGACCGGGCCGGTCAGGCATCAAGGGCTTTATAACATAGAGTGCTGGACCGGTGCCCGGTGCTCGGGCGCCGGGTGGTTGGTGGTGAGAGCTGAACGTTGGGCTGTTATGTGAATTCGCGGCGGGAGAGATCCCAGCAGGCGAGCGCCGCGACGGCGGCGCCGCCGATCACACCCCACGCCGCGACGAGCACGCGATCGGGATGAGGCTCGATCATCCGTGCCATCGCGTCCGGCGGGAGGGCCCAGGGATACAGGTACACGAAGATGGTGCCGAGTCCTGCACGCGCGACGCCGCCCAGCAGGATGAGGACGCCCACGATCCCGAGGGCCGGGCCGGCGATGAAGCTTCGCCACCGCAGGCTGACCCACAGCTGCAGCGACAGGAGCAGTCCCGCGGCACAGAAACACTGCAGCGATCGGATCGTCATCAGCGCGACCGGCGTCGATGCGCTGCGCCAATTGGGTTTCATCGCGCGGAGGAGCTGCGCCGCCACGCACACCGCCGCCGGCAGCACGAGCGAGCTCACGAGCAGGAGACCGGCGGCCGCAATCCACTTGGCGACGAAGATCCAACGACGGGACACCGGCAATGCGAAGAGATGCTTCCAGTGATCGCCCTGGTGCTCAACGGCCGCGACCAGGGCGGCGGCGAGCGCCGCATACAGCGGCAGCACCAGGATCGTCCACATCGTCAGATTGATCTGGGCAAAGCCGACGAGCGGATTCTGTCCCGCGGTCGTTTGGTCCCGCCCCTGCGTGTAAACCGTGAAATTGAGCAACACGACGGCGAACGGCGCACCGATCGCCAGCCGCAGCGCGAGCGTGCGCCGCAGCTTCAGCAGTTCGGCGGAGACGGAGCCGTACACGCCGCTCACACCGTGTCCCCTTCAGCCGAAGAGATGAGGTCGAGAAAGATATCTTCGAGCGTGCCTTGGCCGCGGGCCTTCAATGCCGACAGCTCGCCCTGAAACAGCAGACGGCCGCGATGGATGATCCCGACGCCGTCGGCAACCTGGTCGATCTCGCTCAGTACATGGCTCGAGAGAAAAACGGTCACGGCGCGATCCTGTGTCAGCCGTCGCAACAATCCGCGCAGCGAGCACGTGCCGGCCGGGTCGAGCGATGTGGCCGGTTCATCCAATAGCAGCAAGGTCGGCTTTCCGAGCCACGCCAGCGCCAGTCCGAGGCGCTGCCGCATCCCACTGGAATACGTGCGCACGAGGCGGCGGGCGTCAGCCGTCAACTCGAAGACATCCAGCGCGTCGTGCACGGAGGTCGAGGGAAGATCCAGCAGCCGGCGGGTGACGTCGAGGTTTTCTTGGCCGGTGAGGTGCGGATATAGAGACGGCTCAACCAGCGCTCCGACGGCTCTTAAGACGTCGCGCCGCTTTTTCGGTAAGCGGCTCGCCGTGGATCACCACCCTGCCGGCGCTCGGGCGGAGGAGACCGAGCAGCAGCCGGATCGTGGTCGTCTTGCCGGCGCCGTTGGGCCCGAGGAACCCGTAGACCATTCCGCGCGGCACGCGCAGCTCGAGCCGATCGACCGCCACGCGCGGACCGAAGGCGCGGGTGAGATCGTGGGTTTCGATCGCGAGCGAGTCGCTCATGAACGTGTCGACCCACCCTGCACGGCGATCGCCGCGCCTGCCCCGCGGAGTGCGATGACGACTGACATGACGAAAACGGCGCAACTCGCCGTCCAGGACGCGAAGCTCGTGCTCACGAACAGGCCGCCGTTTCGCGCGTGAAAACCCTCCGACGCATCTCGCTCGGCGAACCAGCCCCACGCCACGACGCCGAGCGCCATCAGGACAATCGAGCCAGCCAGCGTGACCGATGTGATCTTGAGCCACAGCGGCCGGTGCCGCGTGAGATCGCTGCGCGAAATAGCTTGTGCCACGCTGATCGCGCTTGCGACGAGCCCCACGACCAACAAGACGAATGTGACGGCGCCGAGCGGCCAGCGGACGCCGAGCGGTGGCCAGTCAGCGGGCGCGTTCCAATCGCCGGCAACGTCCCAGGGCATCGGCACCCAATGCGTGCCGGTCCAGATGCTCGCCGCGGCCATCCACGCAACTGTGATCAGCGCTGCCGCCGGAGGTACAGCGAGCCGGCCCACGACATCCCAACGGCGCTCCGTGAATGCGACGCGCAGCATGCGGAACGCGACCGGCACCGCCACCGCCACGACGGTCGCAAAGGCGAGGAACGAGCTCTTCGCCACGAGACGGAACGACATCGACAGCGCGGCGTGACTGCGCATGGCCTCGGCCAGCGGAGTGTCGTCGACCGAAAAATAGAAGTTCACGCCCGCGGCGGCCGCGAGGTATGCGTACGTCATCATGACCAGCGATCGTTGACGTGAATCCATGGTGAATGCATCCAGCAAACAGACTCGCGCGTGGAATGCGGAGCCAACGACATCGCCGACCGCCTGCAGCGTCGACGGATGGGTCTCGAGGAACGCCTCGAACTCCTCGCCGTAGCGGTCGCGCCACGCTCGCGGATACAACCGGGTCAGCGAGCGCGCGAGGCGAGGGTTCATCGTGCCTCCAGCTTTCGAAGTCCCGCCCGGGCGAATTGATGCAGTGTGGCGAGCTTCGCGCGGAGCACCCGCCGGCCGTCCGCGGTGATTCGGTACGGCTGCCGACGTTCTTCCAGATCCAGAGGTTCGATGAGCCGCTGCCGCTCGAGGCGTGCGATCGCCCCGTAGAGCGTGCCGGGCCCGAGCCGCGTCCCGCACATCTCGAAAATATCCTGAATCATGGCGTGGCCATGCTTGGGTCCGTCCGCGAGGCTCGCGAGCACCAACAACGGCGGATCGGAATAGTGTCCGAGATCCGGCGAATCGTCTGGGATCCGCGCGCGACGGCTACTTCGCACCACGTAGTAGTTGTATCAGATCCGCGGCAGGACGGCAACATAAACAAGAACTTTATGTTGTAGAGTCAGTTGAGCCGGCATAGTGGCCGGAGCCGGGCGTTACTGCGCGCGCAGGAGCAGGACCGGCACCTTCACGAGGTGGCGGACGCGGTCGGCCGTCGTGCCATGGAGCAGATCCGCGAGGAACCGGTGGCCGTGCGTCGACATCGCGATGAGATCCACGCGCTGTTCCTCGGCGACCCGAATCAGCTCGGTCGCAGGATCGCCCATGGCCAGCATGGTGTCGACGGTCAGGCCGCGGCCTCGGAGATCGTCGCGGAGCCGTTCGAGGTAGGCGCGGTCGGACTTCATTTCCTCCGACTCGCGAAGCTGCAGGTCGTCGAAGTTGCGTGCGGCCCAGCCGTCGGCCACGTGGACGAGCAGCAGCGCCGCGCCGGTGATCCGCGCCAGCTCGCTGGCGTGCGTCACGATGGTGCGATCGGCGCCCGAGTTCTCGAGCGCCACGAGAATGCGCTTATACATGTTCTTACCCTGAAAGCTCCCAGCCGTCCGCGATCAACCCGCGAAAATCTGCCAGAGCAGCCACGCGTTCAGCAGGGCGATGATAACCGCGACCGACCACGCCAGCACCTTGACCCATAGCGGGTTGACGAACGCGCCCATTTTCTCCGGATCGCTGGTAAACGCCACCAGAGGGAAGACCGCGAACGGCAACTGCAGGCTGAGCACCACCTGGCTGAGGACGATCAGCGGCGTGGTGCCACGCTCACCATACAAGACGACGACGATGATCGCGGGCACGATGGCGACCAGCCGCGTGATGATCCGCCGCAGCCACGGCCTGATGCGCAGGTTGATGAACCCTTCCATGACGATCTGGCCGGCGAGCGTGCCCGTGAGCGTCGCGTTCTGGCCGGAGCAGAGCAGCGCGCCCGCGAACAGCATGCTGGCGAGCGTTGTGCCGAGCAGCGGTGAGAGCAATAGATAGGCATCGCCGATTTCCGCGACATCCTGGTGCCCGCTGCCGTGGAAGGTGGCGGCGGCCATCATGAGGATCGCGGCGTTGATGAACAGCGCAAACATGAGGGCCACGGCCGAATCGATCGACGCGAAGCGGATCGCCTCCCGGCGGTCTTCGTCGGTATCGCCGTACTTGCGTGTCTGCACGATCGAGGAGTGCAGGTACAGGTTGTGCGGCATCACCGTCGCGCCGAGAATCCCGATCGCGACGTAGAGCATGCGGCTGTCGCCGAGAATCCGCGCGCGTGGGATGAAGCCCGATGCCACCGACAGCGCGTCGGGCTGCGACAGCCACAACTCGACGGCGAACGATCCCGCGATCAGCAGGATCAACGCGACAACGAGCGCTTCGACATAGCGGAAGCCGCGATGCTGCAGGAACAGCACGATGAGCACGTCGAGCGCCGTGAGGCACACGCCCCAGATGAGCGGAAGCCGGAACAGCAGGTTCAGCGCGATCGCGGCCCCAATGACTTCGGCGAGATCGCAGGCCGCGATGGCGATCTCGCAAAGGAGCCACAGGACGATCGTCGCCGGGCGCGAATACGAATCGCGGCACGCTTGCGCGAGATCGCGGCCGCTGGCGATGCCGAGCCGCGCGGCCAGCGCCTGCAGCAGGATCGCCATGAAATTGGAGATCATGATCACGCTGAGCAGCGTGTAGCCGTACTGTGCGCCGCCCTGCAGGTCAGTTGCCCAATTCCCAGGGTCCATGTAGCCGACGGCTACCAGATACCCAGGGCCGGCAAACGCGAACATCTTGCGCCAAAAGCCGGCATTGACCGGCACCGTAATGGATCCGTGGACTTCCGGGAGACTCAGGTTGGTCGACTGGAGCCGCCAGCCGTTCAGCGATCCAGACGTGATTTTCGTAGGCAAGGGCTGCTGATTTTGATTATTCAAAACCATAGTATAAGAGTAAAGCCACCCCCGAGACAACAATTCCGCCGCCTCGCTGCGAAAATGACACGAGCGCTGGCTAACGGCCGCTGCGGCCGGGCGCGAGGCCAGGACCGGCGCCGCGTCCGCCCGGTCCCGCGCCTCGCTGAACGGTGTAGTCGGGTGGCACCTGAAACAATGACGGGTCGGGTTCGGTGCGATTGATCCTGAGGAGCCGGTACGTCGAGCGGCCGGTCCGCGGGTCGGTGTGATCGGTCAACACGAGAACTTGAAGGTCCGGCGACGTCCATTCCTCCGATGCGATCTTGATCGGCTGCTCGTTGCCGATGGCGCCTTTCGCGAACGTCGTAGTCCTGCGGATGCCCGAGGCGAGCACGCCTTCGATCACTTGATCGGGTAGCTTCTCCTCGGTCTCTGTTCGTCCAGCTTGGATGATAAAGCCGCGCCCGCCTGGCCCACGGGCCACGCCTCCGACTACGCCGTTCAGAGACAGCTTCGCGGCGTCGACGTTCGCCCTCTGTAAGTTAAAACCCAACTGCGAGAGTACCAACGAGACGTTCGGTGTTTCCCGTGCGACGCGACTGGCCGAATCGAGCGTGTACGTCACGCGGTTCGTGGCGTCGAAAATGGAAATCGATGGAGGGCCGGCGGGCCGATCTTCCTCGCGACGCACGCGGCCCTGGCCGTCGCGGTAGACGCGACCCGTGGTGCGCTGCACGATCCGGTTGCCATCGGCAAGTGTCTGGACGGTTTCAGAGACGACCTCGGCCGAGTAAGGCTGACCGATCACCACCTTGCCCTCGAGCGGCGTCGTCCAGTTCAAGCGTTCATAAACTCGCGGCGCAAGATTGGGCAAGGATGATCGTTGTTGCGCGTGGATGGTAACGACGGGGCTCAGCGCGAGCGCCGAGCAGACGATGATGATCTTCTTCATATGCACTCCTGGTCCGGCTACTGAACCAATCGAACGGCTCGCGCGAAGCCGTCCTGCCCGACGACGACATCTGCCTGCACGACACTGCCAGGGCTGCCCGCCGACTGGGATGGCCAGAGTCCCAGTGCTGGCAGCGCGGAAACCGGAAGATCGACGCGCACCAGTTCGCCGCTCTCGAACGGCGGCAGCGCGTCCGCGCCCGGCCACCGCACGAACTCCGCCGTGTCCACAACCGGATCCGGTGTCGCGTGGGCGTGTTGCGGCGCATTTCTGACGACGAGCCAATCGAGCGTGATCGCGATCAGGATCGACGCGGCCGTGGCGATCATCCACGCCAGGCGACCGGCACGTCGGCGGCGGGGTCGCGCCCAGTGCGCATCGAATGCCGCGAGCAGCGACTCTTCTCGCTTGGGATCGAGCCGCGGCACCTCTGTTTCGTCCCGCAGCCTTCGGAGTGCATCATCGAGGGGCATCTCATTTCGGTGATTCGTCATCACAGCCACCTCACCGCCGGTATCCGGCCTATCCCGTGGTTCTTCGCGCCGCGCAGCTCACGAGCCAGCAGCGCGCGCCCTCGATGGAGCCGCGACCGCACGGTGCCTATCGCGCGTCCGATGACTCTGGCGGCGTCCTCGTAGCTCAATTCCTGCAGGTCGCACAACACGATCGCCTCGCGGTACCGCGCCGGCAGCTCGAGGAGCGCGCGGCGAAGGGCCGCTGTGTGCCGCTGCCGTGTGAGTTCGACGACCGGGTCCGTCTCGACCGCCAGATTCCGCGCCGCCTCGGTTTCGTCGTCCGGCAGCGGAAGCAGAGGGCGCAGATCCCGCGAGCGCCGGACATGATTGCGGGCGATGCCGAGCAACCAGGGCACGACCCCCGATCGATCTCGGCGATAGCGCGAGGCGCCTTCGATGACCGCGACGAACACGTCCTGGACGACGTCCTCCGCCAGCACCTGCGAGCCGCACATATGCACCGCGTAGCGATACACCTCAGCTCGGCGTCGGCGATACAGCAGGCCGAATGCGTCCCGATCGCCGCCGGCGATTCGCGCGATCAAGGTGTCGTCGGACTGAGGTGAACGATCAGCCATCAGATGCCCGCTTGGACGCCTGCATCTCGTATTCAGTTTGGCGGGCGAGAAAGTTCCCGCGATCCCGCAGGGCAATCCCAAGAATCCCGGGTCAGGCGACCTGATAGTCCTTGAAGCGCGACCGCAGCGCGGACTTCTGGAACTTGCCGGCCGACGTGCGCGGGATGGCGTCGATGAACTCGAAGGCGTCGGGCAGCCAGAACTTCGGAAAGTGCGGCGCCAGAAACGCGCGCAGATCGTCGGGCGACACCGATGCGCCCGACTTGAGCACGACCGCCGCGAGCGGACGCTCGGTCCACTTCAACGACGCGACCGGAATGACCGCGGCTTCGGCGACCGCCGGATGTCCCATGAGCGCGGACTCGAGCGCCACGGAGCTGATCCACTCGCCGCCAGACTTGATGAGATCCTTCGACCGATCCTGGATGCTCATCGTCGCGCGCTCGTCGATGGTGACGATGTCGCCGGTCTTGAACCAGCCGTCGCCGGTGAAGCGGTCGCCGCAGTCGTCGCGGTTGTAGTACGCCGACGCGACCCACGGCCCCCGCACCTCCAGCTCGCCCATCGTCGTCCCGTCCCACGGAATGAGGCCGTTCTCGTTGCGGGCGCGGATTTCGACGAAAGGCGACGGCCGCCCTTGTTTCGCCTTCTGTCGGTACTTCACTTCATCGGGCGCGTCCTTGAGATCGTGCGGCACGTGCGACGCGATCCCGAACGGCGTCGTCTCGGTCATGCCCCATGCGTGGACAACCCGGAGGCCGTGGCGCTTTTCGAACGCCTCGATCATCGCCTGCGGGATCGCGGATCCGCCGACGAGCATGGCGCGGAGCGCGGTCAGATCGTGCGCGCCGGGATTTTCGTCCAGAAGCTGCAGCACGCCCATCCAGATGGTCGGGACGCCCGCGGTAATCGTGACGCGCTCGCGTTCGACCAGATCGACAAGGCTCGCTGGATCGAGGTGCGGACCCGGCAGGACGAGCGCGGCGCCCTGCATCGCCGCCGCGTAGGGCAGTCCCCACGCGTTGGCGTGAAACATCGGGACCACCGGCATCACGACGTCGTGCTCGGCGATCCCGATGCCGCTTGAAAGCGAGATGGCGAACGTGTGGAGCACGAGGGCGCGGTGCGAGTAGAGCACGCCCTTAGGCTTGCCGGTGGTGCCGGTCGTATAACACATGGCAGCGGCGGCGCGCTCATCCGGATCCGGACGATCACCCAGCGGCTCCCGGTCCCGCAGCAGTGATTCGTATTCGCGCCGATTCTTTTCGGGTTCTCCATCCGCGCCGACCACGATGACATGACGCACACGCGTCTTGGGCGCGACCTTTTCCCACAGCGACAGCAGCGTGCGATCGACGAGCACGGCCTTGTCGTCCGCGTCGTTGACGATGAACGCCAGCTCGTCGGGGTGAAGCCGGAGGTTCAACGTGTGCAGCACGCCGCCCATCAGCGGGATGCCGAAGTACGCCTCCAGATGCTGGTAATGGTTCCAGCCGAGCGTGGCGACCCGGTCGCCGGGACGAATGCCGAGGTTCTGAAGGGCACTGGCGAGACGGCGCGCGCGCCCGGCGAAATCGGCGTACGTGTGGCGATGGATCGATCGGTCCGCACGGCGCGTCACGATGGCGCGGCGGGGGAACACCCGCTCGGCGTGGCGGAAGATGGCTGCCAGCGTGAGCGGGAAGTCCATCATCAGACCGTGCATGGGGCGGATTGTAGCTCTGACCTTGGTTGAGGGCCCGTACTTGGCGCCGGCGGCACGTTTCGACCGGCGTCCCGGCGGTGCGATCGGCCGGGCCGGATGGCGGGTTGCGATCAACTCAATGTATTGAGTAAAATTACTCAAGATACTGAGTAAAATGTTAAGCCCCTTTACACGCTCCCACGCCCGAACGCTCGCCGCGCGACTCGCCGAGCCCCGCCGTTTCATCCAGGTGGTCGCCGGACCGCGGCAGGTCGGCAAGACGACCCTGGTTCGCCAGGTGCTGGACGGGGCCCGTCTTCCCGTGCAGTCGGCGTCGGCCGACGAGCCGACGCTCCGCGGTCGCGACTGGATTGCGCCGCTCTGGGACGCCGCGCGTCTGGCGGCCCGCACCGCCGGCCGGACCGGTGCCGTCCTCGCGCTCGACGAGATTCAGAAGGTCCCCAACTGGTCGGAGACGGTCAAGCGCTTGTGGGACGAGGACACCGCACGAGGCGTGCGGCTGAAGGTGGTGCTGCTGGGATCGGCGCCGCTCCTGATTCAGCGCGGTCTGACCGAGAGCCTCGCCGGCCGGTTCGAGCTGCTCCGTCTGTCGCACTGGTCCTTCGCGGAGATGCACGCGGCGTTTCGCTGGTCGCTCAACGACTACCTCTGCTTCGGCGGATATCCCGGCGCCGCGCCGCTCATCAAAGATCCGGGGCGTTGGGCGCGCTACATCAAGGACTCGCTCATCGAGACGACCATCTCCCGTGACGTGCTGCTGCTGACGCGCGTCGACAAGCCCGCGCTGCTGCGGCGGCTGTTCGACCTCGCCTGCCGCTACTCAGGACAGATTCTGTCCTACCAGAAAATGCTCGGCCAGCTGCAGGACGCCGGCAACACGACGACGCTGGCGCACTACCTGGAGCTGCTGGCCGGCGCGGGCATGGTGACCGGTCTGCAGAAATTCGCCGGGTCCGAGGTTCGCCAGCGCGGCTCGAGCCCGAAGCTGCAGGTGCTCAACACCGCGCTCATGACGGCGCAGGCGGGGAAGACCCCGAGCGAGATTCGCCGGGATCCCGAATACTACGGGCGGCTGGTCGAATCCGCCGTCGGCGCGCACCTGGCCAACGCCGCCGCGGCAGGGGAATGTGAGCTGTTCTATTGGCGCGAGCGCAGCCGCGAGGTCGACTTCATCGTCCGTACGGGCCGTACCGTGACGGCCATTGAAGTCAAGAGCGGTCGCCGCCGCGACTGGTTCCCGGGACTGGACGCGTTCCGCGCCGCGTTTCGTCCCACGCGTCAGCTCCTGGTTGGCGGCGAGGGAGTCGCCCTCGAGGAATTTCTGACGAAGCCGGTGACGCGCTGGGTCGGGTAGCGGTCAACGCCGAGATCCGGTCGTGTCGGGCCTTCCACCAGAAGCAGCGCGGAGTTATCGAAACACTCCTGCCGCCTTGAAATCTCCTGCCTTCACGATGGACAAGGCCGCAGGATCGATGTGCTTCCGGAACGCGGCGTTGATCTGATCCACGGTCAGCGCCTGGATCCTGCGTTCCACGTCCCCGTCCCATGTGAACGGCCGGTCCAATTGCTCGTGCGACGCGATCAGATTGAGCAGCGCGCCGTCCGTCGAACGGCCGACCATCCGGGACTCCTGGTAGGCCTTCTTGGCTTGAGCCACTTCCGCCGCCGTGAAGCCGTCCTGGTACACGTTCTTCAGCTCGTCGATGAAGCTGGATTCGACTTTGGGGCCGACCCCCGGGTTGAGGCTCACGGTTCCCGCCAGCTGCGCCGAGTCGCCCTCCGCGGGCACCGTGATGCGCGCGTTCGCTCCGTAACTCAGCCCTTCGCGGTTTCGAATGCGATCGGAGATGCGCGAGGTGATCGGCTCGCCGAACATGTAGCTCGCCAGGACGATCGCCGGATAGTCGGGATCGTTCTGCGACATCTGGAACCGCTCGCCCGCCAGGAACTGGGCGTTGGCCTTGTCGGGCGTCTCGATCTTCTCGTTGATCGGCGCCATCTTCTTGAACGGCGTGATGAGCGGTTTGTACGCCTTGGCGGTATTCCAGGCGCCAAGCAGCTCGCTCGCGGCTTGCTGCACGTCGGCTGGCGACACCGGTCCCACCACCGCGAACACGCCGTAGTTGGCGCCATAGAACTGGTCGTGGAACGTCCTGGCCTCGTCGAGCTTCACGTTCTGGACTTGCGGCAGTTGCTCTTCCCGAGTCGGCGCGTACTGCGCGTCGCGCTTCGTGAAAGGACTCAGGTACCGGTTCAGCCGCTCCGTCGCGAGCTGGGTCGGCTCGGTTGGAACCGCCTCCAGTGCTTTCACGCGCTGCGTCTTGATCCGATCGAATTCGTCCTGCGGATAAGCCGGCTCCTTCAGGATCTCGACCGCCAGTCGAACCGCCGCCAGAAAATTCTCCGCCGGCGCCGAAATGCTGGCCGTGGCGGTCGACATTCCGCCGCCGCCACCACCACCACCACCACCACCACCGCGGCCGCCTCCGCCACCTCCGCCGCCCGCGACATTGACTTGCGCGTTCAGCTTCCGGAACTCCTCCTGGAGCTGCTGGCGTGTGTGCCGCTTGGTGCCAGCCATCAACAGGCTTCCAGCAAACGACGCCGCTTCTCGCTGGTTCACGAGGGTCGTCGCGTCGCCAAACCGCAGATCGATGGCAGCCGTCACGATGTTGTTGGCGGTCTTCTTGGACAGGACCGCCACCCTCATGCCGTTGGGCAGACGGGCGCGTACGACGCGGCTGTCGATGTTCGCGAGCGTCGGATCGAACGATTCCCCACGGACGACCGCGACGGTGCTCTTGTAATTGCTCAGCGTGCCGACGAGGTCCGGCCTGGAGGGCACCACGGTGCGGTCCGGGTTCATGTCGGGGATGTAGTAGCCCACTGTCCGGTTGGACGGTTTGAGGTACTCCTTCGCGACGCGCACCAGATCCGGCGGCTTGACGTCCGCCAGCAGGTCGTGCTGGAGGAACATCAGGCGCCAATCGCCTTGCGCGATCGCGGCATTCAGCGCGCCGGTGGCGATTGCCTGCGTGTTCGACAAATTGTTCTCGAGCCCTCGCAACAACTGGCTCTTGACGCGCTCGATCTCATCCGGCGTGGGCGGATTCTTCACGACATCGTCGAGCGCCTTGTAGATGGCGTCGCGCGCCGCGTCGAGCGACTGGTCCTTGGTCAACGTGGCGGACACCTGCACCAGCCCCGGATCGTGGAGCTGCTGGAATCCCATGTTGGCCGACTGCGCCAGCTTGGTATCCACGAGCGCCTTGGCCAACCGGCCATCCGGGCGGCCGCCGCCGCCACGGCCACCGCGGCCGCCGCCGTTCATCACGCCCGACAGCACCTGGAGCGCCGCCGCGTCCGGGTGGCCGGCGGCGACGGCGTGGTACGCCACGATCAGGTTCTGCCCCTGTCCGACCCGTCGCAGAGTCACAGACCGCTCGCCGTCCTGCGGCGGCTCCACCGTGTAGGTCTGCTCGAGCGTGCGCGCCGGGCGGGGGAGCCTGCCCATCGACTCGGCGACCATCTGCAGCGTCTTCGCTTCGTCGATCCGCCCCGTGATCACCAGCACCGCGTCATCCGGCTGGTAGAACTTCTTGTAGAACGCCGCCAGCCGGTCCACCGGTACCTTCTCGATGTCTTCCTTGGAGCCGATCGTCGATTTGCCGTAGTTGTGCCACAGGTACGCCGTCGCCGCCACGCGCTCGCTCAAGACCGAGGCCGGATTGTTCTCCCCACGCTCGAACTCGTTGCGCACCACGGTCATCTCGGTGTCCAGAATCGGCTTGGTGAATTTCACATTCACCATGCGATCGGTCTCCAGGCCGAGCGCCCACGTGAGGTTGTTGTCGGTCGCGGTAAAGGTCTCGTAGTAATTCGTCCTGTCGTCGGAGGTCGTGCCGTTCCAGCTCGCGCCGCGCGCCACGAGCTCGTCCTTGATCTTCCGGCCGCTGGTCGTCTCGATGAAATTCATGTGCTCCAGCAGGTGCGCCATGCCGCTCTCGCCATAGCCTTCGTGGCGCGACCCCACGAGGTACGTCATGTTCACGGTGATCTTCGGCTCCGCCGCATCCGGGTACAGGAGGACTTTCAGGCCGTTTGGAAAGTCGTATTCCGTGATGCCGCCCATGGAAGACATCTTCAGGACGCCCTGCGGCAGCGTCTGGGCAAAGACGGCTGCCAGCCCGACGACGAGCACCACGGCGACAAGCGCGAGTTTTCGAGTCATGGCCAGATCCTTCGATCGCGAATCATAACAGGGGACGGCCGCACGCCGGAGCGACTAGTCGGGCTAACGCGGCGCGGAGCACTTACGCTCCGCGTCGTTCAAGTATCCAAGCAGAGCGGATTTTTCGGGTGCCGTCACATTCGCCAGGCTGTTCCGAATCTGCTCGAGGAGCGGGCGCGGCACCGGAGACTGCGATTCGCGCTCCGCGCGCGCAGCGTCGCGGCCATAACATGCCATTTCTGCCGCGTACTTCGCCATCGAGGTCGCGCGCTCTAGCGCGATTGCGATCGCGCGTCCGTTCGGTAGTCGCGTCCAGTACTGCAGCGGGCCATCGATGATTCTTACCTGCAGAACACAGTCCGAATAGCATTCGTCGGTCGGACGCGTATGCTGCGCGGCAGTCCATGCGAGCTCGTCAGCCCAGGTTGCGTCCTTGAACCGTTCGTAGACGTCCCAGTACGGTTCGGCTCCCAAGTACCAGCGGGCACCAGGTTCGAAGTAACGGACAAGGTCTCGATGCGACGCCATCCAGGCTGCCTTCAACGGATTGCTGGCGACCGCATCTCTGCCTGCGTCCCTGCCCGCCACGGCGCGGTCGATGAGACTCAGCCGCCAGAACTGGAGCAGACCGGACGCCACAACGGTCTGGGCGTAGGTGCTCGCTGAATGGGAATAGGAACGGTCGCTGGTCAGTAAGTTGTCGGCTTCGACGTACTCTTCGAACGTGACATGGTCCTTACGCTGCAGCAAGTGGTCGACCATCGCCAGCAATGCTGGCGCCGGATCCGAGCGCTCGAATGCCGTCGTCATAGAACCGTACAGCCAGCAGGTGGAACGCGAGGTGACGTCGTTTGGATCGAAGTACCACGTCGCTCCATCTGCGTGCGTTTCCTTTGCGGCGAGCACGATATCGCCGAGCCGAAACGCATGCGTCGCCGCCGCCGAACGCGCCGGCCGCGCGCGACACACCACATGTGTCCCGATGACCATCCGCAGGGGCAGATCCTTGGCTGCGAGCGAATCGAGCGGACTGCCACAGATGACGAGGAGCGCCGAAAAGAAAAACCGACTGGATCGTCCCCTCGAATTGAGTAACATTCCCGAGGATTCTACCAACTGGAGTGATCGACACGCCAGCGTCCCTGGCCGTCGTCTAGGTGTTGTTGTCGAGCGGGTTCTGGGCCGCGGCAATTGCGAGTCGGGACGTGCGACCCGGTCAGCGGGGAGCGACGCCGAGGCGCTGCAGCGCGCCAGCGGGGGGCAGCGAAGTCGGCGCAAGTGTCACGGTGGATATGTATCCCGGCCGTTCGGGAAACCTTACAATCGCGGCGGAGCGCGGCGGGAGAACAGCCGTCAAGCCGGCGTCACGATGTCGAGGTCGGCTCCGGCGAATGGCGCGAAATGGGACGTATTGAAGGTCAGCAAGGTTCGCGCCCGGGCTCTTCGAGCGCAGGCGGCGATGACGGCGTCGTAGATGCGACTCCCGGACACGTCTTCGCCAGGCGCCAGGCGCAGAAGCGCTCGATACCTTGTCGCACTCAAGGCGACGACGGTGACGCCGCGGACGAAATTTGCGTCCAGAAGACTGAGCGCGTCGGCCGGCGCGATGCGGTGGGGCGCAGGGAGCCGAGTGAGCACCGAATACGCTTCGATCAGCGCCGCCGCCGCGACGATCATGCGCTCCCTCCGGCCTCGGCGGCCGTCGAGGGCTTCGAGGGCGCGGAGGTGATGCTCGTGCCAGGTGCACACCGCCGGCACCATGCAGCTCGTGTCGGGAAGAAACGCGCGCGCCACGACTCAGTCGCCCGAGCGCTCGCGGCGCAGTCGGCGACGCGTGGCGTCCACGATCTGCGACGTCAGTGGCGGCACGACGGTCTCGGGGACCGCGACCACGAAGCGTCCGCGCCGCTCGAGCCTGACCTTGAGGGATGCCGGCTCGATTTCGATGCGGCCTTCGTGAAGGCGCACCTCGAGCGGCATGCCCGGTTCGAGCCCCGCCTGCCGGCGGACGTCTTTCGGGATGACGAGCCGCCCGGCGGAGTCGATGGTAGTAATCATGGTAATAATTTTACCATTCGTACAGGCTTCTGAGCAGCCTCACGTCTTCCGTTGACAGTCCGGTCGCGCGCGTCGAGCCGATATCGTCGGCCGAGCGGAGGCGTTTTCGGTAGGCTCCGAAGAAGCGCTCGCCGTCGCCTTCCACCCGGAACAAGTACATGATGTCGTTGATGTCGGCGCTGTGCGACAGGCCCAGCGCGTGGCCGAGCTCGTGCAGGGCCGTGAGATAGATCACGATGCGGCGATCCAGCGCGTCGCCCTCCGCGTTCGCGGCGACCACCACGTCCGCGTCCGTGATCAGACCGGTCTGTGGATCCGGATGCGTCTGCGTCATGCCGTAGCGCCAATCTCTCGTGAAGAAGTGGACGCGCACACCTGCGTCGTCCTTCCTGGCGGTTCTCTCGAGCGTGAAGTGATCCTGCGCGGCGTTGGTCCATGTCTTCATGGCGCGCTCGACCAGCATCTCGCCGCCCGCGGGCGCGCCGGCGGGATCGATCCACACGCGAATCACCGCGCCCGGCGGCCAGTGTGCCGCGCTTGCGGCCTGGATCCCGAGGATCAGCAGGATCGCGACTGTCAATGCTTCACAGCCCGTGGTGAAAGTCTGGCGTCGCACCGAGACGGGCGAGGCGCCCCGTCGACCACCCCAGCGCGGCTGCCGCGCCAGGGACCCCGGCTGGCAAGGCGCGACGACCGAGAATACCGGCAGTATTTGACGGAGGAGCAACGCAGCCAGCGCCGGGGCCCCCAACGCGGCAGCCGCGTTGGGGTGGAGCGGGGATGCGTCGCGCGTCGAACGGGGTCCCCAACGCGGCAGCCGCGTTGGGGGCCCCGAATGCAGCCAGACTTTCACCACGGGCTGTTAAGCCAGTCGGGCAGGAGACCCGACTTGCCGAGCAGATAGTCGCGGGCGGTCTCGACCAGACGAACCATCTTCGGCATGTCGACGTTCACCAATTGTCCATGGCGCTTGATCGCGCGGCCGGCGACGAACACCGAATCGACATTCGACGTATCGGCGCAGGTGACGACCGTCGCCACCGGATCGATCAGCGGCGCGACGTTCACCTGGTCGGTCCGAATCAGGATGATGTCCGCCTGCTTGCCCGGCGTGAGGGTGCCGATCTTGTGATCGAGCGCGCAGGCGCGCGCGCCGTCAATCGTCGCGAACTCGAGCACGTCGCGCTCCGTCAGCGCCGGCGCGAACGCGATGTCGGGCGTGTGGGTAAACGAGAGGATCCGCTCCTGCACGAGTGCGGTGCGCATTTGCGTGAACATGTCCCCCGGCGCGCTCGAGACGACGTCCACGCTCAGCGACGGCCGGACACCGCGCGCGAGGAGCCTGCCGGTCGGCGGCACGCCGTGGCCCATCAGCATCTCGACGAAGGGCGCCAGCGACGCGGATCCGCCGGTTTTGGCGATCAGGTCCAGCTCCTCGTCCGTCGAGTCGCTGCAGTGGATGTACGTGGTGTCGGGGCCCATGAGCCCGAGCTGCTGGAGATTCAGGACGTGATTGACGTGCACGCCGGTCAGCCGCATGCCGACGTGGACGCTGATCCGCGCGCCGACCTCGCGCGCGAGCCGCCAGTCGTGCCTGGCGACTTCCGGCGTCGTGTTGCCGGGCGCCCGCGCCGCGAGGGCGAGCGTCAGGAGCTGATTCTCCGAGGAGAAATAGCGCGTGCGCAGGCGGCGGATGTCTTCGGGGTGGTTGTGCGGGCTCAGGTGCCACCACTGGCCGCCGACCGGGACGCCGTGCGCGTAGACGGCGCGGATGCCGGAATCGGTCAGCCCTCGGATCGCTTCGTCCGCGTGATCCGGCGTGTTGTTGACGTGCGACCAGTCGAGGAGCGTCGTGATGCCGGCGTTGAGCGCCTCGAGCGCGCCGACGAGGTTGGCGGCGTAGACGTCCTCGGCGCGGTAGTGCGTGCCGATGTTGCCGAGCATCGACGCGAAGTACTCGTCGAGCGTGCAGCTAGGCAGCACAGCGCGGACGGGCGTCTGCCAGGTGTGCCGGTGCGTGTCGACGAAGCCGGGCAGCACGATGCGGTTGGTCGCGTCGATGATGTCGGCGCCGGCGACATCAATCGCGCGCGCGATTGCGGCGATCTTGCCGTTCTCGATGAGGATGTCACCGCCGGGGAGGTCGCCGATCTGCGGGTCGAGTGTCAGGACGTATCCGCCGCGAATCAGCGTCCGCCCGGCCATGCGGCTAGCCCTCGAGCTCTTTGGCTTTTTGTTCCCACTCCGCCATGAAGCGGAAGACGTTCTCTCTCGGCGGCTGAGGCGAGAAGGTTTCAAGCCACCGGACCGGCTCGTGGCCGATATTCTTGAACGCGTGCACGCAGCCGGTGCCCGTCCACATGACGTCGCCGGCCTTCGCGAGATACCGTTTGCCATCCATGACGCCCTCGACCTCGCCGCTCAGGATGAAGTACGCCTCTTCGTAGGTGTGGTCGTGCAGGCCGATGCCGACGCCGGGCAGATACTCGATGAACAACATGCGGTGGTGCACGGCGCCGAATTTCTCGTCGATGAGCCATTTCAGGAAGACGCCTTTCAGGCCGCCCGATACCATGCGTCCTTCCTCGCCAGGCGGAATCTGGCCGACGTCGAAATGGCCCAGAAGATTTCCCTTCGGATCGTTCGGGTCGAGCGGCGCTCCTTCCTTGGGGATTCGTCCGTTCTTCACGAAGAAGGTGTCGCGCTCCATGCCGCGCGGCTTGGGCTGCGGCGCGGCGTGCTGCAGCCAGCGCGCCGGCGCCGATCCGGCCTGCCGCCACGCGTGGGGCGTGCCCACCTTGAGGCAGCCGTAGTCGCCGGGTCCCACGCGGTACGTCTGATCGTTGATGCAGACGACCGCCTGTCCCGACAGGATGTAGAAGCCCTCTTCGTACGAGTGGACGTGCGGCGACAGCGTCCCGCCGGCTGCCATCTGCGCGATGCCGAGGCCGGTGTGGACCGAGCCGGACGAATGGTCGACGAGCGCGGCCTCGACGTATCCCTGGCTGTGGTCCTGGTACGCGGGATTCGCGGCGAGCGCGTGTTCTGTAAACGTTCCGACGTAATGCATGGAGTTCCTACAATCGGGCTCAGAGACGAAAATGGCGCACCGCCACAGGAAAGTCAAGCGGAAGCGTCGGCGGCGCGGCGCTACAAACCGAGGCGCTGGCGTTTGAGGTAGAGGCCTTTGCGCGAGATGCCGAGGACGCGGGCGGCGGCGTCGAGGTTGCTGTGGTGATCGCGCAGCGCCAGGCGGATCATTTCCCGCTCGATTCTTGAGACCGTGGGCAGCAGCTTGTCCTTCAGGCCCACGACGACTTCGTGCTCGCCGTGGCTCGGCCTCGGCGCCGGCCTCGTGTTGAAGACCTCTTCGGACAGGTCGGCGGGCGTGAGCACCGCGTTGAGCTCGGCGAGGGCCACCATGCGCCGCACTTCGTTCTGCAGCTGCCGCACGTTGCCCGACCACCGGCACAGGAGCAGGTGCTCCATGATTTCCTCGGACACGCGGACATCGCCCTTTTTGAATTCCGCGGCCGACTGCGCCACGAAGTGCCGGACCAGCGCGGGAATCTCGTCGCGGCGCTCGCGCAGCGGCGGCAGGCGCAGCCGGATCACGTTCAGCCGGTAGAAGAGATCTTCGCGGAACCGGCCGTCCTTGACCAACTGTTCGATGTTCGAGTTGGTCGCGGCCACCACGCGGACGTTGACGGTGAAGGGCGTCGATTCGCCGATCGGGCAGATCTCGCTCGATTCGAGAAACCGCAGCAGTTTGGGCTGGAGGTCGACGCCGAGCTCGCCAATCTCGTCGAGGAACAGCGTGCCGTCGCGCGCGGCGCCGATCATGCCGGGATGGTCGCGGTCGGCGCCCGTAAACGAGCCGCGGCGATGGCCGAACAGCTGGCCGTCGAGCATCTCGCGCGGCACGGCGGTGCAGTTGAAGGGGATGAACGGCTTGGCGGCGCGGTCGGAGAAGTTGTGGATCGCGCGGGCGAGAATCTCCTTGCCCGTGCCGCTCTCGCCGGTGATGAAGACACTCACGTTCGTGTTCGCGATGCGTCTCGCGTGGCCCACCAGCTCGCGCATCTGACCGCCGACGACCGCGTGACCGAGCTCGGCCGGATCATCGTCGGCCGGCCACAGGCTGAGGCGTTCTTCGCGCTCGGCGCGCGCGCGTTCCAGATCCTGCACCGTGGTCAGCAGCAGCCTGACGGCGTTGACCGTCGCGTGCGATTCGATGTCGGGTTTCATGGTCAGCTCGATGTCGACGGCGCGCTCGCGCGCAAAGCCGATCGAGAGACGACGGGCGATTGCGTCAGCGTGGGAGCCGGCGGGCGTGTTCGCGACGGCGAGAATCTGCGGCGGGGTGTCGCCGGCGCTTGAGACGGCTCGTGCGCCGACGGTGCAGTCGGTCTCGCCGAGCAGGTACACCAGTTCCCGCGCGACGAGCTCCGGCCGGCTGTGGTGCCGCAGGAGGGCCGCGACGGTCTGCAGGACGTTGCGGGCGGAAGCCGTGGAGTCCGGCACTGCCGACGAAGCATCGGCGGCGCTTGCGGACGCCAACGTGTCGACGTGTTTCGTCGTGTCGTTCCAGCGGCGAGAGAGCTCGACGAGGCCCGGGGCGCTGCGGATGCCCTCGTAGAGGCGTTTGGCGCGCTCGACATGCCGCGTGGCGGCTTCGCGGTCGCCGCTCTCGGCGAGCGCGCAGGCGAGGATGCGCTCGTACTGGGCGTGGAGATCGGGCGGCTGCTGGGCGAGGGTGTCGACCACGAGGTCCAGGGTTGCCATCGACTCGCGCACGTTGCCGGCCTGCTGCAGCACCTCGGCCTTCGTGAGCAGCGCGATCTGCCGAAGCAGGTGGTCCCCGGCGTCGCTGGCGACCTGGATCAGCGACTCGGCGCTGACCAGGGCTTCGTGCCAGCGCGTTTGGTACATCAGAACCTGGGTGTGTGTTAACAGCGCGTAACGATACACATAGGGTCGGTGATCACTGGGAATTCGGATGGATTGTTCGATGCGTTCGAGCAGTTCCACGGCTTCAGTGACCTGCCCTTGCACCAACCGAACCCTAGCGATGCCATCCAGCGCCGCGTTGCAGTTATCGCCAAAAGAGGGTAGGGCCTGAATGGCAAGCTCATAGTAGTCAAGGGCTTCGCGAAAATTCCCAACGGCGTACTGAAGATTTCCGAGATTAACAAGAGCCGCTCGGCGCGCCGCTGCTCTGCCAGACTGTTCCGCAAGCTGAAGCGCACGGGTCGCATGCACCAACCCGTCATCAAAGTCGGACCGCATGATTGCTAAAGCAACGTTCGTAATTTCAGCATCAGTTTCAAGCCATACGCTTGGGGCTCGTGATAGGAGCTGCAAACCGAGTCGAGTATGCCATTCGCCGCTCTTGAACAAGCCTCGTTTGGTTTCCATCTCGCCGATAACAATATGCAGAGCGGCAGTTAGTTGCGAATTTCCTAACATGCGGATGTTAGAACGAATTTCTGGCAGACGCGATGATGCAGCTTCCGGTCCGGACGACTCGGCAAGGACTAATAATAATCGTAACTGTGACCAACCAGCGCGCTCAGGGTCGCCTCCTTCGACGGCGAAGGCGACCGATTTTTGCAAGCGCGCAACCGACGACTCAAGGTTCCCATCTTCGCGATCAATTCTCGCGAGAACAAATTCGCAAGTACTACGGCCGCTCAGCGAAAGCGTCTTGGATCGGAGTAACGTTTGAGCAAGCACGCGCGCTTGCCCATATCGACCGACTTGCTCAAATAAATCGAGCTTGAGGATGTCTGCATCTTGGCGATCTCCACCAGCCACAGAAATGCTATTCAGGACTCGAAGTGCCTCCGTAAACCGGCCGAGGCCCCTTAGCTCTCTCGGCTTTGTTAGCGATTCCATCGTGAACCCCCATTCCCTCTCTGGCGACGGCCTCCAAAGTTCTGCGGTGCTTGTCCGTGAACGCTTGGCTACTGGCCGAGTACAGGGTGACAACCGCGACGAGCTGGTCACCGGACAGAACTGGGGCACTTAAGCAGTTTCGCAATCTCGGTGATACGGTTCGTGCTATTTCGCCAAGGTCGAGAGCTGGATCGGAATTGACGATAGTGTAACGATTTGCCGCGACCCAGCCACTGATCCGCTGCCCAAGCGCAATCTTTAGTCCGATCACCAGTGAGGCGCCTTCACCCATCGCAGACGCGGCCAATAGTTCATCGGCTGCAGGGTCGTACAAGAATGCCACGCACAGCGTGAACGGAATAAGTATACGAAGATGATTCCCGATCACCGTTCCGACTTCGTTAACGCCCATCGTTCCAGAAAGAGCCAGAGTAAGTTCATGTCTCATCGACAGTTCTGTGTCGCTGACGGCAATATCAGCAACACGTAGCGCCTTAGCAGAATTAACCAAGCCTTGAGTCGAGATGATCGAGCTACTCCAGATGATCGAATTGGAACTGCTCCAGATGATCGAGCTGGGCGTCAGCGACGTGGTGATGCCGCCGGTTGTAACGCGTTCACCAGAGATCGACACGACTGGAAGACCGGCGAAGTCATTTGAAACGAAGTGCGCTGCCGCCAAGACATTCAGGCTGCCGGCGCCTCCGGTGAGCAGGCCCGCGGCCGGCATGAACGAGCTGGTCAACTGCATGACCGCCTGACGTCCGCGGGCGCGAGCCTCCCGTTCTCCTGCAGCAGCAGCGCCACGGTGCCGCTGACGACCCCGGCCGCCATGCTCGTGCTGGAGAGTTGGATGTAGGCGTTCGGACCGTTGCCGGTGACATGGCGCTCAGGATGGGTCGTCGAGAAGTACGACCCGGCGGCTTCCGCCGACGTGATGTGGCTGCCGGGCGCAACCAGATCCGGCTTGATGACGAAGTCGTACGCCGTCGGTCCGTGCGAGCTGTACGACGCCACAGTGTCGTCGGACCGCTGCGGCGTGCCGTGCGTGTCGATCACGCCGACCGTGATCGCGTACGGGTCGTTCCCCGGCGCCGTGATGCTGGCGAGCACGGTCTTGCCGTCCAGCGTCCCGAAATTCCCGGCCGCCGCGACCACTACAATGCCCGCCCGCACCGCGCGCTCAACGGCCTCGCACATCGGATCGTCGTGATACGACTGCAGCACCGGCCCGCCCAGCGAGAGATTGATGACCCCAATCCGATACTGCCGCCGATGCTCGATCGCCCAGTCGATCGCTTCGACGACGCTGCTCGATACACCGCCGCCATCGTCGCCAAGCACGCGCAGGTTCACCAGGTACGCACCGCCAGCCACGCCTTGGAAGTTGCGCGTATCCGCTGTCCGGCCCGCCTGTCCCGCGATGATTCCCGCCACGTGCGTGCCGTGGCCGTACCGATCGCCGCCGTCGCCGCCGGTGAAGTCCACCGTCGCGAGCACGCGGTTCTTGAGCGCGTTGTGCTTGGGGTCGATCCCCGAATCGATCACCGCGACCGCGACACCCGCGCCGGACAGGCGAGGGACGCCGTTCCCGCCCGCCCACGTCTGATCTGCGCCGATGGCCACGTTTGTGATCGCCATCGTCGGCCAAAGGCGCCGCTCGCCGGACAGATGGTCGACGTCGCTGTCCCGCTGCAGCGCGTCGAGCTGGCCGGCGTTGACGTGCAGAACGGCGCCGCTCTTCATCCGTCTCTTGACGACGAGGTCGCGGATTCGGTTGTAAATGGTCCGCCGCGAAACCCCGAGCAGCTGAGCCGCGTGGTCCAGCGAGACGCTGCGGCCGACGCGCGGCTCGAACCCGGTGGAGGCGGTTTCGGTCATGTCCACTGAGCGTGATCTCCGACGATCTATAAGCGCACGACCGGTGCCGGCTCGGCCGTGCGGCAGCTCAATGCCGGGCAATTGCCGCAACTGCTTGCGCCTCCTGAACTTGCTGCACTAGGATGCACGCGCGGCTGACCGCGGCCGGCCGGGCGCTTCGGCCAAGAAACTGGCCAAGTCGCGTTGCTGACGCGCCGCCAGGCCGAAATTTGCACGCAAATGCATGCGGACCGGCTGAGATGCATACAATTTCGATCGGCCAGCTTTCTGGCTGGTGGGG
>JAHFUI010000203.1 GCA_023265175.1 Acidobacteriota bacterium
CGAGCACCGTCAGCGGTCACGCGGGAGGAGGCGCGGGTTCCCCTTGATCGAGACGGCGGCAAAGTGTCGCAGGTCGAGCGTGGCAATGGCCTCTGTCTTCAGGCGCTCCGCCGTGGCGATGACTGCCGCATCGACAAGACCGATCCGGAGCGAGCGATAGCGCGTGCAGATCCGCCGGGCCACGGCCAGATCCTCATCGCGACCCCATTCGACGGAAAACGCACCGTCGGCGACGTCGCCCAGAAAGGCCTCCTGCGCTTTCGCGCCCAGGTGCGCCGTCACGAGGTAGTCGACTTCCGGAAGAATCGCCCACGGCAGAATCCACGCGGCGGGATTGTCGTCGTAGAGCTCTTTGATCGCGGAATGGTTGTCTTCGGCGGCGTCGAGCAGCGCCAGCATGGCGCCCGTATCGACGACGATCATCAATCCTCGCCGAGGCCGGCGAGCAGGGTCTCGGCCCGTTGCCCGAGATCGCGGCGACCGCTCTTGAACGCGCCGACGCTGCGCGCCTTTCGGCGCGGCGCGTGCCGGACGGTGTACTCCGCAACCGCTTCGCGAACCATCTCAGCGGGTGGCCGGCCACGCCCGCGCGCAATCTGTTTCAATCGCCGATACGTCTCCTCGTCCATATACACCGTTGTCTTTTGCATATGGTAACCATATATGGTTATTTACGTCGCCGTCAAGGCTCGTCCTGGCCGCGCGTCGCGACACGTATGGAGTGCCCTACACCAGCGGTAGGGCGCGGTCTTCAGACCGTCCTGCGATCCGGACGTTCGGTCACAGGCATCGTCCCGGGATCCGGCAGCGGCGGCGGGCTGCCGCCCTCCGCCTGTTGCGCGAGCAGGTCGTCGATGGATCGACAGCGATAGATCACGCGCGCGCCGTTCTGGAACAGCCCGCCGGTGTCGGCCGTCGGACCGTAGGTCGAATAGAGCGGCTGTCCCCACAGCCTGAGATAGACGGTCAATTGTCCGCGATGATGGGCCGAATGCGCGACGCGTCGTGTCAGCACCCACGCGCGCGATCGCATGACGTCGAAGAACTGCGTCGGCTGCTCGAACCATTCGTCCGGCTGGCGCGCGACACGATCGACACGCTCGGCCGAACCGGCCGCATAGTGCGCGAGAAATGCACGGCGCGTCTCCTCGGCGGGCAACGGCGATCGATCGATGACGATCCCGAGCATGGCGCGCATCCAGGCGTCTTCGCTGACGCACTGATGCACCATCTGCTCGAGCGGTGATCGCGCGCGCGGCTCCGGCCGGAAATGCATCCGATCGTCGGGGATCTGCGACCAGACGCTGAGCGTTTTCAAACGCTCAGTCTCGAACGTATCGACGAGAAACTGAAAGCGCGACAAGCAACCTCCCTGCGAGAGTCTTCACTCTTTGTCCGCTGACGCCAGAACGACCCCCATCGGCAGCGCGATCGTTGATCCCTCGGCGTACTGTTGCAGATTATCGTGCACCGCGCGACGAATGGCCGCGAGCGCCTCCGGCGTCTGCGCCTGCAGTGCGGCTGATGTCCGCACGCCGCCTCGCAAGGCCGCCTCGAACAGCGCATCGGCCGATCGCAGCTTCCAGATCAGCGGCAGCTTCCGGACATCGATATTCACGAATCCCGCGTGCGCGAAAACCCGGCGGCACTCGTCCGGATCGCTGAACCGAAAAAACGGCGGACCATCCGGCAGGCCGACATCTGTTGTGCCGTATTTCTCCATCGCGCGCAGGACGACGCCGAAGCCGACGGCTTCGTCGGGCGTCGCCCACACGGTCAACGCATATCGACCGCCGCGAACGAGTACACGGTGCGCCTGCGCAATCGCCGCCTCCGGCCGCGCTAGGTGAAGCAATCCGAAATTCATGGCGACCACATCGAAGCTGCTCTCGTCGAACGGCAATGCCTCGGCGTCACCCTCGAGAAACTCGATGTCCGGATAGCGACGTCGTCCCTCTGCCACCATCGAGGATGAAAAATCGAGACCGACCACGCCGGCGCCGCGCAGGGCCGCGGCGCCGGCCACGTAACCAGGTCCCGTCGCCACATCGAGCACACGCATGCCGGATTGGACGCCGGCCGCGTCCAGCAGCGGTCCGGTGGTCTGAGCCGTCAGCGTCCCGAACGTGTCGGGATAATGCTCGGTCGCCCGCTGCCACCCCGCCCGCTCGAAGTCATGAAACGCATTCGGAGAAGGCATACATTTGGTAATCGGGTAATCTGGTCCTGTCCGTCGAGCCACTTTTTACGCCGTTCACCATCAACAACCTGACGTTGCCCAATCGCATCGTCATGGCCCCGATGACTCGGGCGTTCTCGCCGGCCGGCGTACCGGGACCTGATGTCGCGGCCTACGACGGCGCCGGCGCCGAAAACGGCGTCGGTCTGATTATTACCGAGCGGACGGTCCTCGCCCACCCGGCTTCGTCGAGTAAAGATGGTCGAGTATAGAGGTCGATCTGGTCGCCATCGCGCGCACGCTGCCCGTCGATCCGGCGTGGGCGCCGAAGATTCGCGACGGCCGGCTCGAAGAGCTCGTGCCGTTCAACCCGGACGCCACCAAGACGTTGTACTGACCAAGGAGGTCGTGATGCGTGGTTCGCTTGCCGTTGCGTTCGTCGCGGTCCTGGCCGTCCTCACCGTTCACGCGGTCACACAGCAGAAGCTCACTCCGGAGCCGATGCGGATCGATAAGGTCAAGGACAACCTCTACGTCGTCCGAGGACCGTTCAATGCGTGTGCGCCCAACGGGTGCGGCGCCAATTCGGTGGACGACGGGCTGCTGCACGAGGCGGGCGACGTGGCCGTGCGCGTCACCCCGGACGGCGTGATCGTCGTCGACGACAAGTTCGCGCCGAACGTCCCGGACGTGCTCGAGAAGGTCAAGAGCATCACGACGCAGCCGATCAAATATCTCCTCAACACGCACCATCACACCGATCACATCGGCGGCAACGGCGAGATCCTCAACCGCGGCATCGAGGTCATCGCGCACCGCAACATCCGGGACAACATCATCAAGAACAAGCAGCCCGGTCCCCCGCGCATCGTCTTCAACGACCAGGCCTCGGTCTATCTCGGCGGCGTGGAAGTGCAGATGATGTATCTCGGCCGCGGTCACACCAATGGCGACACGGTCATCTATTTCCCCGACCTGCGGACCGTGCACTCCGGAGATCTGGTCATCGATGGAATGCCCGTCATCGATTACAACAACGGCGGCAGCGCGCTCGAGTTCGTCAAGACGCTGAACAATCTGCTGAAGATTGACTTCGACATCGTCATCCCCGGTCACGGGCGCCTGCTGACGAAAGACGACGTGCGCGCGTACGTGCCGAAACTCGAAACGATGAACAAACGGATGGCGGAGCTCGTGAAAAATCGCGTGACGAAGGACCAACTGGAGAAACAGCTCACACTCGACGACCTCGGGTGGGCGCACACCGTCAGCACGCTCACGTTCATGCGCAGCATCGGGCAGTACTACGATGAGGTTGCCGCCGCAATGAAATAGAGCCGCGGCGGACACTACATAACAAAGGTGACACTCATGAAATTCACATCGCTGGCCGCCGGTTACGTGATCGCCATCGTGGGGATCGCGGGGTTAACCGCCTACACTCAGGCGCCTCAACGTCCTGGCACCGACCGCGCGCCGGTCACGAAAGCGCAGGCCGCCCGCTGGATGAGCGAGCAGTCGAACTGGGGTCGCTGGGGCAAGGACGATCAGCTCGGCGCGTTGAATCTGGTGACGCCGCAGAAGCGCCAGCAGGCGATGGCGCTGGCCAAGACCGGCACGGTCGTCTCGCTTGAGCGCCGGGTCGCGCTGTCACCCAAACCGGAGGAATCGAAGGCCGACGGCAAGCCCCACGGCATCTCGTTTTACGAAATCCGATTCAAGACGTTTCCGCCAGACGACCCGCGAGGAAATCCCGGCTTCAGCAGCGACATTCAGGAGTTCCACGTCCACGGCGGCATGACGCATCTCGACGCCCTCTGCCACGACAGCGACAACGGGCGGCTCTATAACGGGTTCCCGCTCAAGGAAGCCGTCACCGAAGAGGCGGGATGCACGAAGCTGGGACTCGACAACCTCAAGGACGGGATCGTCACCCGCGGCATCCTGATCGACATGACACGCTTGAAGAGCGCGTCACCGCGTCAACCCGGATCGCCCGTCTATCCGGAAGATATCGAAGCCTGGGAAAAACAGACCGGCCTCAAGGTGTCGCCTGGCGATGCGCTCTTCGTCTACAACACGCCGGCTGCGGGTCGAGCTGCAAACAGCGGCCCGGGCGTCAACGGTGGATTCGATCTGTCAGTCGTGCCCTGGCTGAAGGCCCGCGGCGTCGCGGTGACGAGCGGCGTCCGGGCGATCGCCGACGATCCGCACGCGGACCACCGGCTCGTCCTGGTCGCGCTCGGCGTGTATCTTCTCGACGGCGTTCAACTCGATCGCCTCGCGGAAACGGCCGCGCGTCTGAATCGCTGGGAGTTCATGCTCGCCGTTGCGCCGCCGCAGGTGCCCGGCAGCACAGGCGCGATCGTCAATCCGCTCGCGATGTTCTGAGAGCTCTCGGTAAGCAAAGGGACGACCGAATCAGCGGGACGGGACGACGCTGACCTGCACGATCCGGCGAAACTTCACGGGCCTGCCGTTGAGCGTGGCCGGCTTGTAACGCCACCCTCTTGCGGCATCCATCAGCGTCCGATCGTACGCCGCGTTCATCGACACGAGCATCGCGGCAGACTCGACGGCGCCCGTTTCATCGACGACGACGGCCAGTGCCCCGCGTCCTGCCGGAGCCGGCCCCAGCGGAAACGGCGGCAAGGTCTGACGTATCACTGTCGGCGGCACGACGTCCACATCGTCGGCGCTGTAGATGCGCGGCGTCGCGGGCCGCGGTGGCTCGGCGACGACGGGAACCGGCGGCGGCGGTGCGGGTGGCGGCGGCGCCGCAGCCGTCGCGCTCAGCTCGCGAAACCCCGATGCCAGGGTCCGCACGTCGGACAACGGCGGCGCATTCGCGGCGGCCCCCACGTCCGGATCGGCCAGCATCTCCAAGATGCGCGTAAAGCCGTCGGCCGCGGCCGCGAACTCCTTGCGATCGAACGCGGCTTTGGTCTCGCCGTACGTCTGTTGAATGAGGCCGGGCAGCATGCGGTGGCGGACCTCGCTGAACGCCGAGCGCACGCGCGGCGACGAGTCGGCGTCGGACGGCTGATACGACGGCTCCGCCACGACGATCGTTTCGATCGCGTGTTCGGCTTCGGCCGCGCGGCCGAGCGCGAGGAGGCATAACGCGCGGTACTGCTCGATCGCGCGTCCCTGGTCCGCCCCGCCCGCTGGCCGCCCCAGCCGATTCAACACCGCCAGCGCGTCTTCGTACGCGGCCGCCGCATACAGATCGCGCGCCGCTGCTAGCGAATCGTCCGCCGCGGCCACCGTGGCGAGGGCGAGCACGAATAGTCCGGCAAGGGCGAGGGCGCGTCCGTGCGACTGGATCATTGCTTCCTCATATCGACGCTCAGCCGCGCCGGCGCGGCCAGGGTGACGGTGATCGCGTGGCGCTGTTCGCCGAGATCGGGATGCCGAAAAATCACTTCATGCGGTCCGGCCGAGACCATGCGGTCCCCAATCGGCGTGTCGCCGATCTTTTCTCCGTCGATCCACACCTCCGCCCACGGTACTGCGTTGAGCGCAATCTTCTGCTTCGGCAGCTCGATCGCGATCGGCATCACCTTGCCCGGCGCGACCTGCACCGTCCGAACGGCGCGATATCCGATCGGCTGATTGACGACCTCGATGTCGTGCTTGCCGGCCGACACCATGATCCGTTCGCTCTGGCTCGTGCCGAGCAACCGTCCGTTCTCGAACAGCTGAACGTCGATCGGCGCGGTGACCCCAATCCAGCCGGACACCGGTGCGTTCTGGGACGACGTGAGCGCGACGACGAGCGATCCGGTGACGCCTGGCTCGATGCTGATCTCCTGCCTGGCGGATCCGGCCTCGCTGTCGAACGCGACCGCGTGGGTTCCAGGCGCCAAGCCACCGACGGTCAACGGCGATACGCCGCGGGCCACGCCGTCGACGATCACCTTCGCACCAGCCGGTTCGGTGCGCACCTGAAGCTGGCCGACGAGCGCGGCGGCCCTTGGCAGCTCGACGTACTGCGAGGCTTGCGCGCCCGCGGCGATCGTGATCGGAATCGACCGCGCCTCACCGTCGCCGCGCAGCTCGACGACGTGGGAGCCGGGGGTCAGCGCGAGCGTGAGTGGTGATACGCCGCGGGGCTGGCCATCGACGTTCACTTGCGCGCCGTCCGGGTTCGTGTGGATCACGAGCGTGCCGGTGCTCGGGCCGGCGGCCATCGACACAAAATAGCGGCGGCCGGCGAACCCGGCGCCGGAAACGATGGCGATCAGCACAACCGCGAACGCGATCAGTCGCGGCGAGCGTCGAGGCGTCGTGACGGTCCGCACAGTCTGCTTCTCCTGGACGATCTCGGTCGCGGTCGACGTGATGACCGTCGCGCGTACCGGCGAATCAATCGGCTGTGGCTCGGCGTGCGTGGATGGTGCCGCGATCTTTTGGACCTCCACGAGTTTGGGCGCGTTCGGCACGTTCGACGCCTCCGCGGTCGGCGCCGGCTCTGTGGGACGCGCAAGACAGGCGTGATACTGCGCCAGGAATGTTTCGAGCGCCTGCGGCGAGGCGAGGCAGTCGCCCTCGCCGATCATCTGCTCGAATTCGATCCGCGCATCCACGGCGGACGAGAAGGAACGGGACGGATCGAGCTGGAGCGCGCGCATCAGCCACGACCGAAACCCCGGCGGCAGCGGCTCGAGGCCGCCACGCGCGGAAATCGCCCACGCCGACGCGACCACTTCGCCGACCTTGGGATATTCATGCTCGTGCAGCCGGCGGCCGAGAACCAGTGAGAGCGCTACCACACCGATCTGCGTGACGTCGGCGCGCTGATCGAAGCGCGGCAGTGCCCCTCCCACCGAGCGCGGCAGCGGAATGCGCAGGTCGCGCCAGTATCGCTCGTGCGAATACCGAAGCTGTTCGAGCGCGGCACCGAGCACGTGCTCGACAATCACGAGTCGCGCGTTGGGCGTGAGCACGAGCCGCTCCGGCCCGATTGCGCCGTGCGCGATGTCGGCGGCGTGCTCGTGCAGCAGCGCGACTGCCGGCACGAGCTGGCGGGTGAGGGTCAGTGCGGCATTGATGTCGAGCGTCACCCGCCCCCGCTCGGCGACTTCTAGCACGTCCGACAGCCGCACGCCTGGTGTCGCATCGGAGACGAGCGCGAGCGTCGCGTCGCTCAATCGCGCGACGCTACGAATGCGCGCGTAGTAGGCGTCGCGAAAGCTGGCGAGTCGGCTCGTCCGCTCGCGCAGTGCGAACTCGAAGGACGGCGCCGACGCGAGCTCGCCGCGCAAACACAGAAACTCGCGCGTGTCCGCGCCGCTTGGATCGGAAATGTGGCGTCGCTCGCCCAGCGGATCCTGAAAGATGGAACTTTTGGACGCGGCAGCCACTACAGCGGGAAGCATGAGTCACCTGCCGATGTGTGGCTGTGCCATTTTCGTGCCTACGGCCGTGCTGGCCGCTGATGCGCGCCAAGTGACGCGCTGTCATGAGCTTGGTGCGACGTTGACTATTCGTGTGGCACGATCTCCGCGCGTTCGCACCGCGATGGAATTACAGGACGGGTGGAGCGCAACGAATTCTGTAAGGCTAG
>JAHFUI010000204.1 GCA_023265175.1 Acidobacteriota bacterium
GGCATCCGGCTGTCGCAACACGCCGTGCCGACGGCAACCAACACCGGTCAAAACACCGGCGGGATGTTCTGCGGTCTGCTGGGTTCCTACGAGCCGTTCGACAGCGCTCGGCTCGCCACCCTCTATCCGACGCACGACGCCTACGTCGCGAAGGTGAAAGAAGTGACCGAAAAAAACCTGAAGTGGGAATATATCCTCAAGGCGGACGCGGACGCGACACTGACTGAAGCGAAGGGGTCCAAGATAGGAAGACGATGAAATTTGGATATCTGGTCATCTGGTTATCTGGTCATTGGATTTGGTTATTGGGCACAATCAATAACCAGATAACCAGATAACCAGATAACCAGATTCCACGGGTGAATGCCTATGCATCGAACCATCGCCTCACTCGTCGTGCTCGTGGCCATGACCGGTCTTACGATCGCGGCGGAGCGCCACTGGCAGACCGGCACCTGGCGCGCGATGACCACCAAACGCAAGTTGATCGATTTCGGGCCGGGCTCGAGCGGCTTCGACCGGCCGGGGGCGACGCCCTCGCCGTCCATGCGGGCCATGGCCGAGGTCCGCACCTTCGTCATCGAAACCGACGACATGCGCCTGGAGCTCGAGGACACCGTGCCGATCAATCGCCGATCCATTGACTTCAGCACGGGAGGGCCTGTCACGTTCGCCGTGGAAAAGAGCGCGGTGTACATCCGCGATCCCAACGGCACCGAGCACAAACTGCGGCTCGTGAAGAAAACCGAGCGGGCGCGCGGGCCAGCGGCGGCCCGAACGCCGGCCTACACGGCGCTCGGCGGCGGGCACATCGTCCGCGCCGTGAGCGCCGACGGCCGATACGTGACACTGGAAGACGGATCGCGCTGGGAGGTCGCGCCGAAGGACCGGTATCAGACCGCGGAATGGGACGTGTCGGCGGCCGTCACCGTGCGCACGCTTCCAGGCGAAGAGAACGGGTTTGGATACGAACTGACAAACACGAATACGGACGAAGGCGCCATCGCGAACTACGTCCGTTGAAGCGTTGAAGCACGCCGTGTCCGCCTCGGCCCCCTACCTTGCTCTGTCGGACATCTGATCTTCCCAACTGCTCCAGCCCGATCCCATTCCGTAGGGCGCGCGCTCGAGAATCGCTTCAATCCGGCGGATCTTGCCCTTCTCGAGCCTGAACATCTCCGCCAGCTCCCACGTCCACGGCGTCGTCGGGCCGGCGATGACGGCGCGGCCGTCCGGCGCCTTGAAATGACGCGTCTCGCCGGCGGAGTGATCGAAAAAGGCGAAGCTGAACACGAGGCCGCGCTCCTGATCGACCGCGACGAAGCGGCGATCTCGGATGCGCGTCACGAAGTGAATCAGCCCGGACTCGAACTGTTCCTTGCAGCTCCACTGGCTGGAATAGGTTGACGCGGTCTTGGGATCCGGTCGCGGCTGCCGCGGCTGATCAGTGACAGCGGGCGGCGGTACGTTGGTCGACCGTGAGCCATTCTCGAAGCGATCGCAGTCGTCGGCAAACGGATACACACCTTTGCCGTCGTTCAACTGCATCCCTGAGAAATACATGTTCGCCGTCTTGAGGAGCGCCTCGCGCGACATCCGTTCAGAGGGAGGAACCGTCTCCACGAACAACGGATTGGGCGCGCCGGCCTTCTCGACGTTCTTCGCGGCGTTCTCGTTGCGCACGACGAAGGTTTCGATCTCGGAGATTTGCCGGTTGGCGATCTTCAAGCGCAGGGCAATCAGGACGAGCGCGCCTTCCTTGACCATGTTGTTTTCTTCGCGCAGCGTGCCGATGAAGGCGACCTGACCGGCCTGCGGATCGCTGACGAACAGCCGGTACGTGCCCTTCCCCACCATCGAGCGCCACGACCCATCGCCCAGCTCCAGGCGCTGACCGTTCTCCGTGAACTTCACGTTGCCGGCCAGTGGCAGCAGCTTGGGATCGTGCTTGACGAAGGCGTCGAGAAATTGATCGACGAATCCTTCCAGGCACGCGCGGTCGCACGGTCCGTTTGGACCGCGACCGCCTTGCCCAGCCACGCGACCAACGAGCAGAACCGCGACAGCGACAACGAGTAGAAGTTTCCTGAGCATCTCGCCTCCCCTGCCTTACGCTTTGTGGCCTTCGTGGTCTTTGTGGCTCCGCCTCTGCGTGCTACAACCTGATCTTGGCCGCCAGCGGCAATCCGAATGGATCGCGCGCCACCAGCGCCTCGAGGTACTGGTTGACGAACCCGTCGAGGCACGCACGATCGCAAGCCGGGCCGGATGTCGCACTTCTTCCCCCTTGCGCGGCAACCGTCGCCGCCAGCGTCACTCCGATCACCAAGCTCGCCGACCAGACTGAACGCATGCGCTGTCCCTTTATATCTTGCATTTTGCATCTTGCATGTCGTGCTTACTTCCCCTTTAGCGCCGGCATGTGCGCGAGATCCTGGTTGTTCTCGATGCACTCGTACTCTTCCACGCGCGTGTTGCGCGGAGTCCTCAAGGTGCTGCCGGTCGTCCACGGCTTCGTCAACGCTTTCGGATCCTGGACCGTGGCTTCATACGCAATCGTCCCGTCCGGGGCGAGACGATAGCGTTCGACGACGTGCAGCTCCTCGGAGTGAACCGAGGGGCCGCCGCCCAGCCACGTCTTGTCGTTGAACCCAATCACGTCGACGACCAGCGTGTCGCCGTCCCAGCGGCCGACCGAATCTCCCATCCACGTGGGCACGAGGTCGTCAGGATGCTTCAGCTGGTTGTTGATGGGAACGATACGAAAGGCGCGAAACGCCTCGTACAGGATCACGATCTTCTCCGGCGTCTGCACGATTTCGAGCGGCATCGGCATCGTGATGATGCGTGGCACGCCGGGCAGCAGGCAATGCGCGATCGGATCGTCGCTCGGCGTCAGTTGCTTGTTCTTCTCGACTGCCCAGGGCTGGAACGACAGCGGCTGGCGGGGCGGAGGCGGGATGGCCGGCGGCGGAGGCGCGGGTCCGGTGCCAGGCTCGCCGTACAAGCTCACGCCGCCGCCCTGCCACGTGCCGGCCAGATTTGGCTTGCCGTCCGCGGTGCGCTTGATCGCCTGCGCGGGTGTCGCTGAAGGCTTGGCGCTCGTTGCTGGAGCTTGCGCTGCCGGGCGCGCGGCAGCCCACGACAACACCACCGCTACAGCGATCGCCGCAACAAAGGAACGAGCGACTCGGTTTCTCATCTCGAAACCTCCTCAACGACTGTCGACTGTCGCTGTCGACTGTCGACTGTCGACTGTCAACTGACGACTGTCGACTGACGACTGTCGACTGACGACTATTGCCCGCTCGGCCCCAGAAAGATCTTCTTCCCGTCGGGCAGCGTAATCTCACGGCCGGCCGCGCGGTTCGAACGATCTCTCGCGTGATAGCCGGTGATGGTGATCGCGTCGCCCGCCTTGACCGAATCTCTCGTGAAGCCGGTCCGCTTCAGCGTGTTGGGCGGATAGCCTTCGAACGCCCAGTTCACCAGCTTGCCGCTGTCGTCCTTCACGTCCACGTAAATGTATGCGTGCGGATTGGTCCATTCAATCCTGGTGACGACGCCCGAGACCGAGAGGGGATCTGTCGAATCGTATTCCGCGGCGAACGAGTGATGCGCCGACACGGGCGCGATCATCAACAGTCCCAGGCCCCCTCCAACCAAAAGCCGCAGACCTCTCATGCTCATGGCCGTCGCCTCCTATTTGTCCCAACCGCTGCCGAAATTGTACGGATTCTTATCAGAGCCCATCGGAGTCCGCAAGAGGGAATTGGTGACGTCGAATCTTGTGATTTCCGCTCGACGGGATTTCTGCGGATTCCGATGGACGTGCCGTTCGCGTCGCTGCGCAGTAAGGGCCACGCATTATCTGCGAAGCAGCACGTGAACGGTGCCTGCTCCCCCATCCGACCGCGGTGCGACGGCATAGGCGAGCACAGCCGGATGTGACCTGAGGAGCTCCCGCACGCGCGCCTTCAGGACCGATGTTTCCCCTTCCGAGTGCAATCCGCGGCCGTGCACGATGGAGACGCACCGGTGCCGGCTGTGACGGCTGTTCTCGATAAACCGCCCCACGCTCGCGCACGCGTCCGCAGCCCTCATGCCGTGCAGGTCGCGCTTGCCCTCGACGACGTACGTTCCCCGCTTCAGCTTTCTGATCTCGCGCCGGTCGACGCCGGGCGCGGCGAAGTCATCGTCTGGACCATCAACGTGGCCGTCCGGCGCCGGCGCCGCACGCGGCGGGTTGATGGGTGGAGCATCGCGCACCCGTCCGCGCGGATCAGGGTGCAGTCGGATGACGTCCGCCATCTCGCGCTCGAAGGCTTCGGCGTCGGACAGGTCGTCACCGTGCGGGAGGTCGGCGGCACGTTGGGGGTTCCGAGTGGTCACTGTGGCGAGTCCTTTGACGCGCTCAGGAACGGCCAGTTCAACGTCGGATTGGCAGCTTCCTGACGCGGTAGCGCGTGTCCTCGATATCGCGAACGTGGACGGCGTCGTGCCCGATCTCTTGAAGAAACGCGACCGTCCTCGGCGAGATGCCGGCGTCGGCCAGAAAGCGCATGAACTGTCAGACGGGAAGGGGGTGAACCTGGTCCTCGGCGATGGCGGCGGCACGCGAGCAACCCAGACACGCTCATGAAGCCTTTCGCGCCGCGCGCTGAATTGCCTGATTAAGATCCCAATCGGCTTGCAGGCGTACCCAGAACTGCGGCGACGTCTTGAACAAGCGCGCGAGCCGGAGAGCCGTGTCAGCCGTAATGCCACGCTTCCCGAGCACAATCTCATTCAGGCGGTTTAGTGAAATGCCGAGGCGGCCGGCTGCGTCAACCTGGCCCATGCCCAAAGCCTTGAGGAACTCCTCAAGCAGGATCTCGCCCGGTGGAATCGCCGGCCCCAGCCAGCCGGGATCCCTAGTGATAATCTTCGACGCGGACTTCATACGCATGTCCCTGCTCCCATCGGAACGTCACGCGGTATTGGTCATTGATACGGATGCTGTAGCGACCGGCCTGATCGCCTTTCAACTGTTCAAGGCGGTTGCCAGCCGGAACGCTGATGTCGTCGAGCCGCGCGGCTACGTCCAGCACCTTCAGCTTCCGCTGGGCGGCGCGCCAGGCTTCGCGAGGGACTCGTCGAGCGGCGCGAGTGTTCCGCTCACGAAACAAATCGGCGGCTGTGGCGTCGCCGAAAGACTGAATCACAACCCGTGACTACACATTACACGAGTAACATGTAATAGTCAACCAGGCACCGCCGCATGGGAGCGGCTGTAGAATCCGCGTCGAGACCTCATGCACGCTGATTCGGATTTCGACGTCGCCGTCCTGGGCGGCGGCAACGCCGGACTGTGCGCCGCGCTCAGCGCGCGCGAACGCGGCGCCCGCGTCGTCGTGCTGGAGACGGCGCCGAAGGCGTTTCGCGGCGGCAACAGCCGTCACACGCGCAACCTGCGGTGCATGCACGACGCGCCAACCGATCTCCTGACCGATGCGTACGCCGAAGAGGAGTTCCTCGCCGATCTCATGCGGGTGACCGGCGGACAGACGAACGAGACGCTGGCCCGCATCGTCGTCCGCGACTCGTCCGCGTGTCCGTCGTGGATCCGAAAATTCGGCGGACGACTCCAGCCGTCTTTGCGCGGGACGCTTCATCTCGGCCGCACGAACGCGTTCTTTCTCGGCGGCGGCAAGGCGCTGATGAACAGCTACTACGCGGCCGCCGAGCGTCTCGGCGTGCGGATCGCGTACGACGCCCAGGTCGTCGCGCTCGATGTCGCCGACGGCCGGTTTCGCGGTGCCTCTGTCGTGACGAAAGGCCGCGAGACGATTGTCCGTGCCAACGCGGTCGTCCTGGCTGCGGGCGGGTTCGAATCAAATCTCGACTGGCTCAAGGAAATCTGGGGCGACGCCGCGGACAATTTCATCATCCGCGGCACGCCCTACAACACCGGCACGGTCTTGAAACAGATGCTGGCGTGCGGCGCGCAACCGGTCGGCGACCCGACCGAGTGCCATGCGATCGCGGTCGATGCCCGCGCCCCGAAGTTCGACGGTGGCATCGTGACCAGGCTCGACTCGGTGCCGCTCGGCATCGTCGTCAACAAGCACGGCCGGCGCTTCTACGACGAAGGCGAGGATGTCTGGCCGAAGCGGTACGCGATTTGGGGGCGGCTCATCGCGCGGCAGCCGGATCAGATCGCGTATTCCATCGTGGACGCGAAAGTCGCCGAAGCGTTCATGCCCTCGGTGTTTCCGCCGATGGTGGGCGCGTCGATCGGCGAGCTTGCGCGACGGCTGGACCTCGCTCCGGCCCCGCTCGAAGACACCGTCGCGACATTCAACCGCGCGGTGCGGCCGGCGTCTTTGTGTCACGCTGTCCTGGACGCGTGCCGAACCGAGGGGCTGACCCCGAACAAGACGCACTGGGCGCAACCGATCGACACGCCGCCCTTCTGGGGATATCCGCTCAGACCGGGCATCACGTTCACCTACCTCGGCCTAAAAGTCGACGATCGCGCGCGCGTGCTCATGACGAGCGGACAGCCGGCGGCGAACGTGTTCGCCGCAGGAGAGATCATGGCCGGCAACGTCCTCGGCAAAGGCTACGTGGCAGGCGTCGGGATGACGATTGGCACGGTGTTCGGCCGGATCGCCGGCAGGGAGGCCGCGGCGCATGTTGTCGGGTGATCTCGTTCGAGAAGGACAGCACGTGATGACGGTGTGCAACGCCTGCCGGTACTGCGAAGGATATTGTCCCGTGTTTCCGGCCCTCGAGCATCGCCGCACGTTTGCGTCAGGCGATCTGGCGTATCTCGCCAATCTCTGCCACGACTGCGGCGAATGCCTCTACGCGTGCCAATACGCGCCGCCGCACGAATTCGGAATCAACGTGCCTCGAATGCTGGGCGAGGTTCGCGTGGCCTCCTACGAAGAATATTGCTGGCCGCGATGCTTGAGCGGTGCATTCAGACGTCCGCGTCTGACGACGATGGTGTCGTTGGCGGCCGGACTGATCGCCGTCCTTCTGGCGGCGAGTAGGCCTGTCGGCCGCGTCTCCGCGGGCGACTTCTATCAGGTCATGCCGCATGAGGTGATGGTGGCGCTCTTCGCGGGGGTCGCGCTGTTCGTCGTCGCGGCGCTCATTGTCGGACGAGCCACGTTCCAGCGCGCGACCGTTTTCCGCTCCCACTTTTTCGAGGCGCTCCGCGACGCGCTGACGCTCAGGCATCTCCACGGCACCGGCGTGGATTGCACGGACGCCGAGGAAACCAGGACACCCTGGCGGCGCTGGTTTCACCACGCGACGTTCTACGGCCTCGCCTTGTGTTTCGCCTCGACGACGGCGGCGGCGATCTATCACGTGGCATTCGGGTGGCGAGCGCCTTACAGCTACACGAGCCTTCCGGTCGTCCTCGGGACGACGGGCGGCATCGGCCTGTTGATCGGCCCCTCGGGTCTCTTGGCGCTGCGGCGCGCGCGCAACACGTCGCGTGGCACTGCCGGCCGATCCGAATTGGACACCTCGCTGATCGCGCTTCTGTCGCTCACGAGCCTGACGGGTCTCCTGCTCCTCGCGTTGCGTGAAGGTCCTGCGATGGCCGCCCTGCTGCCCGTGCACCTCGCATTCGTGCTGGCGCTGTTCCTCACGCTGCCCTACGGCAAGTTCGTGCACGGGATCCATCGTGCCGCGGCTCTCGTCACATACGCGCGCGAGCGATCGACGTGGA
>JAHFUI010000053.1:0-7607 GCA_023265175.1 Acidobacteriota bacterium
GGCCTCCGGAGCCAAAGGCCGTGGGTTCGAATCCCCCCGGGCGCACCAGCCTTCGCTGTCACCCTTGTCTCAGTAAGGACAGCTCGCCGTCAGATCTCGACGCGAGCGACGGCTGGCAAGCCGTGCGCCGCTTCGCTCTCTTTCACACGCCGACCTCAGCCCACGTGCACGCGAGGCCGACGCAGCGGATCGTGCTCCGACTGCCGAAGGACTTCGCGGGTTACCGGCGCCGTGTCGCCTTCGCCGAACGCGAGAAACTTCAGGAGGTAGGTGATCGGATTGCCCTCGGTCCATCCGAAGTAGACGTGCGGGATCTGACCCGTGTGGTCCCGAAGATAGAGGAGCAGCGCGGCGATGGCGTTCGGGATCGCCGGGCTCTGGCACCGCAGGACCCGGTGTCTCCCGACGTGCACGCCGTGCACTCTCAACACCTCGCTGAACTGCGAGGCATCGCCGGGCCGCACCTCGAGAAACAGCACCGGATCCTCGGGAGGGAGATGGTGAGAATCGCTCGCCTCCCGCAGCTTGTCCTCGTACTCGTCCAGCAGACCCGAGCCGGGACGGTTGGCGATGATTCGGACGGCTTCGCCATGGTCCGTGGCGGCGGCGATGAACTGCGAAGCCAGCTCGTCGGGCTCGATGCCCCGAACGCGGAGCTCAGTCGACCGAAGCGCCCGTGACACCAGCGACGTGAGGATGATGGTCAGGATGAACACTGACGCAATCTTGATCCCTTCCGGCCGCTCGAAAATGTTCGTGACCGTGGTGTAGGCAAAGACCGCCGTGATGACGAAGAACGCCATCCAACGGTTGCGGTCGCGCCAGGCGGTAATCGCCACGGCCAGCGCCGCCGAGCTCATCAACACAAGGACGCCCGTGGCGTACGCGCCGCCTTGCGCGTCGACGCTGGCGTCGAAAATCAGCGTGACGAGCACCGTGATGGCGATGAAGATCACCACCAGCGGCCGGGTGGCCCTGGCCCACTCCGGCGCCATGCCGTACCGCGGCAAGTAGCGGGGCACGAGGTTCAGCAGTCCTGCCATCGCCGACGCGCCGGCGAACCACAGGATGGCAATTGTCGACACGTCGTACACCGTCCCGAATCCGGTGCCGACGAGCTCATGCGCGAGATAGGCGAGGGCGCGGCCATCGGCCGGCTGGCCGGGCTGAAAGGCCTGCGGGGGAATCAGCACGACGCTCACGAGGCTGCTCGCCAGCAACAGCACGCTCATGATCAGCGCGGCCGTCCGGAGCAGCTTCTTCGCATTGCGAATGCGTCCGATCGGCGCGTCTTCCGTGTCGGTGGCATCGCCACGCACGAGCGGCATGACCGCGACGCCCGTTTCAAATCCCGAGAGTCCGAGCGCGAGTTTCGGAAACAGCAGCGCCGCCACGGCGATCATCATCATCGGATTGCCATGTTGCGCCACGAGCGCCGACCTCCAGTTGGCGAACATGTCCGGGTGCAGCCAGATGTGATGAAAGCTGACCGCCAGGACCACCACATTGAGCGTGAGGTACGCGACGACGATGCAGACCGCGAGTGTGATGGCCTCTCTGAATCCCTTGAGGAACACCGCACCGAGGACGACGAGGAGCACGAGCGTTAGGGCGATCGGATGATCCAGCCACGCCGGCGTCAACGGGTTCTCGATCAAATGGGCCGTGGCATCCGCCGCCGAGAGCGTGATCGTGATCACGAAGTCGGTGGCGGCGAAGCCCAGGAGGCACAGCACCACCCCTTTGCCTTTCCACTTGGGAAAGAGATCTTCCAGGATCAGGATGCTGCCCTGGCCGTGCGGACTCATGGCGGCCACACGGGAGTACATCGGCAGCGCGCCGAACAGCGTGAGCAGGATGAGGACGAACGTCGCGACCGGCGACAGCGCGCCGGCCGCCAGAAAGGCGATCGACGGCTGGTAGGCCAGCGTCGAGAAGTAGTCGACGCCGGTCAGGCACATGACCTTCCGCCAGTCGGTCGTGTGCGTCGAGCGGGCCTGAGGCTCGGCTGCCTCCTGGTCGCCCTCGAACAGCCAGCGGGCGAGCCGCGGCCTGAACGACGGTGGCGACGGCGGGATCGCCGTCGGACCAGCCGCGCGCGCGATTCCGTTAACTGGCATCACCTGGTTGCGACCAGATTTCAGCCATCACTGTTCGCTGACGATGCGTGCCGGTGCCACCCCTGGAGCCGGAGGACCGTAGGGGCTTCCGGTATCATGCGGCGGGATGGGCAGCCCCTTGGCCACCGCGTCGGCAACCGCCCTGTCGTACGCCCGCTCGCCGCTCAGGGCGTATTTCACCGCGCCGTTTCCCTCGTGGCACGCGTACTCGTACATCTGATAATCCGGCTGCGTCGTAATCGTCAGCCTCAGCGTCCACGGTCGCGCGTACGAGGCCGGATCGTCGATCGTCGCCTCGTAGTCGATCATCTGGGGATCGATGCGGGTGAGCCGCTCGGTCATCCGCATCTTGTCGCTGTGGCGCACGCCGTTGCCGTTGGCGCCCAGGCTGGTCTGGTCGGTGAAATTCGTCGTGTCGATGACGAGCGTGTTGCCGTCCCACCGTCCGCGCGAATCGCCCAGGTATTGCCGGATCTTCGATCCCGCATGCGGACGTCCGTCGAGCGGGATGATGCGCGTGTCGTGGATCATCTCGTAGCTGATCACCACGTATTCGGGAGTCTGAACGATCCGCAGGCCATTCCCGTACAGCACGGGCAGGAGCGAGCCAATCACGCCGCGGGTGATGCAGCGATCGTACAGCGTGAAGTCGTCGGGTCCGTCGAACGGGCCGGTACCAAACGTTCCGATGTCCCGAGGCGCCGCGCGTTTGAGCGCGTCGGGCGTCATCGGAGGAATCCTGCCGTCGGCCGGCTCGGTCACGAGTGAGGTGTAGCCGAACGTGCGGATCCCCCATTCATTGCGGAGCACCGTTTCCTTGTTGATGGCCCGATCCCTGGAGCCTTCGTCTCCCGCCGCTCGCCGCGTGAACTCTTCGGGCGTCAACGAGGCTCGTCCCGCGACGGCATCCGCTCGCTGGACGGGCACGCTGCGCATGTCGTCGCTCGTCCAGATACCCTGCAGGTCCGGGTGACCCCAGGTGGTCCGCGGTGGCGTCCACCCCTTCACGTTCTTTGCCGCCGCCATCGTCTCGGCGGGAACCTGGCGGCCTTGTCCCAGCGTGACGACCGGGGAGAGCAGGACGATCGCAGTCACCACCGCGGTCCATGACGCGCGATCTCGACATTTCATCTCACATCCTCCTACGGCGGTCATTTTGACCAGCGAGAGATTATTTTACCGCGGCGGGTCATTTGAGGCAGCATCGGTGTCTAACCTTGCGTCGAGGAGGCGCCATGTTCGCCGGAAACCTGCTCGTCGTCTGGTCGTTGTCCGCTGCCGTGCAATCGGCCGTCTCGCCGCCGTCCCCGGCGCCGACCCCCAAGCCCAGCGCCTGCGCGCAGGCGCTGGCCGCCGGCGCGACCGGAGCGGCTACTGAGATGTGTCTCGGCGAGGAGGATGTGCGCCGCGGCGACGCCGCGGCGAAGGCGAGCGTCGAGCGGTCGCGCCTGTGGGAAAGCGCGATCCAGCACTACCGCAAAGCGGAAAGCTTGGCGCGCGACCCGATCGTGAAGGCGCGTGCGCTCGACTTGATCGCGCCGCTCTACGATTCTCAGCACCTCGACAATTTCCGGCAGATGGAACAGGTCCTGCGCGAGCTGATCGCGCTTCAGCCGAACGAGCTCGCGCCGGTGTTCAAGCTGGCAAAGCTTCTCGAAGATCGTGGTCTGCTCGACGCGGCCGAGGAAACGCTGCTCGGCGCTCGACGCGAGAAACCGGACGCTGTCGAACCCTATCAGATGCTGGCGCAGTTCTATGCGCGACGGACGACGGCCATGCGTCAGGTTGGCGACGCGCAAAAGCCGGCCACGCCACCGGCTGCCGCCGGCGAGCGGGACGAGAACGGCGTGTACCGAGTCGGCGGTCCGATCGTGATGCCTCAACGGCTCGACAGGGCGGTCTATCCGCCAGAAGCGCTTGCCGCCGGCATCGAGGGTGTCGTCATCGCTGAAGTGGTCGTCAACGAATCCGGCGACGTCGCCGATGCGAAGGTCGTCCGCTCGATTCCTCTCCTCGATGATGAAGCGCTGCGCACCGTGCGGAACTGGCACTTCAAGCCGACGCTCGTGAACGGACAGCCGGTGCCGATCAGAATGACGGTCACCGTGAACTTCACGACCCGCTAAGGGCCCGGCAAGGAATAAGGTGACCATCTGGCCGAGGCGATTTTCGAGCGAGACGAAGAGCGAGGACGACGGCGTAGCCGCAGCGCTACGTCGAGGACGAGCGATGAAGTCGCAGCCGAAAATCGCCCGGCCCCACAGGGGAGACCCCATCTTTGGGCGGCTGCGTCGTTGCTTCTCGCTCACAATGCGCTGGCATTGCATCGCTCGGCGCGCCTTGCAGCCGCCTCAAATCTGGGGTCTCCAGATGGTCACCTTATTCCTTGCCGGGCCCTAAGGCGCGGCGTCCAGGCCGGCCTGACCTTCGCGTACTTCGAGATCCGTGAGAGATCGATGCCTTTCGACGCTCTCAGCGGCTTCCACAGATCGCCGACCTCCCGCAGCCGCTCGGGCATCGATTCGATCGTGAAATCCTCACGCCGGACGCCTTTGTCCACTTCGTCCCACGTCAGCGGAGTCGAGACGCCGGCGTAGGCGCTGGCCCGCGCGCTGTACGCCGTCGCCAGCGTCTTGCCGAGAATGTTCTGCAGGTAGTCGACGTAGACGCGCGCGCCCCGCGCGCGCACGAGGCGCTCGACAGTCGCGATCTTCGGATGCTTCTGTGCCACGACCGTCGCGATGATTTGACAGAAGATCAGCCCCGCTTCGTACGGCGTGTCCGGCGGCAGCGGGACGTACACGTGGAGGCCGTCGGCGCCTGAGGTTTTCGGCACGCCGGTGGCGCCGATCGAGACGAGCTCGTCGCGGATCCACCGTGCCACATCGAGCACGCGGCCGAACGGTACATCCGGCGCCGGATCGAGGTCGAGCGCGACATGATCCGCGGTCTCAGGAGAGCCCACGCGCGAGAACCACGGGTCCTGCGAGATGGCGGCGAGCTGCGTCATGTAGAGCAGCGTCTTCAGATTGCCGCCGATGAACCGGGCCGGCACCGTCGGCTCGCCGCGCACGTGCTCGACTCGCACGCCCGGCGGGGCCTCGTCCGGCGCACGATGTTGATAAAACGGTTGACCGGAGATGCCGTTGGGGAAGCGCTTCATCGTCAGCGGCCGATCGCGCACGGACGGCAGGATGAAGGGCGCCGCCAGCGCGTAATAGCGCAGCAGATCACCTTTGGTCAGCTTCTGCTTCGGCCAAAACACCTTGTGCAGGTTGGTGACGTTCAGCCGTCCGCCGTCCGGCAGCGTGATGATGCCGTCGCGGCGGCCGGCCTCGATGGCGCTGAGTTGATCGACGACCGCGTTCGTCTCGGTCCGGCTCAAGGAGGACGCGACCTCAGACGCGCGCGCATTCACGGTCGTGTCCGGTTTGAGCCGGACGTCAGGCTTCAGGCGGCCCTCTGACGCGGCGTGCAACCGCGACACGCGTTCGCGGCGGACATCTTCCGGCTTCTTGTCGTCGCGGAGATTGAGGTAGACGGGGTGGCGCAGCTTGCCGTCGGCGGTCCATTCCGTGAATTTGACTTGTGCCACCAGCTTGGGCTGCACCCAATGCGGGCGCTCGTTGGTCTTCGGTCGCTCGCGAAAGGGACATTGCGTCGTTTCGAGCGGCTCGAGCAGCTTCATCACACGCGTGAGCTCGGCTTCATTGAAGCCGGTGCCGGTGTGGCCGACATACACCAGGCTGTTGCGTTCGTAGACGCCGAGCAACAAGGCGCCGAAGCACGAGCGCGTTTGGCGCGGCTTTGTCCAGCCACCGACGACGAACTCCTGCTCGTGGACGATTTTCAGCTTGCGCCAATCGGGCGTGCGCTTGCCCGATCTGTACCGCGAGGCGGCGTGTTTGGCGATAAGCCCTTCCCAGCCGCTGGCGAGCGCGCGTGTGTAGAGCGCAGTCCCGTCGCCCCGCACGCTCTCGCTGATGCGCAGGGTGGATGAACGCGCCGGCCCGAAGATGCGCTCGAGCGCGGCTCGCCGCTCGGTCAGCGGACGATCGCGGAGATCCGCCCGTCTCTCGCGCAGCACATCGAACGCGATGAACGCGGTGCGCGCAGAAAAAAGGGGCCGGGAGCCCCGACCCCCTTTTTCGACCGATAGGTGGATGCGCCCCTGGAGCTGCTGGAAGCCGGTCGGCTCGCCGCTGTTGTCGAGCGCGACGATTTCGCCGTCGAGCACCACCGGCGCGCGGAGGCGCCGCGCCCACTGCTCCAATGCCGTCGCGATCTCGGGAAACTGCCCGGTCTTTTCGTTGCCGAGCCGCGACCAGAGCCGGACGCGTCCCTTCGGCTCGATTTCGGCGATGGCGCGGATGCCGTCGTATTTCGGTTCGTACGTCAGGTCCGGATCTGTGAGGGGCGCGTCCAGCAGGGACGCGAGCATGGGGCGCAGGTGGGCAGGCGCGAGGGCCACGCCTCAAATTATGCCGCGGGTCGCTTGCGACCGCGCGCGTGCCTCTAATTCCTATGTCGCGTAGCGATCGTTGAACCACGGCTCGGCGGTGTTCGAGTAGCCGCGCGCTTCCCAGAATCCCTTGTGGTCCTCGGCGAGAAATTCGATCTTGCGGATCCACTTCGCACCCTTCCAGGCGTACAGCTTCGGCGTGATCACGCGGCACGGGCCGCCGTGCTCGCGCGGCAGCGGCTGGCCCTCCCACGTGTGCACGAGCAGCACGTCGTCTTCGATGGCGCGCTCGAGCGGCAGGTTTGTCGTGTACGGGATCGACGTGCCCGGCTGGAAATCCGCACCGGTGCAGACCACGAATCGCGCTTCGTCTTTCGGAATGACCAGCTCGGCGATCGTCCTGAACCGCACGCCCCGCCAGTGATTGTCGTGGCGGCTCCACGTCGTCACGCAATGTAAGTCGCTCACGTCCTCGGCTTGCGGGAGCGCCAGAAACTCGTCCCACGTCAACGTCACCGGGTTTTCGACGAGACCGCCGATTTCCAGGTTCCACCGGTCGAGCGGCACGTCGGGATGCACACCGAGATCCAGCACCGGCCAGTTGTCGACTTCGTGCTGGCTGACCGGCAGCTTGGGCATGCCGTCGCGGTTGGGTGGACCGCTGCCTTCGGGGCGTGCGTCCCCAAACCTCACGTTCACGGCGCGCGTGTCGAGCTCGATTTGGCGTTGAATGTAGCGAAGCCGCCGTTCGACCAGGTCAGGTCTGTCGGACATATCCAATCTGGTTATCTGGTCATTTGGTTATCTGGTTATTTGGTTGCCTGGTCATTTGGTTGTCTGGCCATTTGATTGACTGGTCATCGTCAGGGAACAACACGTGACCAGATAACCAGATAACCAGATGACCAGATGACTAAATTCCTGTTTCACACGTTCCGACGACGACGGAGGCCGGCCGGAGAATCTCGTCGCCGATCGCGTAGCCCTCGTTCACGACGGCGACGACCATCCCGTCCTGCGCGATG
>JAHFUI010000053.1:7707-10256 GCA_023265175.1 Acidobacteriota bacterium
ACCAGATGACTAAATTCCTGTTTCACACGTTCCGACGACGACGGAGGCCGGCCGGAGAATCTCGTCGCCGATCGCGTAGCCCTCGTTCACGACGGCGACGACCATCCCGTCCTGCGCGATGTCCTGAACCGGCGTCGTCGTCACAGCTTCGTGGCGGGTGGCATCGAACGGCTGTCCGCGCGCGTCGACGCGGGTCACCCCGAAGGCCGCGAGCTTGGCGAGGAATTGATCGCGGACGAGCTCGACGCCCCGCGTCAGGTTTTCGATCGCGTCATCTCTTACGGGCGCGGCCGGCCCGGACCGAGCGGCCGCGATTGCGCGATCGAGGTTGTCGACGACCTCGAGCAGCTCCGCCAGGACGGCGCGCTTGCCGCGCTCGACCTCGCGCGCCACATCGCGCCGGAGTCGCGTCTTGACCTGTTCGAATTCCTCGAGGGATCGCCGATGGTCGGCGCTGAAGACCTGCAGCTGCGCGCCCTGCTCGGCGACCTGACGCTCGAGACCCTCGACATACGATGGTTTGCGCGCGCCGCCTTCGCCGGCGGCCTCGTCACCGTCTTTGCGCGCCCACCAGCGCCGATCGACAACACGAACTTGGGGCTCGGTCTCTTTCGGACGATCGTCTGCCACGCACTCATCTTATCTGGTCATCTGGTCATTTGTATCAGGCAGATCCAGGAGTACCTGGGACACGCACACGTCGAAACAACGATGGTGTAATTACACGTCGTCAAAGAGCTCCGTAACCCGGCACGGAGTCCTCTTGACATCCTCCGCGTCCGCGTGGACCGATGATCTGGACATACCAAACCGGGCCAGGAGCTGTTTCGCAACGTCCTCTTCGACCAGCTCGATACTCAGAGCCGATCGCGAAGTTCCATCGCGGTCACAATCCGCATCCCGAGCTGCCGTACGTCTGCATCGGCGTCTGCCGCACCGCGCGAGATCGCGAGCACGTGACGAATGTCGCCACGAGGCCGTGGTAGCGGCGCCGTTCTGGCTTTCGGCGCCTGATCACCACCAAGGACACAACGGACACAAAGGCGAAAACCGGTCTTGATCTGGTCTTGACCTTTGTGTCCATCGTGTCCTTTGTGGTTACTCAGAGGCTGATTAGGGCAGGACTGGTGGCAGGTAAGTCAACGTGTAGTTGAGGATCCACACCAGGAACAGCACGACCGGCACGTGGACGATGAACTGCAGCATCGAGTAGCCGACGATGTCGCGGGCCTTCAGACCGAGGATGCCGAGCAGCGGCAACATCCAGAACGGATGAATGAGGTTGGCGAGCGCCTCCGTCGCGTTGTAGGTCTGGACGACCCAGCCCAGATGCACGTGTAGGGAATTGGCGGCCGCCAGCATGTACGGCGCTTCGATCAGCCACTTCCCGCCGGCAGATGGAATGAACAGTCCGAGGAACGCCGAGTACACGCCAACCAGAAACGGAAAGCTGTGCTGGGTGGAGATGTCGATGAAGAGCTCGGCCAGCTTCTTGGCGAGGCCCGACTCCGTCATCATCCTCACGATGCCGGCGTACAGCGGGTACTGAATCAGCACGCCGGCAACTGACGGCACGCCGGCGGAAATCGCCTTCGCGAACGAGCGGGGCCGCCAGTGCAGCAGCAGGCCGCCGATCAGGAACGCGAAGACAAAGTGATTGAGGTCGAGGAGCACCGACGGACCTTTGTCCGCAACCTCGCGCGCCAGATAGGCGAGGCCACACGCGCCGATGAAAATCGTGAGCAGCGGGCTGTATTCCAGCCACTCGCCGGGTTTCTCAGGTTTGCCGATCGCGATCGCTGTGGCTTGATACTCGACGCCCATGTCCGCCATGCCTCGCGCCTCAGCCGGCGGGGGCGCGGAGAAGTAGCAGATGGCGTACGAAATCACGCCAAGGATCAGCGCGATCACCACACTCTGCCAGAGACCGAGGGTCTGGCTCAGTGGAATCATGCCGCTGATCTTCAGAATGGATGCCGGCAGTGATGCCGGCGCCGCCATGATCAGGGCGGCTGACGAGGAAAGCCCAAGCGCCCAGATGCTGCCGATGCCGAGATATGCGGCTGCGCCGACCGCGCGATAGTCTGCGCCGCGGACGCGGTGCGTGACCTCCTTCGCCAGCAACGCGCTGAAAATCAGGCTGAAGCTCCACGAGAGCAGCGACGACAGCATGGAAAACAATCCGACGAAGGCCGCCGCGCTTCTGCCGGTCTTGGGGATGTCGGCCAGACGACGGATGATCGCAAAGACGGGTGCGGAGGTCGCGACCGCATAGCCGGTAAGGATGATCAAGGCCATCTGCATGGTGAAGGCGACGAGATCCCAGAACCCCGCCCCGAACCACTGCGCGCTTTGAAGAGGAGAGCTGCCGATCAGCAGCGTCGCGACAAACACGACGATGACGGCGATGCACGCGAGCGAAAACGCGTCGGGAAACCAGCGTTCGAACCACTCCGAGAGCCGCAGACCGATCGCGGAGAGCCACGAGCTCTGCGAGGCGTCCTCTCTGGTCATTTGGTTATCTGGTTATCTGGTTATCTGGTTATCTG
>JAHFUI010000053.1:10356-18954 GCA_023265175.1 Acidobacteriota bacterium
TGGTTATCTGGTTATCTGGTTATCTGGTTATCTGATTATTCATTGTTCAATCTTCAAATCAATGACCAGATAACCAAATGACTAGATAACCAGATGATGAGCTTCTGTGTTACCCTCCGCCCAAATGAGACGGCTGATCCAGACCGCTGCGTGTCTCCTGCTGGTGTGTTCGTCGGCGCAGCGGCTTGCCGCGCAGGACGCGACCCTTGACGGAGCGACGCTGTATCAACGGCATTGCGCGTCCTGTCACGACGCGGGCGCCGCGCGCGCGCCCAGTCGCGAGGCGTTCGCCGCGATGTCGCCTGCTCGTGTGCTCAGCGCGATGGAAACGGGCGCCATGATCTCGATGGCGACCGGTCGTACTGCCCTCGAGCGGCGCGCGATTGCCGAATTCGTGACCGGGACCTCCTTCGCCGACGCGCTGAGCACCACGCCCTCCCCGCGGGCGATGTGTCCCGCGACGACAGGCGAGCCGCCGAACCCCTTGTCCGGCGCGCGCTGGAATGGCTGGGGAGCGACCACGTCGAACACCCGCTTTCAGGACGCGGCGATGGCGGGACTTGCGGCGGCGGACGTGCCCCGGCTGAAGCTCAAGTGGGCGTTCGGCTTTCCTGGCGACCTGCAGTCCAACGCGCAGGCCACGATAGCCGGCGGCCGCGTGTTCGTCGGCAGCGCGGGAGGGCTCGTCTATGCGTTGAGCGCCGCCACCGGTTGCATCCATTGGTTTTTCGAAACGGGCGCGGCGATGCGCGCGGCCGTCAGTATCGGCCGCATCGAGACTTCGTCCGGACCCCGCGACGCGGCTTTCTTCGGCGACGGCAGCGCCGTCGCGTATGCCGTCGACGCTCTGAGCGGGAAGCTGTTGTGGAAGGCGAAAGTCGACACGTTTCCTTCCGCGCGGATTACCGGCTCTCCAACGCTGCACGGCGGCCGGCTGTACGTGCCGGTGGCCTCCAGTGAAGAAGGGACCGGCTCCGCGCCAACCTACGAGTGCTGCCGGTTCCGCGGCAGCGTGGTCGCCCTCGATGCAGGCACCGGCAAGCAGATCTGGAAGAGCTACACCATACCCGAGGAAGCCATTCCGACGCACAAGAACAGCGTGGGCACCCAGTTGTGGGGACCATCCGGCGCGTCGGTCTGGAGCAGTCCGGCCATCGATGTGAGACGCAACGCCCTGTACGTCACCACCGGCAACAACTACAGCGATCCGCCCTCGCGCATGAGCGACGCGTTCCTCGCGATGGATCTGAAGACGGGGAAGATTCTGTGGTCGCGTCAGATGACGCAGGCCGACGCCTACGTCTCCGCCTGCCGCTTGCCGGACAAGACCAATTGCGCGGCATCCAACGGACCCGATTTCGACTTCAGCGCGTCGCCGATCCTCGTGACGCTGGCGAACGGCAGACGGGCGCTCGTCGCCGGGCAGAAATCAGGCATCGTGCACGCGATCGATCCCGACAAGCAGGGCGACGTGATCTGGCAGGTGCGCGTCGGGCAGGGTGGGACGATGGGCGGCGTGCAGTGGGGCTCTGCTGCGGATCGGTCCAACATCTACGTGGCCGTGTCCGACATCGGCCGCATCATGCTGAACTACAGCACGTTCACGGACGCCGACCCGAAGCGCGGCGGCGGCATGTTCGCGCTCCGTTTGGATACCGGCGAAAAAGTCTGGTATGCCGCGCCGCCAGGATGCGGCGACCGTCCTCGCTGCAGCCCCGCGCAGTCGGCGGCGGTCAGCGCGCTGCCGGGCGTGGCGTTTTCGGGCTCGGTCGACGGCCACATGCGCGCATACTCCACGACCGATGGCGCCGTTTTGTGGGACTTCGATGCCGTTCGCCCATATGAGACGGTCAATGGTGTGCCGGCGCGGGGCGGCTCGCTCGACGGGCCGGGCGCGGCCATCGGCGGCGGGATGCTGTTCTTCAATTCCGGGTACCATACGGCCGGAGGCATGCCAGGCAACGTGCTGCTGGCGTTCTCTGTGGAAGGGAAATGAACGGGGTCAGATCTTGATTTTTGCGTCGACCGGTCTGCCCGCAAAAATCAAGATCTGACCCCGAGGAACCGACTTTATGCGACGACCATCGGGTTGGCGGGGCTGGCTGATCGCCGCGGCGATCGGCGCGCTCGCGACCACGCCGGTCGCGACGCAAGACGGCGAGTGGCGCAGCTACGCCGGCGATCCGGGCAGCCGCAAGTACGCAGACCTCGATCAAATCAACAAGGACAACGTCAAGACGCTGAAGATCGCCTGGCGCCGGCCGGCCGTCGATCCGCAGCTCGCAGCCAGGGATCCGGCGCTGCGGTTCTCGAACAACTTCCGCGCGACGCCGCTGATGGTCAACGGCGTGTTGTACAGTCCCAACGGGATCGGACTCGTCGAGGCGTTCGATCCCGGCACCGGCAAGACGATCTGGGTGCAGGAGCCGCCGGGCGGTACGCAAGGACTGCGCGGAGGCGACAGCACACGCGGCCTTGGATATTGGCGCGATGGCGCTGATGAGCGGATCTTCGTCCAGCGTGGCGGGGTCTTGATTGCGCTGAACCTGAAAACCGGACGTCCGTATCCGGACTTCGGCGACGGCGGCGCCGTCAGCTTACGGTTCGGCCGGGCCAACGACACGCCGCACTCGTGGTCCGGCGCGCCGCGCGTCTGTAAGGACGTCGTGATCGTCGGGTCGACGATGAGCGATTCGCCCCCGCGAAAAGAGGCGGCGCCTGGAGACGTCCGTGCGTATGACGTACGCACCGGGAAGTTGCGATGGACGTTCCACGTGATTCCCCGTGCCGGCGAATTCGGCGTGGACACGTGGAAGGACAACTCCTGGGAGTACACCGGCCACGCGAACCTGTGGTCGCTGATCAGCGCCGATGAGGAGCTCGGCTACGCCTACCTCCCGCTGACCAGTCCGACAAGCGACATGTACGGCGGGCATAGGCCCGGCAACAACCTGTTCTCGGATAGCCTCGTGTGCGTGAGCTGTTTGACGGGCGAGCGTGTCTGGCATTACCAGCTCGTCCACCACGATCTCTGGGATTACGACATCCCTGCGGCGCCCGTGCTCGCCGATCTGACCGTCGAAGGCCGGCCGATCAAGGCTGTCGTCCAGGTGACCAAGCAAGGATTTGCGTTCGTGTTCGATCGACTGACGGGGAAGCCGGTCTGGCCGATCGAGGAGCGGGCCGTCCCCAAGTCGGCGACGCCCGGCGAGGAGACATCGCCGACGCAGCCGTTTCCGACCAAGCCTCCGCCGTTCGAGCGTCAAGGAGTCACCTTTGACGATCTGATCGACTTCACGCCGGAGCTTCGCGCCGCGGCGCTCGAGATCGTCAAGAACTACGTCATCGGCCCGGTGTTCACGCCGCCGTCGATCAAGCGCAGCGGCCCGAACCAGACCAAAGGCACGATCCAACTTCCGGGCTCGGTAGGAGGGGCCGACTGGCAGGGAGCGGCGTTCGACCCTGAGACCGGCATGCTGTACGTCCAGTCGATCACGGGCCCGTTCGTCGCCGACATCATCCCAGGCAACCCGAACCAGACCAATCTCAGATTCACGCGCGGCACACGAGAGTATCCGCCGGCGCCGCTCGGGTTGCCGCTGCTGAAGCCGCCGTACGGGCGAATCACCGCCATCGACCTGAACAAGGGCGAGCAGGCGTGGATGGTGCCAAACGGCGACGGCCCACGGGATCATCCGCTGCTCAAGAGCCTCAACCTGCCGCCGCTTGGCAATCCAGGCCGCAGCGCGCCGCTGGTCACTCGGACGGTGCTGTTCGTCGGAGAAGGCGACCCGATCATGGCGACTCCCGAACGCGTTCCTGCGAGCATGCCGCCGTCGCTGGCGCCAGGTGCCGGCGGTCGCAAGTTCCGCGCGTTCGACAAGGCGACGGGACAAAGCTTATGGGAGACGGAATTCCCTGCGGGCACGACCGGGGCGCCGATGTCTTACATGTTTCAGGGGAAACAGTACGTCGTGGTCGCCATCGGATCGCGGGAACATCCCGCCGAATACGTGGCGCTGAGCCTGCCCTAGACATCTTCCAGCCCGTGGCAGGATTTACACGCGTTTTCGAGAATCTTCTTGCCTTCACCATCTGGCAAGTCGACGGGCGGCGCCTCGCCTCGCTGAATCGCGGCCGGCATCACCGCCGCGGGTGCGGCGGCTGTCGCCATCACGACGACGAAGACACAGACTCTCAGCACGGGACCGCCCCGTTTGACAGCAGCCGGGCCGCCACCCCGGGTGCGCCGCCGCCGATCAGTCTCACGGTTTTCATTCGTAGCAACCTCTGCGATGGAGCTCTGCCTAGAGAAGGATCGAGTCGGGTGCAGCGCCAGACTGTGTGAAAACTTTCTGAAGAATCCGTGCGTGCGTCAGGATCGTAATAGTACAGGTGCTCGACAGGCGTGCGTTGACAAATACACAAGAATGTGTGAATCTTACACATAGGAGACGGACATGCGGACCAATATCGACATTGACGACCGCCTGATGCAGCGGGCCATGCGCAGCAGCGGTGCGCGGACGAAGCGGGCGGTGGTCGAGGAGGCGCTGCACCTGTTGGTCCAGACCCGTGGCCAGGGCAGCATCCGCCGCTTGCGGGGTCGCGTGGTTTGGAAGGGAGATCTCAACGCATCCCGTCTGGACCGCGTGGCGAAGTAAGCGGTGTGGTCATCGTGGACACCACGGTCTGGGTCGACTACCTCCAGGGCGTGCACAATCGTGAGACGGACTGGCTCAACGCCGAGCTCGATCGCCAACGATTCGGCTTGACCGACATCATTCTCTGCGAAGTGCTGCAGGGCGTTGGTGACGACGCTGAGGCGAAGAAGGTTGAGGGGATCCTGCTGAAGTTCGAGGTGTTCGAAGGGGGCAGTGCGGCGTTGGCGCGCGACGCGGCGCGAAACTATCGGGCGCTTCGGAGCCGCGGTCATACGGTGCGCAAGACGATCGACTGCCTGATTGCGACGTTCTGCCTGAGTGAAGGGCACTCGCTGCTTCATCGGGACCGGGACTTCGATCCATTCGAACAGTATCTCGCTCTCTCAGTGATCCATCCGTAGCGTCGGTTCCGATTAGGTCGGGAACGAATTGCGAATCGTGAGGCGCTCGTCGATGACCTGTCCGTCCTGCAAGTCTTCGGAAACCCTATGCGCAGAGTGGCTGTGATGCTCGTGATGTCCGCCCTTGGCGCCGGCTTCGGCATCTGGGCGGAGGGCCAACGCGGAACCGCAGCGCAAGCGCGGAACCGGGCCGGCGGCTTCGCGGCCGTGCCGGGCGCCATCGGCAGCGAGGACCTGACGGGCCCGTATGAGGTCGTCAAAGGCTGGCCCAAGGACATCAGCACGTTGCCCGGAAACGAAAAATGGACCTACGGCGCGGGACAGGGCGTCTTCGCGGAGAGCCCGAATCGCGTGTTCATGCTCTTCCGCGGCGAGCTCCCGAAAATGGCCGCGCCGGGGGCGACCTTGCTGCCGCAGCTGGGGCCCAGCATTAGCTTCCCTGTGGCCGGTCTGTGGCGCGATGCCACGACCGCTTCGCTTCCTGGCGTCGGAGGCACGGATCAGGGTGGGGTGTCCACGGCATGAGCGTGGACCAGGAGGGCAATCTCTATGTGGCCGAGGTGGACAGCGGGCGCGTGCAGAAATTCCGCCCGAAGCCAGGCGCCAATCCTGACTATCTGATGAGCAAGCCCGTCGCCAGAGTCTGGAACTAGGAGGACGTCATGAAAAGGCTTCTGGTCGTCGTCGTGATGTTGAGCGTGGTTCCTTCCGTCCCCGCATTCGCGCAAAAGAGTAGCGACCTGGAACAAAAGATCCTCGCCCTCGAAACGAAACGCGTCGCTGCCATGGTGAGTAAGGACATCGCGACCCTCGACGCCCTTCTCGGCGAGGACCTGTCCTACACGCATTCGGGCGGTACTGTCGACACCAAGGCCAGCTTCATCGCCTTGATTAAAGACAGGGGCCGCTACCTCGGCGTTGATTACTCGAACACGCAGGTCATTCCCTGGGGTGGCAACACGGTCGTCGTTCGGGGCCGGGCACAGATTCGGCTCGAAGGCACGGCCAGCTATCCCGTGTTGTTTCTTGACGTGTGGGCGCTCCGAGACGGCACCTGGAAGATGGTCGCTTGGCAGGCCACCCGTATTCCCGAGTAGAACCCGAAGACGGGTCGATCCCTGTGACGCTAGTCATTCGCGTTGCCGACGGCCGCCGCCAATTCAGGCCCGGAGAAATCATTCCGATCGGGACCGGGACTTCGACCCCGGGCTCGCTGGGTGCATCCACCTACGCGCAGATCATGGCGTACGTGCTCAGTCCAACGCGATCGTGGCGGGCACGCAGGAGCTCCCGTCGGATTCGAAGCGCCTGGCGGAAATGACCATCCCGGAGGGCGGCTTCAGCTTCATGGCGTTCTCGCCGTACGCCGCGACGCGGCCGGCGGCGAAGCGGCCGACGCGCCTCGATACGTTCACGGCGGTGACCGATGCGCTCCTGGCCGATCCACCGCCGGGCGACTGGCTCTCGTGGCGGCGGACGTACGACGGTCACGGGTTCAGCCCGCTGAAGCAGATCGACAAGACCAACGTCGGCGGCTTGCGTGTGGCCTGGAGCTGGTCGCTGCCGACCGGCTCCAACGAAGCGACGCCGGTCGTCCACGACGGCTTCATCTTCGTCCACGGGTTCGGCGACAAGGTGCAGGCGCTCGACGCCAAAAGTGGCGACCTGCTCTGGCAATACTCGCGGCGGCTTCCCCAAGGCGCGTTCCCCAACGTCGAGCGCGGCATGGCGCTCGCAGGCGATCGGCTCTACCTCGGCACGTCCGACGTGCACGTGATCGCGCTCGACGTGAAGACCGGCGCGCTCGTCTGGGATCAGGAAATCGGCGACTACCGCGTTCGCGAGGGCATCTCGGGCGGTCCGCTCGTGGCCCGGGGCAAGGTCATGATCGGCACCACGGGCACCGGCGTCGGCGCGAAGCCTGGTGAACAACACCCACGACAAGAACTGTTTCAGTCGCAGCGCAGCGCGGTCATCGGGTTGATGGAGGCCGCGCGGCCCGCCGGCGCGAGGCAGACGAGGACAATCATCGCCACCTGGAACACCGCGACGAGCGCGTAGGCCGACGGGCTCATCCCTGTCAGGCCCGAGAACACGGCCGGAATCGCCCGGCTGAGCACAACCGCCGCAACCAGCCCCACCGCGACGCCCGGCAGCGACAGCATGGCGCTCTCGCGAAACACGAGCACGCCGAGATCGAGCGGGTTTGCGCCGACCGCAAGGCGGACCCCGAACTCGCGCGTCCGCTGTCCCACGATTTGCGTGATGACGCCGAACAGGCCGATGGCGGCCAGCACCATCGCCAGCGCGCCGCAGACGCCCGCCAGTTCCGCCGCCGAGCTCGGCAGCCACAGCTGGGTCTCGAGGTACTGTCCCATCGATTTCACCGACAAGACCGGCAGCCGGGAATCGACGAGGCCGATCTGATCGCCGACCGTCCGCACGAGCGACGCCGGCGGCCCGACGGTCTTCGCCACGATCACGACGGCTTCGGCAAACGCGTCGTCGTCGAGCGGGAGATAGAGATACGCGCCGGGCCGCTCGTTGAACGAACGGTGCAGGGTGGTTGCCGCAATGCCGATCACGCGGCGAACCCGTCCTTCGCGGCCGAGCCGGATCAAGCTGCCGACCGGATCGCCGCCCGGCCAGAACCGATCGGCCATGCCCTCGCTGATGACGACGGACTCGGCGTCGCCGGTCGAGCCGTCGAACTCGCGGCCGCGGCGCAGCGGAATGCCGAGCGTCCGGAAGTAGCGTGGTCCGACGCGGTCGCTGGGGACCGCGGGACAATCCGCGTTGTTGCAGGCGGCGCCTGTCACCGACACCTCGATCGGCCGCGCCAGGCCGACGTAGAACGGCAGCCGGTCGGCCACGAACGCGTCCGAGATCCCAGGGAGCGCCCGCACGCGCTGGAGTGTTCGATCGACAACCAATCGCGCGCCGCTCGTGTCGTACCCGTGCGCGGCCGGATGGACGGCCACGACGATCGCGTGCTCGCGCTCGAAACCAAGGCTCGCGGCGCCGAGGCGCGTCACGTTCTCGAAGAAGAGGGCGGCGCCCGCGAGCAGGAAGGTGGCGCCGGCCACCTGAATCAGGACAACCAAGCCCCGCGCACCAACCGGACGCGCCGTCGTAAAGAAGCCGCCGCTCAATGGTCGATCGGCGGTGGCGTGCCATGCGGGCCAGAGCGCCGGCAGGAGCGTGCCGACGATGACGAGTCCGGCGACGAATGCCACCATAGTTCCGTCGGGCGTGAGATCGACGCGCATCGGAATGGGCGAGGGCAGCGCGAACGCCCGCAGGAGCGCGGCGCTCCAGAACGAGAGCACGAGCGCGGCTGCGCCGCCGAGCACCGCCAGCACGAACTGCTCGGTGAGCAGCTGGCGGATCAGCCGGCTGCGGGTCGCGCCGAGTGAGGTTCGCAGGCCGATCTCACGCTGGCGTTCGAGCGCCCGCGCGAACAGGAGGCCCGACACGTTGATCATCGCGACCAGCAGGACGGCGCCCAGCATGCCCATCGGTAGGTACGCCAG
>JAHFUI010000053.1:19054-26403 GCA_023265175.1 Acidobacteriota bacterium
GTGAGGTTCGCAGGCCGATCTCACGCTGGCGTTCGAGCGCCCGCGCGAACAGGAGGCCCGACACGTTGATCATCGCGACCAGCAGGACGGCGCCCAGCATGCCCATCGGTAGGTACGCCAGCCCAAAGATTCGTTGCAGTTCCGGGTTACCGTCGCTGAACGGCACGAACGACGGGGTGACCGTCGCGACCGATCCGCGCGCACGACGACGTTCGGCCGCCCACACGTTCAGCGCGGCTTCCACGTGCGGCCTGGCCGTTCCCGCGGCGAGCCATCCGAAGAGCGACAGCGGCCGCTCGGCGTCGTTCTGCAGACGAGGCGGCAGCCCCAGCGCCTGCCACTCGTCGAGCGGGACCCACACGCTCGGATCGTAGAAACCTCCTGGGCCGCGGAACGACTTCGGGAGGATGCCCGTGACCGGCACGTCGACGTGGTTGAGACGCAGCGTCAGGCCGGCGAGCGGTGCGCCGCCGAGCCGATCGCGCCAGAAGCGTTCGCTGACGATCGCCGACGGGCCTTCGCCCGCCGCGCGGTTCGCGAAGAGCCGGCCCGCGAGCGGCTGCGCGTCGAGCAGGCGCAAGTAGTTGCGCGAGACCGTGAGGGCCCAGAGCGTTTCGGGGCCGTCGGCGGTCTGCCAGGCGAGCGGTCCGCGGGTTTCGGCGGCGACCTCAGCCAGCGCGGGCACACGCCGGGCCAGATCTTCGTAGTCGGCGAACGACGCGCCCCGCGCCGTGTCGCGCGCGCCGCCGAGAAAGATCCACCCGGCGCCGGGCGCGCTCCGGCCGGCCGGGCCCTTGAGGAAGATGCCGTTGATGGCGCTGAAGCCGACGGTGGTGATGCCCATGCCGACGGCGAGCGCGGCGACGGCGCCCGCGGCGAATCCCGGCCGGCGCCGGAGCGCGCGCAGCGCGTAGCGCAGGTCGCCGACGAACGTGTCCACGAGATACGCGAGCGATGCCTGGCGTCGATACTCTTCCTTCATGATTTGAACACCGCCGAGTGTGATGAGCGCATCGCGGCGCGCGTGCTCCGGCGTCATCCCTGCGCGCAGGTTGTCGTCGATATGCGACTGGACATGCCCGTCGAGTTCGTCGGCGAGTTCGCGGTCGAGGCGCTTCTTCCCGACCAGCCCGCGCAGACGCAACACGCATGTGCGGAGTATTGTCATGTTCGAACCCTCCGCCGTCTTCGATGGCAGACGCGCATGAACTCAGATACCCGAGGCCGCCCCAAACCGCGCGCCTTGTGATGCGATCCTGTCTATTCGGCGCGTAACACCGTCACCGGGTCGACGTGAACGGCGCGCAGGGCTGGCGCCAAGGAGGCCAACGACCCGACGGCGAAGAGAATTGCCGCGACGGCGACCCACACGCGGGCATCGAACGCGCTGACCAAGAGCAGTTCGTCGAACGCGACGTGCGTAATCCAGACCGTGGCGACCAGTCCCACCGCAACGCCGACGACGATCAACATGAGATCCCTCGAGAGCGCAGCCACAATCAGTCGCGAGGCAGAGGCTCCTAACGCCGATCGAATGCCCAGCTCGCTCATCCGATGCGTGCACGAATGCGTCAGAGCGGCATATGTACCGGCTGCGGCCAACAGCAACGACAAGACGGCCGCCGCGCCAATCATCATGAGAATCGGTCGCATCCCGCCGATCGGCTGCAGAACGAGATCCCCGAGCCTGGCAAACTGGCGAATTGTCAGGTCGGTGGAAGAGCCACTCACCGCGGCGATGAGATCGCCGGCGGAGATCCTTGCGCCGAGCTGCGGTCGCAAGAGCAAGAATACCTGTGGCGGCCATCCATCACTTCCAATGACCCAGACAAACGCTGATGCCTGCGTGACGATGGAATTCGCGTACGGGTTTGCCACAACGCCGGCGATTGGCCACCAGCGATTCGTCGACAGCGAGCGCACCTGCCCCGCTTGACCGCCAGCGAAGCAATTTCTGGCGGCGTTGGCACTGAGCAGGGCGCTGGTCCCACCGTTGGCTGGTTGAATGTCGCCCTGCACGAGTGGCAGGCCAACCACGTCAAAGTAGCCATCGCTGACGTACGTGATGGTGGCCCGGCATTGTGCGGAGCCGCCGGCCCAAGTGGTTTCCACGGGCGCGCGTGAACCGCGTAGGTCGGGAACCGCAGTGGATAGCGCAGCGTCACGAACGCCCGCCAGCGACTTGCTGCGTTCGAGTGCCCGTTGGTACACCACTGTCCGCGCCTCTTGGGACAGCGTTGGCGTCGTCGTCAGACGCGCAACGTAAACCTCGTGGTGCAGAAGGGGATCCTGGACGCGTTGCAGCTCGAAGTAGTACTTGGTCCATAGAGTCGTCACCAATACTAAGACCACGGCAAGTGCAACCTGCGCCGCGACGAGTACATCGCCGACGCTGTACCGAAATCGATGCGTGAGGCTGCGTATCGCCGGCCCTCGCAACGAATCGGCCAACTTGAGTCTGCTCGTAAAGATGCTCGGCACGGCACCGGCGCCAGCCATCATGAGAAGCGTGACGAGCGCGCCACTTTGCACGAGCCTGCCGACATCGGGTAATGCCCCGGCAGCCAAGGGGTTGATGTCAGCGAATGCTGCGTGCAGGACGCGCGTGCTCCAGATGCTCAAGACGACACCCAGGAGCCCGCCCACAACACCCACCAAGACAGCCTCGACCACGGCCAATCGAACAAGACGGATGGTGGGTGCACCGAGCGCTGCTCGAATAGCCAGCTCCTTTCGCCGATTGATGATCCGCATGACGAGCAGGTTGCCGACATTCGCGCACGCAATCAGGAAGATGATCAACGCAGGCCCGATAAGGCCCTCGACGCCTGGACCAATCTTGCGGCGTGTCTCGGCAGGCAGTGAGCGAACCAATGGATAGAGGGCGGGGACCGCGTGCTTTGACGTCGTGCCGGCCATTGCGCTGAATTCCGCCTGTGCGTCCGGCCAGGTGCGACCAATCGCCAAGCGGCCGAGGATCTCGCCGGTCCCAGCGTGAGCACGCACGTTGAGAGGAAGCCAAATATCGACGCCCTTGACCGGGAACCAAAAGCTCAGCGGCATAATGCCGACAATCTCTCGGGTTCTCCCACCGATGAGTAGTTGCCGACCGATGACGGAGGGATCGCGTTCGAACGCCTTGTGCCACAACTTCTCGCTTATCAAGATCGTGTCGGGGTTCGCGTAATCAGCTTCCGAAAAATCTCGGCCGACGAACGGGTGTCGGCGCGCAAGCGTGAAATAGTCCGCCGCGACCCAGAGACCATTTACCGTCTTCCCGCTCTCAATCGTGAGAGGCTCTTCGACGACGGCGGTGACCGCCTCCAGCGTGCGAGTGCGTTCCTTCCAGGCATGGAAATCCTCAAGTGACGGCTGGCGCTGTCCTGATGGCGAGGTCTCGTCGACGATCCAGACGTGTCCAACGCTCTCAGGAGAGTCGATCGTCGGCAGGTCGTGCAGAACCGCCATGAAACTTGCGACCAGCACGGTACTCGCGGCGACCGCGGAAGCGAAGACAAGGATGAGGGCGAAAGACTCGAATGGCCGCGCGCGGAGCGTCCGTAATGCCCAGCGCACGTCGGTCGCCGCCGTCTCGACGAGGGGAAGGCCGCGTCGATCTCGGACGGATTCCTGAGTCTGGCTGACGCCGCCGAGCTTGAGGAGCGCCACACGGCGCGCCTCGTCGCGCGTCATGCCGGTGCGCAGGCTATCGTCGATGTGCTGCTGCACGTGCGCGTCAAGCTCGTTCGCGAGCTCGCGATCGCGCCGCGCCTTGGCGAACACGCCCACCAGACGCGAGAACCAGGACCGAAGATGTCTCATAACGTGTCCCGCCGGACTCGAGCTACTCCTCGCGCAGCGCGATCAACGGATCGATCCGGCTCGCGCGGCGGCCTGGAACCAGGCACGCGAGGTAGGACGTCGCGAGCAGGAAGAGTGGAACAGCGACGAAGGTGATCGGATCGAGCGCGCTCACGCCATACAGCAATCCTGACAGCAACCGCGCGACGGCCAGGCATGCGCCGAGCCCGACGGCCACGCCGGTTGCCGTCCAGCGGATGCCCTGGCTCGTGACGAGCGACACGACGGCGGTTGGTTGCGCACCAAGCGCCACGCGAATGCCGATTTCGCGCGTGCGCTGGCGCACCAGATGCGACACCACGCCGTAAAGGCCGATCGCTGTCAACGCCAGCGCCGCAAGACCCAAGGTTCCCGCGAGGCTTGCCGCGACCTGAATGGGGAGGAGCGAGACGGCCGAGGCGGCATCCAGGGTCGTGACGCCAAAGAGCGCCAGGTCTGGATCGAGCGCATGGATCTGCGCCGCCACCTGTGGCGCCATCGATAGCGGCGCTCCGGCGGTCTTGACCAGCAGGGTGCCGCCCGGGGCGTATGATTGCGCCAGCGGAACGTACAGACACGCCTTCTGCGATTCACCCACCGTCGCGTACTTGCTGTCGCGCGCCACGCCCACAACTTCGATCCACGATCCCATCACGCCTCGGCGCATCAGCGTCTGGACGCGCTTGCCGATCGGGTTCTCACCGGGCCAGTACTTGCGCGCGAGCGTCTCGTTGACGATCGCGACGGCCGGCGTGTTGGCGCGATCGGCCGGCGAAAAATCACGTCCCGCCAGCAGCGGGATGCCGAGCGTCTTGAAGTGCCCTCTCGTCACGCCGTTCATGAGCACGGGTTCGACCGCGCCGCGACGTTCGGGCGGTGGGGCCTGGCCTTCCTTGACGACGACCGACGCGCGATTCGAGAGCGTCAGCGGGACGATGTCGACGAAGGTGGCGGAGACGACACCGGGGACCGCCTCGACCCGCTCGAGCACTTGTTCGTAGAACTGGGCGCCGCGCTCCGGCGTGTACCCGCGCGTGTCCAGGTCCACACTGGCCGCGAGGACGCGCTCGCTCGAGAATCCGCGGTCGAGCGTGTGCGCGCTCACGAGGCCCCTCAGCAGAAGACCCGCCGTCACGAGCAGCAGTGTCGACATCGCGACCTGCGCGGCGATCAACGCCGCACGCAGACGCGATCGCTCGAGGCCGGCGGTCGCCGCGCCGTCCTTGAGCGCCAGCAGGACGTCGCCCTTCGACGCCTGGAGCGCAGGGATCAGCCCACACAGGACGGTCGTCGCCAGCGAAAGAACCGCCGTGAAGATCACGACGCGCGAGTCGAAGGGAATGCCGAGGGCGAGCTGCACCGGCACCGGCAGCGTGGCGGCGGAGATCGCGCGCACCGCGATAAGAGCCAGGACCACGGCGAACGCCCCGCCGCACGCGGACAACAACAGGCCCTCGGTCAGGAGTTGTCGTACGAGCCGCCGGCGCCCGACGCCGAGGGCCAGGCGCGTGGCGATTTCGCGACGCCGTGCCGTGGATCGGGCCAAGAGCAGGCTCGCGATGTTGGCGCACGTGACCAGCAGCACGAGTCCGCCGATCGCGGTGAGGAAGCCGACGAACAACGCAGGGGCGGGGCCGAATGAAGGTGACATGATTGCGGCGCGGTACGCGGTCATCGTCGCGCCGCGATTCGTGTCCGGGTAGTCGCGCGCCAGCCGGCCGGCGACCCGCGCGAGATCGGCCTGGACGGCGCCGAGGCTCACGCCGGACCGCATGCGTCCGATGAGATGCGCGGACAGCCCGGACCGATGCTGGACTTGGTCGGCCGTCGGCGCGAATCCCGGCGAGTTCCACGCCACCCAGAATGAGGCGTCGAGCGGTGCCATCGCGCCCGTGAACCCTGGCGGGGCGACGCCCGCGACGGCAAATGGCCGGCCGTTGATCGTCACCGTGCGCCCGACGATCTGCGGATCGCTTCCGAAACGCCGGCGCCAGAAGTTGTCGCTGAGCACCACGGCGCCCGCGGCTCCGGGACCATCGTCGGACGGTGCCAGCGCGCGACCGATCGACGCGCGGACGCCAAGCGCGTCGAAGTAGTTGCCGCTGACGAGCTGGCCGAAGACATGTTCCGGGTCTCCGTTGGTCCGGAGGCTGACTGAGACCAGCTGAAATGCCGCGAGCGCCGAGAGCGTGGTGTTCCCGTCGCGGAACTCGAGATAGTCGGCGTACGGGACGTTCGAATGCTGATCGCGGTACGCGCGGATGACGCGGCCCGGATCGGCGACCTGGAGCGGCCTGAAGAGGACCACGTTCGCTACGCTGAAGACGACGACGTTGACGGCGATGCCGACGGCGAGCGCCGTGATGGCGACGAATGCAAAGCCGGGATTCCGGCCGAGCATGCGAACGCCGTAGCGCAAGTCCTGCTGCAGTTGGTCGATGGCCGGCAGGCCTCGCTGATCGCGGTACTGTTCCTTCACGGTGTCAGTGCCTCCAAGCGTTCTCATTGCTTCGCGGCGCGCTTCGTCGCGCGTCATGCCGGCGCGCAGGTTGTCATCGACGTGGTGCTGCAGATGCGCGTCCAGTTCGGCGGTCAGCTCCCGGTCGCGCCGTCTCTTGCCGAACAGGCCCTCAAGGCGCGTGAACCAGGCTCGGAACAGTGTCAACAGTGTCATAGGTGCCTCGCTAAACGTCACGAGTCGTGGCAAGAACTGCAACACGCCGGACATCAGTCTGTGAAACACACGAGAATCCCAGTGAGACGACGCGGCACGGCGCATGCTCATCGATGCGGATCGTGCCAAGAGACCACGAGAGTTCGACCTCAACTGCTCGACGAGTGACACGTCTGGTGGGCGAATCACTGCGTGAGGTCGCCATTCTCATCGCCGTATTTGTTCCGCTCGAGGTCTTCATGCAAGGGAGACCGTTGACCGTCCAAGCGATCGCCGGTATCATCGCTGTCGTCGTATTTCTGCTGATACTTGGCATCTTTCTCGAGGTGCAGTAGTGGTGTTCGACATCGCCTTCGTCCCAATCGTCATCGGATTCCTGTTGGCGATTGCAGGTCTCGTGGCATACGGCGTGGACCGTTGGCAGCGCAGACGGAAGCAGCACGAGTCACACTGAGCGATCGCTCACAACGCCCCCTCATCCAGCGTCGAGACGACGAACTCACGTCTGTGCAGTCCGGTAGTCCATCGGGCAAAGAGCAAGCCCAGGCCAGCGCCGAGCGACGACAGGAGCACGGATTCGGCCTCGGCGTTCGCGGTACTGTGCTTTGGTTTGGTCGAGGCCGCCGAGCGCGAGCAGCGCCACGCGCCGCGCCTCGTCGCGTGTCATGCCGGCGCGCAGGTTGTCGTCGATATGCGACTGGAGATGCGAGTCGAGTTCGTCGGCCAGCTCGCCGTCGCGATGCTGCCTGCGGAACGGTTCGCATGCCCTCGAGAACAACGAGAACAACGAGAACAACGAGAACAACGCTGACAGCCGTCTCCTGAACGACGTCAT
>JAHFUI010000054.1:0-11566 GCA_023265175.1 Acidobacteriota bacterium
GGCCGGGAATCATGACAGATGAAGCAAGTGTTTGCCGGCGCGCCTTAGAAGCTGTCTTAGGCCCCGCTTCGCGGGGCAACGGTGAAACATTGGCGTTTCTACAGCGAAGGTGCGCGTGGGTCGCCTTCCGTTCTCGGCGTGTGAGGCGCAGCTTCGCTGACAGCCTGATTTCGAACGTAAAGGTGGTAGTAATGTAGACAAAACGCCTGAAAAGCGCAGGTGCGCGGTAGTTTGGTTGCGGCGCGGCTGCGCTGTGAGCGCCCGATGAAACACGAAACCGCCTTCGAGATGACAACATCAGCCGTTCGCTTCGGCGCCGGTGTGACGCGCGAGGTCGGGATGGACTTGGCGGACCTCGGCGTTCACAGAGTGCTGGTGCTCACCGATCCGGTGCTCCGCCGTCTCGCTCCCGCGCAAACCGTGATGGAGTCGCTGGAAAAAAACCGGATCCCGTTCGAGCTCTACGATCGCGTCCGCATCGAGCCAAGCGATGAGTCGTTTCGCGATGCGATCGCGTTCGCCGGCGAGTCAGAGTACGACGCGTTCGTGGCGGTCGGCGGCGGCTCCACGATCGACACCGCGAAAGCGGTGAACCTCTACACGATGTATCCGCCGGAAGATTTCCTCGATTACGTGAACCCGCCGATCGGCAAGGGACTCGCGGTCCCGGGACCGCTCAAGCCGTTGATGGCGATCCCGACGACCGCGGGCACGGGAAGCGAAACCACCGGCGTCTGCGTGTTCGACGTGACGCGTCTCCACGCCAAGACCGGCATCTCCAGCCGCCGGCTGAAACCGACGCTCGGCTATCTCGATCCCGGGAACACGCGCACGATGCCGTCACAGGTGGCCGCATCGAGCGGACTGGACATCCTCAGTCACGCGGTCGAGTCGTACACGGCGATGCCTTTTGCCGAGCGACCGCGGCCCGACCGGCCCTCCGAGCGGCCTCCGTATCAGGGCTCGAACCCGATCAGCGATATCTGGTCGCTCGAAGCGCTGCGAATCGTGTCGCGGTTTCTCGTTCGGGCCGTCGAGGATCCATCCGACGATGACGCGCGGGCGAACATGTTGCTGGCCGCGTCGTACGCGGGCGTTGGTTTTGGAAACGCCGGCGTGCACCTCCCTCACGCCATGTCGTATCCGGTCGCTGGAAATGTGAAGACGTATCGCGCGCCTGGATATCCCGCGGATCACGCGCTCGTGCCTCACGGCGTGTCGGTGATTCTGAACGCGCCGGCGGTCTTCCGCTTCACGGCCGCCGCCAGTCCCGGGCGCCATCTGGAAGCCGCCGAAGCGCTCGGCGCCGACGTCGCCCACGCCCGGCTCGACGAAGCGGGACGGATGCTCGCGGATCGGATCGTCTGGTTCATGCAGCGGCTGCGGATGCCAAACGGGCTGCGTGAGGTCGGCTACACCGCGTCGGACATCCCGGCGCTTGTGGAAGGCACGCTTCCACAGCGTCGCCTGACGACGTTGTCGCCTCGCCAAGTGGGAGTTGACGAGCTGAGCGCGTTGTTCGAAGAGGCCCTCAGACCGTGGTCGCCGTGAACCTCGCGGCGCCGAAGACGATGACGACCCAGCCGACGAACATCACCAGCGCGTTCAACATCAGCCAGCCGATGCCGCCCCATCCGGACACCATCCGCCGGAACCCGCTACGCTGGAGGAAGAAGAGATCGATGCCGTTCGCGGCCGGATGCGAGCAGATGTAGAGACCGAGGATGACGCCGACGCTACCGTCGAACAAGGTGACGCCGGTCGGCAGGTAGACCACCCACGCGAGATATGCGATAGCCGGCACGAGCAGCACCCACATGCGGACGGTATTCGGTCGGTAGGTGTCCGGGCTCATTGGATTCTTGCGTCATTTTACCGCCTTGGCCACCTGCGTGCGACGCGAGGCCGCGACCGCCAAAGCGCAGGCCCGGCCTCGAACGAACGCGCCAGCGCTTCGAACATCTCTCGTCGCGCTGCGCATCACCTGATGGATCCGTTTTGCATTTTGCATTTTGCGTTTTGCGGTTCCCGTTTCCGCTAACTGCCGTCGCGGATGACGCGGCAGGAGTCGATGTCAAAGGTCACACCGCCGATGGTCAGATGCGTCTCGTCGCGAAATCCGGCGGCGAACTCGAGAAACGCGTCGACGTCGTCGAAGTTGCTGACCATCCCGAGCGACACGCGAATCGCGCCGGCGCTCTTGCCGCCGCGGTGCTGAATCACCTGCAGAAAGCGCGGGAGCGTCATGTCGACGCCCGCATCGACGCCGGCCAGCATGTCGCTCTCGGTCAGCCCTTCCGCGGCCTCGCCCGCGCCGGGGTTGCAGAAGCAGCCGGTCCTCAGCGAGATTCTCCGCTCGCTCGCGAGCTCCTCCACGCGCCGGTAATCGAGTAGATGGCCGCTCGGATCGTAGAGGTTGAAGGTGATCGTGCCGCCCCGCATGACCGTGTTGGCCGGTCCATAAATACGCACAATGTGGCGGCCGTTGCTGTGACGTAGCGCGAGCAGCTCGCTCAAGAGCCACGCGGTGAGACACTCGACGCGGGTCCGAATCGTCTCGACGCCGATTCGTTCGAGATGGCGGAGTCCGATCGCCACGGCCGGAATGCTCAGATAGTTGAGCGTGCCGTCCTCGAAGCCCGCCTCGCGCGGGGCGAGGATGTGCCTGCGCCCCTGTACCGTCGCGAAGTTTACGGTGCCGCCTGCGAACCACGGACGTTTCAACTTCGGCAGGACGGCGTTCCGAACAATCAGACAACCCACGCCGGTTGGATACCCGAACATCTTGTAGAACGAGATGGTCACGAAGTCAGGCTGGACGGCGGTCAGGTCGAGCCGGTTCGTGGCGACGAACGCGGCGGCGTCCAGCAGGACATCCCAGCCTTTACGCTGCGCCCGCTCGATCAACTCCAGCGGATGCTTCACGCCTGAAAAATTTGATTGCGCCGGAAATGCGAAGAGATTCGCGTGTTGCGGATCTGCCAGGGCGAGCAGCGTGTCGAGGCGATCCCGATCGATACGAAGATCCGGCACAGTGATCGGAGCGTACTCGACGACCGCGCCTTTTGAGCCTGCGAACTCACGAATGCCGTTGACTGAATTGTGATTGTCGAACGTCAGCAGGAACCGGCCGCCTTCTGCAAACGGATACGACTCGCCCGCCAGCTTGAGGGCGCCGGTCGCATTCGGCGTGAACACCGCCGTGTACTGATCGCGCGGCGCGTTGAAGTACGCCAGCACCGCGTGCCGCGTCTGCTCGACCAGGCCGGTGGTAACGGTCGAGCAGAGGCTCGCTGAATGGGGATTACCGAAGACCTGACCGTCGAGCAACGCCTCGTGCTCGCGGATCTGCGAGGCCGCGTAGAGCCCGCCGCCCGTGTAATCGAGGTAGACGTGCCGCTGCGCATCGAGGCGGCCGAACTCGGACGCGCGCAGCGCATCGAGCGTCCGGGTTGTCGCGTACTCAGGATGCGAGGCCAGAAAACGTTCGAATCTGGTCATCTGATCATCTGGTTATCTGGTCATTGATTGGGTCATTGAAGAAACAAATGACCAGATAACCAGATGATCAGATGACCAGATGTTACCGCGGGCAGTATGTATCGAAGAATGCGGTGACGTCCCGGATGTGTGCGTTGACGCCGAAGGGCTTCCTGGAACACCAGCAACCCGCGCGTGGGTGGCTGGCCTTCCGGTCGCGCCACCCACGCGCGCATCGTCGTCCCATGTCGACCTTCAGTTCCACGCACTCCGATCGAACGCCCATCAATCACCCTGACGCGGAAATGCAAAATGCTGGATGCAAGATGCACAACACCTGAGCATTCGACATTGTGCATCCTGCATTAGGTTTCGCCGGACTATTGGTGGAACCGTCCCACGAGGACGCCTTTGCCGAGGATATGTCCGTCCATCGCTTTCACGACATCGGCGCGAGTCGCGTCCGGTCCCAGCTCGAGCTTCATGTCGAGCGCGAACAGCTCGAACGTGTAATGGTGATGCGGTCCGACCGCGGGCGCGCCCGGTCCCATGTAGCCCACCGCGCCGCGGAGGTTCTTCGCCTGCACGGTGCCGTCAGGCATCTGAGCCGTCGCCGCCATGCCCTCGGGCAGCTCGCGCGCGGTTCCCGGGATGTTGAAGGCCATCCAGTGCAACACGTCGTCCATCTTGCGCTGAAGCGCCACGTCGGGATCGTGCAGGATCAGCGCGAACGTCACGGTCCCCATCGGCACGTTCGTCCATTCGAGCTTGGGCGACACCGCGTTGGGATCCGCCATGGTGTACTTCTTGGGGATCTCCGCGCCGTCGGCAAATGCCGTCGTCGTCAGCGTCAGGCCGGGAACCGCGGGTCCGCGGCCGCGACCACCGCCGCCGCCTTCTCCTCGCTGGCCTTGGGCGCCGCCGGCTCCTGGCGCCCCCGCAGGCGCTTGCGCGCTCAGTGACGCCACGGCGGCAGACAACAGAAGGGCACCGAGCGTCAATGCTTTGCTTTTCATCAGATTTTCCTTTCGTTGTGAGGGTTTTCGAGTCGCTATCGCTCACCTTCGCCGCCGCCACCCGTCACCGGTCGTCCAGTCTTTTCCTCGGCCCGCGCACCGGTCAGGATGTTCTTCATCGCGTAGTTCCCTTCGTGGCAGGCGTACTCGAACACCGGCTGCGTCTCGTCCTTCGTCAGGTTCATCGCGAACGTCCACGGTCTCGCCCACGTCGTCGGATCGTCGACCGTGACGGACCATTCGACCTTGTCCGGCGCCACCGGCGTGAAGCGTTCGATCAAGCGGACGGTCTGCGGATTGGCTCCGCGGTACGCGGTCTCGTCCCTGAAGTTCGTCGTCTCGACGACGAGCGAATTGCCGTCCCAGTGGCCGCGCGGGTCTCCCATGTAGGAACGGATGGGCGACCCGACGTGCGGACGCGCATCCAGCGGGATCACGCGAATTTCGTGGATCATCTCGTAGCGAATCCCCACCCAGCCCGGGCCCTGCACGATCTGGTACGAGTTGCCGTAGATGGCCGGCATCATCGATCCGGGCAGACCGCGCGTGATGCAGCGAACGTACAGACTAAGGTCCGCATAAGAATCGGCGGGGCCGCGTCCGCTGCTTGCCTGCGCGCGTGCCGCCGCGCGCTCGGCCGCTCGCTTCTGACCCTCCGGAGTCTGCGGCGGGATTCTCCCGTCCGGCGGATCGACGACCATCGACGTGCGGCGGCTCGGCTTCGGCCGATCGAGCCAGTGCGGTGGAGGCGACGTCGCTGACCCGACCGCGCCGGCGTTGCGCGTGTCGGCGGTCGCGATGTCGAATTCGGCGTTGTCGGTGGCAAGCTGCTGTTGACTACGCGCCGCCCGGGCGGCGAACTCTTCATCGGTGATGGTCTGTCGTCCCGCGAATTCCGCGGGCCGCTCGAAGGGCACGCCCTGCTCGTCCTTGTTGGTGAACATGCCGGAGATGTCCGGATCGCCCCACGGAGTGCGCGGCGGCGTCCAGGCTTTCGCCGGCGCCTTCCCGGCGGGCTTCTGCGCCCGGCCGGTCATCGGGGTCGCCAGGAACACGGCAGTGATTATGGTTACCAGCGCGCCCGTAGAACGAGTCAAGCGCCTACTCATGTCCGTCTCCTTTTCGCAGCGGGATCGGCCGTCGGGCTGTATTATAGGCCGATGACAACACCAACGTGGCAGGTCAACGGACAATATTACGAAACGTGCAGCTGCGACTTCGTGTGTCCGTGCATTTTGGGACAGATGGCAGTCAGCCCGACCAAAGGGTCATGCACGTTCGCCATGGCGATGCAGATCGATCGCGGAAGCTACGGCGCGTCCTCGCTGGATGGCCTCGGATTCATCGTCCTTGGATTGACGCCGGACGCGATGGGCAAGGGGAACTGGTCGGTTGGCCTCGTGATCGACGACCGGGCCAGCGCCGAGCAGCGCGAGGCGATCACGGCGATCGCGAGCGGCGCGGCGGGCGGTCCCATGGCCGCGCTCTCGGGCCTGATCGGAAAGTTCCTGGGTGTCGAATCCGCCCCAATCAAGTTCGATCGCAGCGGCATCAAGTGGTCCGTCAAAGCATCGAGCGCCGTCGACATGGCGGCTGAGGGCGCCAAGGGAATCAATCCCGACGCCACGGAACCGATGTTCCTCGAGAACACCGGGCATCCAGCCTCCGATCGTCTTGCGCTCGCCCACGCGTCGAAGAGCCACGTGCACGCGCTCGGCCTCTCCTGGGACGACGTGAGCGGCAAGAACAACGGACACTACGCGCCGTTTGCCTGGCGGAGTGCGTAACGCTTGGTCGGTCGCCGAGCTGCCGGCCCGCGACCGCGTCCTCATCTCGACCTGCATCGTCCTGATCACCGCGCTCGCCTGGGCGTACCTCGTCCATCTCAACCGCCAGATGTCGTCCGCCACCGATTACGCGACGATGATGGCGCGCATGGGCATGGCGGTGGACATGCCGTGGACGGCTGCCGACGTCTTCTTCACCTTCGCGATGTGGGTCGTGATGATGGTCGGCATGATGACCGGATCGGCCGCACCGGTGCTGCTGCTCTTCGCGGCGGCACTGGCCGCACGTGGCGCGCGCACCGTGCCGCTGCTGGTCCTGATGTTCGGCCTCGGATACGTCGCGGTCTGGGCCGGTTTCAGCGCCTGCACGACGATCGCACAATGGGCATTACATCACGCCGCCATGCTGTCGGCGGCGATGTCGGCGTCGAGCGCGAAAGTCGGCGGCGCCATCCTGATCGCCGCCGGCGCGTACCAGCTCACCCCATTCAAAGGCGCGTGCCTCACGCAGTGCCGAAGCCCGCTGGGTTTTCTGATGACACGCTGGCGTGACGGCATCACCGGTGCGTTCGAGATGGGGCTGTGCCACGGCGCGTACTGTCTCGGCTGCTGTTGGGCACTGATGGGCGTGCTGTTTGTCGTCGGCGTGATGAACCTCGCGTGGGTGGCGGCGCTGACCGGTTTCGTCCTGCTGGAGAAAATCGGGCCAGCGGGGGCCCTTGTGGCGCGCATCGGCGGGGGGATCATGATCCTCGCCGGCATTCTCTTCGCCGCCGGATTCAAGTGAGATCTATACTGGGGCGCAATCCTAGGAGCGTGTCTGAGAAACGGAAGTGACAGATGACATGTGACGGCATCTCGATGGATCGGCGTTCGTTCCTGGGCCGCGGCGCGTTGGCGACGGCGGGCCTCTTCGTGGGCGGTTCGTTCGCGCAGGCGTTGGCGCAGGATGCCAAGGGCTTGCCGATAACGGCGGCCGTGTCGACCACCGCGGGAAAGCTTCGTGGCCTCGTCCGGTACGGCGTCAACCAATTCTGGGGCGTGCCGTACGGCGCATCGACGGCGGGCGCGAACCGCTTCATGCCGCCGGTGAAGCCGCCGTCATGGACCGGCGTCCGCGACGCATTCCAGGTCGGCCAGCGGGCCCCGCAGGATCCCGACGGTCCGATCTCGGAAGTCTGGTCGCTGGATCGGCGGGAGCCGATGGGCGAGGACTGCCTCAGCATCAATATCTTTACTCCCGGTCTCGGCAACGCAACCCGGCCGGTGATGGTGTGGCTGCACGGCGGCGGGTTCTCGGGCGCATCGGGTAACTGGCTGCTCTACGACGGCACGAACCTGGCCCGCAAGGAAGATGTCGTCGTGGTGTCGGTGAATCATCGGCTCAACCTGTTCGGCTTTTTGCATCTCGCCGATCTCGGTGGCGGCGAGAAGTGGACGAGCTCCAGCAACGCCGGCATGCAGGACATCGTCGCCGCGCTGGGATGGATCAAGGAAAACATCGCCGCGTTTGGCGGGAATCCTGGGAATGTGACGATCTTCGGACAGTCGGGCGGCGGCGGGAAGGTCACCACGGCGATGGCGATGCCGTCGGCCAAGGGACTGTTCCATCGCGCGATTGCGCAAAGCGGTTCGGCATTGCGCGGGGCGACCCGCGACAACGCAACGAAAGCCGCCGAGCAGTTCCTGTCGAAGCTCGGGCTGAAAGCGAGTCAGCTCGATCAACTGCAGAAGCTGCCGTTCGAACAGCTGCAGGAAGCGTTCTACCGCCAGCCGGCGATCGGCGGACTGGCCAACGGACCGGTGGTCGACGGCAAGTCGCTGCCGCGCGATCAGTGGACGCCTGACGCGCCTGAGTTCTCGGCCACCGTTCCGTTGATGCAGGGGTCGGTCGAAACGGAAGACGCGTGGAGCGATCCGCCGCCGCCGCTGGAGATGCCGGAAGCGGAGATGCTCACGCGGGTCAAGCGCATCACGCGCGACAACGACGCCAAGGCGAAGGAGCTGGTGGCGCTCTATCGCCGCACGCACCCCGGCATCAGCAACACGGACGTGTGGCTGATCATGAACGCGGACAACACGCGCCGCGCCAACGCGCAGACGCTGGCCGAGCTGAAGACCGCGCAAGGAAAAGCGGCGGACTACCTGTACTACTTCAACTGGCGATCCCCGGTGCACAAGGGACAGATGAAGTCGTACCACACGCTCGACATCCCGTTCACCTTCTACAACATCGACATCGCGGCGTCGATGACCGGATCGGGTCAGGAACGTTACGCGCTCGCTCACAAGATGAGCGCCGCGTGGGCCGCGTTCGCACGAACGGGCAACCCGAACCACCCGGACCTGCCGAAGTGGCCGGCGTTCAACACCGCCGACAAGCCGACGATGATCCTGGGGAACGAGTGCAAGGTGGTCAACGATCCCAATCGCGAGGAACGCCTGGCGCTCAAGGCGGTACGAGAGGGCGGGCAATCGACGGCGAACGACTGATGAGCTGCGCGGGCAGGCCTAAAGGCCTGCACTACCCATCACGCGCGTGGCTCGCGCTCGCGGCCGGAACCGTCGCGCTCGGCTGCTGGTCGCCGGCGGCTACGACCGCCGCCTCCTCAGACGCCCGTCTGCTGGTCCGGCCGCGCACGCCAACCGTCTCCGTCGAGCCGGGCGAACATCCACTCGGCCTGAGCGCGGGCCGCGACGGCATCCTCTACGTGCCGAAAGCCGTCGCGTCGCAAACACCGGTGCCGCTCCTCGTGATGCTGCATGGCGCCGGCAGCAGCGCGCGCAACGTGCGCTTCACGTTCCCGCTGGCCGAGGAATTCGGCGTCGTGATTCTCGCACCGGACTCGCGATCGAGCACGTGGGGCGCAGTGGGCGGCAGCTTTGGACGCGACGTCGCGTTCATCGACCGAGCGCTGCAGTATGCATTTGAACGCGTGGCCGTCGGTCCAGGCCGCCTGGCCGTCGGCGGCTTTTCAGACGGCGCGTCGTACGCGCTGTCGCTCGGCATGGCTAACGGCGATCTGTTCACCCAGGTGATCGCGTTCTCGCCCGGATTCATTAGGCCCGCAACGCCCACCGGCAGGCCGCCGATCTTCCTCTCGCACGGCACGCAGGATCAGATGTTGCCCATCGACGTCACCAGCCGCCGCATCGTGCCGCGGCTGAAGAGCGCCGGGTACACCGTGACGGTTCGAGAATTCGACGGCCCGCACGCCGTGCCCGAGCCAATCGCGCGCGAGGCGTTCGAGTGGTTGACGCGCTAGAAGTGTCAAGTCTGAAGGCTGAAGATGGCTGATGGCGCGCCATCCTTCGCGAACACCCCGTCGATCACGAGCCCGTGGACGTGGACGTTGAGGTGGAGTCAGCCTCCATCACGCTCGTCGTAAATTGGATGGCGGGGCTGAAGAGGTGGACGCTGGAACAGGCGGGGGTCTTTTCATATCAGGAGACAGTATGAATTCGAGGCGACTCTGCACACTGCTCGCGCTGATCGCGCTTGCGGTCGCTCCCGTAAGTGTCCGCGCAAACCAGGCCAGAAGGGCTCGCGCACGATCGTCACCAGCCGCGGCGGGCGCGGCGTGCGATCGCCGGTGCTTGCTGCAAGTCCTGTTTGAGTACACCGAGGCGCTGACCGACAACGACGTGTCGAAGCTGGCCGTGGCGCCCACGATCCGCGTGACCAGCAATGGGACCGTGACGACGCTGGGCAAAGGCGAGGTGTGGGGAACGGGCCGGCGGTTGCCGTATCGCCAGTCGTACGTCGACCCCATCACGGGCGCGGCCGTCTTCTACGGCGTGGTCACCAACGCCATCAGCTCCACAAGACCGGGTGCGCGCGCCGAGCCCCCGGGCACCCCGGTAAAATGGTGGTTCTACGTGGTGCGCCTGAAAGTTCAGGCACACAAAATCACAGAAGTCGAGGAGGTGTCGTACGAGCGGCCCGCCGGCGGTTTCGGGGTGGATGCCTCGGTGCTGACGTTGCCCGATCGGATCTTCGACACCGTGCTTCCACTCTCGGAGCGTGCGTCGCGCCCGGAGCTGTTCGACATCGCGGACAAGTATTTCGACGCGGTGTCGCAAAAGCTGAACTACCGGCAAGTGCCGTGGCACCCCGAATGCCAGCGCATCGAGCTCGGCGTCTTCACCGTCAACGGCGAGCGCAGCCCTGGCAGTTGCGGGGGCGAGTTCCAAATTCCATCCGTGAAGTGGAACGTCAGCAACCGCCGCGCGTACATCGCGGACGTCGAGCGCGGGTTGGTGCTGGCCATCGGCAATTTCATGACACCGCCCGAATATCCGAACAACAACGGGTCGGTGGTGTTCGAGCTGTTCAAGGTGCAGGACGGTCTCATCCGCCAGATCCACGCATTCTTCCGCGGCAACGGGCAGCTCCACTCAGGGTGGGGCGATGGCCCGGGCTCGTAAGCGCCATATCTCCAGACGTCGTGCCTGTCAGCCACGTCTTGTCGTTGAACGAGGTGACATCCACCACCAAGGTGTCTCCCTCCCAGTGGCCCACCGAATCGCCCATAATAGATTCACTAATGCTGAACCGTACGACTGCGTGCGGGACAGGTTGATGGCCGGATGTAGGCAGACACGGATTGCAGCTATCGGTCGGCTCCGTGCCGCCGGAGGATCGACGCAATCCCGGCATGTTGATGCCGCTCGTCACCAGGAACGCTCGTCGCGACATCGGCGTGTGGCGTTCCATGGTCTCGTCACCCATTAACGACCCAGGGAACGTTCGATCCAGTCAGGCACCCGAATGACGGTCGGCCCGTTGACGTTGCCGCCCAGAGTGGGCGAGGAGTCCACGGTGATCAGGGGATTCTGCGCGAGGCGTGTCACGCGGACGGACTGAGCCAGCAGCAAGGCTCTTGATGGCGAGGCGCCTCTGATAACCAGGACAGGAGTGGCCCCAGCATGGCCACGGACATGGCCGCTGACCTGGCGCGTCGCTTCATGTGACTTCAGCCCTTCGGGGCGTGAAAACTAGATACTTCATCGTGGAGTCGGCGAGCGAGAAATCCGCCGGCTTCGCGTCTGGCTGCGCCCCCACGATCACGTTCATCCAGCCACTGCCTGTGCCTCCTCTGTAGAACCGGCTCGGCTACGATGCGCATGCTTACTTCCCTACCAGGTGCGAAGCGTCCTTCTCGTTCTCCAGACAGACATAATCCAACAGCTCGCTATCAAGCAGGATGGGCTGGTTGAGCTGTATGGTCCACGGCGCTGTGTACGCCTTCGGATCGTCCACCGTGATTTCGATTTCAAGCT
>JAHFUI010000054.1:11666-26395 GCA_023265175.1 Acidobacteriota bacterium
CCCCCCTTGAGGCTGTAGGCGATGTTCAGAAACTCCCGTCCGATTTGTGAGTCCGTGCAGCCGTGCCCGGGGCAAGGCACGCGGGTTTCCCATCCCCACATTCCAGAGAGGTCCGTCTTCCCGTCGGCGGTGCGCGGCGCGGGCGCGGAGAGGTTTGGCTTGCCGTCGGGCGTGCGCGGTACGTCGGGAGTCGGATAATCCAACCATTGCGCGAATAGGGTCGATGGGGCCGCGGCTAGGATCAAGGCTGCCGCCGCATATTGCAAGCACGATCGTCGTGGCATGAGCCTGTATGCCCCCTGTGTTTCCTTATCTTAGCAGCCCGTGGTCACAGCGCCGGCCGAAACGGGGTCCCCAGCGGTTGCCGCGTTTGGGGCCCCGACTTCACCGCGGACTGTTCAGATCGTCAAATGCGTACCGCGCTTTCATCGCAAGGAGCTGCATCGTGGACAGGGTCCGCACCCTCAGCGTCGGCGTGTCCAGGAGCAGCGGGCCCAGCGACAGTCCGTGCACGTATCCCTTCGCCGCATCGTTCAGCCGGTTGTCAGACAGTTCGAGAGCCGTCGCCACGTTCGCGGCGGCCTCGGCCAGACGAGACTTGGCTTCCAGGTCCAGGTGAAACGCGTCCACGTCCTTCGTGGAGTCGCGCGCGCCAAACAGCAGCACCATGACCGCCCCTCCGACGATGATCAGATCGACGCGCGGCTCGTCGGGCTGAAGTCGATCGGCCGGAAGCCCGAGCGCACTCACGATGACCTCCCGCGTCAATCGGTTCACGCAATGATGGTAGCACCGCGGTCGGACGACGCTTGACGAAACCTCGCCCATCCCGCTTGCGCCGAGGGCAACGAGGATTTGTCACCCTGAAGAGCAGCGTCTGACCGGCAGCACCGACAACACGATCCTGCTGGCAGCCGTCAACGCGTGGTGCGGGCTGAACAACCTGTCACCGATTCCCTCGTCGCAGATCTTCTGGCCCGGTGATTCTCGATGCTGTGCAAGTGTCGCAAGACGGCCACGAAGCGCCGGTCCGCGGGCTGCGGTTCGGCGGCGTGCCGTCCACGGTCTTTAGAGACATCCTCGAAGCATCAGAAGAGCGCGTGCTCCACAACTATCACGTGGACGGAGGCACGAACGCTTCGATAGATTGTACCGAATCTGAAGTCGTGCGCGTACGTGGCCGCGTGAAGAAGCGCGGCCCCCGCCATGCGATCTTCCTGGGCCAGAACGGCGCGTTTCAGAGTTAAATCGGCGATTCGGGGCTTTTGCTCATGATCTGAACCGAGCTGCGCCGGCTGGCGAGGGCTGCGGCGCGTGCGTGAGCGGCGGCACGCGCGGCGCCGTCTGGTGGATGAGAAACGCGCTGCAACCACATCCGGCGACAACTACGCCCAGAGGCACGGCGGTGCCGCTGCCGAGCGCACCGGCGAGCGAAGCCGCTCCCGCCCCGAGCAGAAACTGAACGGTGCCGAGCAGTGCCGACGCGCTGCCCGCAACTTGCCCGTGCGGTGCCATCGCGAGCGCTGTCGTGTTCGGCGAAACGAAGCCGAGGCTGGCAACGAAGACGAAAAGCGGTACCAGGATTCCCGGGAAGCCGCCGGCTCCGGTGGACGCGGACACGAGGAGGGCGAGCCCGGCCACGGCCGCCATTGGCAGCACGACCCGGAGAATCGTCCGTGGGTTCACCCGGCGCGCCAGCCTGCCATTGATTTGCGACGCCGCGATCAATCCCACCGCGTTCGTGCCGAAGAACAGGCCGAATCGTTCTGGGGCCACGTGAAATAGCTCGATGAACACGAAGGGAGAAGCGGCGATGTAGGCGAACATCCCCGCGAAGATCAGGCCGCCTGACACGATGTACGCCATGTAGATCCGATCGCGCAGCAGCGTCGCGTACACGCTGAACACCTTACCGAGGGTATCCCTTCGCCTCCGTTCGGGCGCCAGGCTTTCGGGCAAGAGCAGGCTCACCGCCGCCGACCCGAGCGTCGCATAGCCGGCGAGCGCCAAGAAGATGGACCGCCATCCGAAGGCCACGAGCAATTGTCCGCCGGCAAGTGGCGCGAGAATGGGGGCCAGCCCCATGACGAGCATGAGCAGGGAGAGCACGTGGATTGAGTCGCGTGCGTCGAAACGGTCGCGCACCACCGCGCGCGGCACCATCATCCCGGCGCATCCGCCGAGTGACTGCACAAGCCGCCACATCACGAGCGCGCGGACGCTCGTGGCAACTGCGCAACCAATCGACGCGCCGACGAAAAGGAGCAGGCCAAACAACAGCGGGCCTTTCCGCCCGAGGCGGTCGGACAGCGGACCGTAGACGATCTGGCCGACGGCCAGCCCGATGAAGTAAATCGCCAACGTGGCCTGGACCGCGGACGCGGTGGCGCCGAACTCGCGAGCAATCGCCGGAAAACTCGGCAGGTACATGTCGTGCGCCAGTGGGCCCATGGCGGTCAGGCTGCCGAGGATGACCACGAGCAGGTAGTGCTCAAACGGGCTCTTGGGCTTCATCGCGTCGGTCGATGCTATCGCAATTCAAGATGCGCCATAATCAGCGCCGTACGCGAACGAACAGAAGACCCGCACGAAGGTGTTGGCGGCCATGCAAGGTCACGTCCGCGGCAAGGCCGTCTACGTCGGGTTGTTTCGCCACTTTCTGGGCGCACGACCGTACGGCCTCTCGTCTCACGCCGCTTCCGGCTGCACCGCGCGTCCTTCACGCCGAGCAATTTCCAGAAGCGCGCTCGACCGATCTTCAGCCCATTGGCGTTCACCGCTCGGCACAGGTTCGATGCGGCTGTCGACGACAGCCGCCAGTCGCCAGAGCAGATCGACGTCCGATCGAGAAATCCCACGGTCGAACTGGGGCGACACGACGACGAGGTCGATGTCGCTCAATGACGTCGCCGTCCCGTGCGCCCAGGATCCGAAAAGGATGGCCAAACGAGCGTCCACGCCATGCGCGTGGAGGGCGCGCAGGTAGCGTTGAATGACTCTCAGAACGCCGTCATCAGCCATCGGAAAACGTCCTGAGCCCGATGGATGTAGGCGCCCGCTTCTTCAGGCGTGGGCAACGGTCCAATCGCGTCCGGATAGCGACCGGCCTGACTGAAGGCGTTCAGATCCGCCAACGTGGACAACTGACTCTCGTCCGGCTGCAAGCCCGCGAGCTCAGCCAATCGGACCAGGTTGTGCACACGCGGGGCAAGATCTTGCGTGCGCCGGCACACATGCGCCTTGAGGGCTTTCTCGATCGCGAGTTGCGCGAAGAACAGGCCGTGGCGAATCCGTCGTCGTTCAACCAATTCGACGGCGACGCCCCAATCTTCCTGCGCCCCGGCGACCCAATGTGCGACCTGCTGACCCACGTCAACCATCGGTGTGCCCGTTCACGTGATCGCTATTGTAATGCCGGACAGAATTAGTCCGTATCCTGTCCCCCACGACGTCTGGGTATCCGTGCGCGTGGCGGGCGTCGTGACCGAACAAAGAGCTCGACCGCGTCGTCTTGACGGCGGCCGTCGCGCAGGAAGGCCTGGAGCGCGACGGCGTCGGGACCGTCGTTCACGCCTACGAGGACGGACAGGCGTTCGAGGTCGAGCTCACGACCCTCGACGGCAAGACCGCCGTCGTGACCGTGGAGGCCTCGCACGTCCGTCCGGCCGGTCGGCCGTCGCGAAATCACTCCGCTGCCCGGCGCCGCAGGAACATGAGCGCCGAACACAACAGCGCAGCGACGAGCGTGTCCTGCCAGAGCGAATGCATCAGGGCCGCCGTGAGGCCCCCGGCGAAGGCACTCATCACCTGCCTCCCTTCTTCTCCCGTTTGCGCCCGCCGTCACAGCGATCCAGCAGCTTCTCAATTGCGTCGAGATCTTCGGACGAAGGCTTTCTGGTTCCCACTGCGTGCATCACGAGCGCTTTGACCGATCCGCCATACGCACGCTCGATCAAGTCCGTCAGCATCTGTTTCTGCGTACGGTCCTGCGAATATCGCGCGCGATAGATCTGCGGCCGGCGCGTGTCGTCCCTTTCCACCAGGCCCTTGTCCGTCATAGTGGGGACGGCCTACCAGTGGGGCTCGCCGGCCGGAGCGGCGGGCGAGGTCTGGGTGGTAGAATCTCATTGGCTCTCCGCCTGCACAAGTCGCGCATTTTTTTCCCTGCGCTCAACCTACTGGCAGTCAGTAGGAGCATGGAGGGCTGAATCAGTATCAAGGGGGTGCAGCCGACGGGCCGCGCACCCAGTGCTGGGGCAAAGGCGAGAAGCGGTCTCGCATGTCCTCTATGGTGTGGCAAAGGCGGCGACGGATAAGCTCGCGGCTGATATGGCGCACGAGTTGAAACCGCATGGTGTGACGGTCGTGTCGATGTACCCGCGCCTCGTCCGCACCGAAGCGGTGTTGGCGGCAGGCGTGTTCGATCTCACCAACCTACATCGACCTGACCGGCCTGGCGAGGTTGCGGTGGATAGTCCGCACGTCGAGCCTCCACGTCTTATACCCCGTCGTGAAGCTCGCCGACGGGACGCTCATCGCCGGCAGCCGTGGCGTCTCGACGGATGGCGAGTTCATTCAGACCGAAGTGGCGTTCGGCGGCATGCGCTGGTACAAGCTGGATCCGGTGAAAGTCGTCACCACTGCCGAGGTCAGGAATCCGGACCTGAGCAAGATCGACGAGGTCGGTCTCGTGGACCTTGCGCCTGGCGGTGCACATGGCGTGGCGGGATGGGCCAACCTGTCGGCCGTCGAGCTGTTTGCGACACCACTACCGCGGTAGGGCGTCGGACGCGAACCAGAACTTGCGGTGCGCGATCGCGAAGGCTATGTGCTGGAGATTGGACAAGCGCAGGCGAAGGATCATCTTTCGTCGCCGAGCTGAGGTGTTGCCATGTTTCGTGCGCTCAAGCGTGTGCTCGATTGGTTCGGTCTCTGGCGCGGGCGTCGTCCACCGGGCTCGCCACGCGACCCGTACGCGCGGAAGCCGGCGCCCGTGAAGCCACGGCCGGCCACCAGGCGCGGTTCGGTAGCCCTGGCGGAACCCGACGACGAGTAAAGACAGAAACGAGCAGTCGATGGTGATGATGAGCGCGTGGGGTTGGCCCTGGCCGGGTTTCTGCTCGTCGCCGGGGCATCGGTTGGGCTCAGGGCCGGGGGGCTCCGGCAAATGCTCAGGCCGGGGACATCGGGGGACAGTGGACCGGCGTGTGGAGCAGCTATTGGACAGCGGCAGCGGTAGCGATCGGACAGCCGCGCCGGGTACGTGGGATCCGGCTTCAGCGGATTTCGATGAGGCACGATTATGAAAACTAATCACACTGTCATCGTCGGCATCGTGTTCACCGGACTCATGGCGGTCGTCAGCGCTCAGCAGCGCACCGCCGATTACACGCAGTGGCGAGGGCCGGATCGGGATGGCGGGGCCGTCTCGTTCTCCGCGCCGACCGCCTGGCCTGAGCGCCTGACCCAGAAGTGGAAGGTCGAGGTCGGCACCGGGTACGCCACACCGCTCGTAGTCGGCAACCGGATCTACCTGTTCTCGCGGCAGGGCGACAACGAGGTGATGAGCGCGCTCGACGCCGACAACGGGAAGGAGATCTGGCACACCGGCTATCCGGTCACCTTCACGATGAACCCCGCAGCGACCAAGCACAACCAGGGGCCGAAGTCGACGCCCGTGTTTTCCAACGGCAAGCTCTACTCGATTGGGATGACCGGAATCGTGACGTCCTTCGACGCGGCCACCGGCAAACAGCTCTGGCAGAAGCCGGGATCGAGCATCGTGCCGATGTTCACCAGTCACGCCTTTTCTCCTCTTGTCGACCGCGGCCTGGTCATCTTCCACGTGGGAGGCCACATGCAGGGCGCGCTCACGGCGTACGACGTGAACACGGGCGACGTGAAGTGGAGCTGGAACGGCGACGGTCCCGGATACGGGTCGCCCATCGTGGCGGAGCTCGCCGGCACCCGTCAGCTCGTGACCATCACGCAGGGCAAGATCGTCAGCGTCGATCCTGCGACCGGCACGCTGCTGTGGGAGCGTCCGTTCGTGAGCTCGAACTTCACGAATGCCGTCACCCCGATCGTCTACAGTCAGACGCTCATCGTGTCGGGGAACGGGGGTCCCACGATGGCGTTTACGGTGAAGAAACAGGACAACCGGTGGGTCACCGAGAACGTCTGGGAGAACGCGGACGTGCCGTACCGCTTGAGCAACAGCGTCCTCGTGGGCGATGCCGTGTTCGGGCTGTCGAGCAAGAACAGCGGACAGTACTTCAGCGCTGATGCGAAGACCGGAAAGACGTTGTGGACCTCCGAACCACGCCAGGCGGGCAACGCCGCCATCGTGCGCGCAGGCGACGTGGTGTTCAGCCTCCAGGACGACGGTCAGCTGGTGGTCTTCCGCGGCGGGCCGACATCATTCGAGCCCGTCCGTCGCTACACGGTTGCGGACTCTGAAACGTGGACGCAGCCGACGATTATTGGAAACCGAATCTTCGTGAAGGACGTGTCCAAGCTGGCGTTGTGGACGCTGAACTAGGATTTCGGACACACGCGTCCATTCGATCGATTCTGTCGGTTCGCGCGGCCGTCACGTGCGGCGGGCCCATGCCGTGGAGAAGATGATATGTCTCACGCCCATCGAGCCGGGATCGCCGGCCCATTTCTCCTGTTGGTGACCGCGCGCCGGGCGTGTGCCCAATTCGATCTGTCCGGGGAGTGGACCGGCACGGGAGACGATCCCGCACATCCGACTCAATCTCCACGCCGAGCGAGTTGATGGCGCCAGCGTGCATCGTGATCGCGCCCACGGTGTCCACGAGGTCGATCAATTGATTGGTGTCGTAGCGCGCAGTCAATACCCGCCAGGTCGAGTCAGCGACGAACGAGTCCACGTGCAACTTCGTCCGCTGCCCGCAGTAAGGTGGCCTCGAACCCGTCCCAGCCCGCCGCATCGGGTCCTTGCGCAATGCGCCTCAGTTCCTCGTCTGTGAGGCTCGCTTGCCGCGCTGCGCTGGCCCGATGGGCCCAGAGATAGTTGGAGCGCGTGAGCCAGGCTGTGCGCAGTCCGAGGATCGCACGGTGGCGAGGCGGGAGAGTCGAGTCGCTCCAGACGTAGTGCTCGTACGGCAGGATGTGCTCCGCCAATGCCGCATGGTTCAGGTACGTGGCCACCGCATTGGGCATGTCCGCGGATGCGAACTTCGCCGCGACTGACTGCTGCTCGCTGCTGCGTTGGTTCTCCGGCACGGGCGCGATTCGTGGACCAGCAGCGTCCGATCGGATTTGGAGGATGAGCGTCGTGGTCAAGACGAGCGACGCGCGAAGGAGTCTCATCGCCTGCTCCCTTCGATATGAGTGTCGTGACCGCGGCTCTCAGCGGCCGGCAGCAGCGGGCCGCTGGATCAGCTCTATGCGGTTGCCGGCGGGATCGACGGCGATGCCGATCACCACGCCGGTATTTCGGAATGGCCGCGGTTCGCCATCCATCGAGCCTCCCGCCGCCTTGATCGCCGCCACGGTGGCATTCATGTCGGTGACGTTCAAGATCACGTGCGCGATCGGGTCCTTCACGGCGTCGCTGTCGCGATGCATGATCACGATCGGGAGACCTTTGTTGACCTTGGCCGCATCGACGGTGGCGCCGAAATTCACGAAGATCTCCGCCCCTCCCGGTACTTCAATGCGGTTGACCTCCTGCATGCCAAAGGCCGACTGGTAGAACCTGGCCAGCGCCACCGTGTCCGCCGCCGCCACGCGTACTGAATTCAACGTCACGTCGGCGTGCCCGGTACGGCCTACCAGGAGCGCAACGCACGCTGCCACGACGATTTTGGTGATTCTGTTCATCTCACTCTCCCAAGGATGTCCGGTTAGACGCTGGGTCTCGGACGCGATTCTAGCGCCACCATGGCAGCGGATCGGACGTTCAACTGTGAGGCTTCTCTGGCACTCTCGTCGATTTTCACACGGCCGCCGGCAGCATTCATTCACGCGGTGCCGCGTGAGGCGTTGACCCCGAACAACGGCGGCCACGATGGCCGCCGTTGTCGCCAAACGAATTGACTTTCCTATTTCCCCACGGCTTTCCAGAGATCCGCCTTGGTCTGCGGAGTCGCGGAGGTGTGGACGTTTATATAGCGATCAAAGTTTAGATTGAGCTTCTCGAGAATCGGAACCAGGGCTTTGACGTGATCGTTAGCCGGTTGCCCCGCAGCAGGCAGCGAGAAGTCGCCCTGGAAGAGAACCTTCTCCTTGGGGATGAGCGCGATCATCAAGCCGTTGGAGTGAGGAACCGGAGAGACGTGGTACATCTCGACGGTTCGCGTTCCATCCGAGTAGACCTTCTTCTCCGAAACGGCTTCGATCTTTGCTTTCTTCGGATTCTTCGCGAGAGTGTCGTTCAGCAGCGTTCTTGGCGTGTTGAGCGCCTTCTCCAAGAACTCTTCATTGCTTTTCTGCGTGATGATCGTCGCGCCTTCGGCCACCAGCGCCGGCAGTCCTCCCGTGTGATCGGAGTGAGGATGCGTGTTCATGACGTAACGGATCGGCTTGTTGGGGATGAGCTTCTTCGCTTCGGCGATGTAAGCGAGACCACGCGCCTCGGATTGTCCGGCCTCGAGCATCATGATGTAGTCTTTGAACTCCACAATCACCGAATCGTAACTGCCGGGCCCAGTGGTAAGCCTGTAAAGGCCATCGCCAAGCTTTTCGGAAGTGACGGTCAGAGCAGGTGCAGCAGCAGGTGCTGCGCCGCCACCGCGACCACCACGACCTGCAGCCGGCGCGGGTGCCGGGACCAGCGTTGCGACATCGGCAGGATTCGCCTTCGCCGCCGTCACATTGACTTCAAAGAAGGGCCATGCACCGCGCGTCTGCACGATCTTCGAAGGAGCCATTGCTCCGCCGAAGTCCTTCCAGCCCGTGTAGGTGGCGACGATGTGCATATCGCCCATGATGTTTTCGCCCAGCCATGTCTCGACCCGATCGACGATGTTGTTTTCATTCACGTAGCCATTGATGACGTAGTTCTTGCCGGACGGCGCCTTGACCGCAGGGCTCCAGGTCAGGACGGTGTAGTTCTTGCCATCGACTTTGCGGCGGCTCGCGGTAGCGTTGTTCGCAGCAGCACCTTTCAGGAAACCCCAGGGCGTGATGTAAAACTCCAGGGAGGTGGCCCAGGGTTGCGAGACATCCACCTGTTGGGGTGTGACCTGCTGGAAAAACGTTCCGGGCATCGGCGTCGTTGCGCCGCCACCCGCAGGATTGTTCGTCGCTCCGGTGTGACGCGACGTTGGCGCCGTCAAGTCGATCACGCGGACGTAGTTGTTGATCGGCCGCATCGGATCATGGGTTCCTCTGCAGATCATGTCGGCGGCGTTGGATCCGCACTGCTGGAATGCCACATCCTTCGCCGATCCCGAATACGTGATGGATTTGGGATCGCCCAATGCTCTTTGCGCGTTGGCGACGACGCTTTGGGCGTCCTGCGCCATCGCGTTCCCGCCCAGGTACGCGACGGAGATTGCGACGAGAACCAGTTTTTTCACCACACCACTCCTCCTTTACGGCCAGGCACAAGAGACACGCGATTCGTGTGTGACCCAGTGGCGCCAAATCCCGCCACAACCGGTCAAGAGCGCGAAATGCGGATGGTATTCTGACGTACAAGCCTGGGTAGGACGATAGGAATTATGAAGGCCCTGTCGCTGGGGCAACGGAACCCCGGTTGTCCGACCCCCGGGGGTGCGCTCCCGTCAGCGCGCCGCAGGGGCGATCCCGTTCGCGGTCTACTGCAGCGACCCGTGCGACGGCCGGACGCAGGGCACGACCGGCATGTTCGACAGCCTGGCCAACGGGCCTTCCGCGGCGCGACTTTCGCGAGATGCCCCAGGGAATTTTCAGCTGGTGTAGTCCGGCGTTGCCGCAGCTTACGCCGGCGATTCCGGCCCAATAGCGTAACCCGCGGACGGCATCGATAGCCACTACGGCGTTACCCATTACCTATCGAACCAGCCGCAGGCGCCGTGAGATGGCGTAGGGGTTTCTGCGCCTTATAGGCGGGGTTCCTCTTGACAGCTACAAAAGAGGCCGATACTCTCCTCTAGATACCTAGAGAACAACCATCTTGGAGGCACCGTGCCCTCACGTCCGCCCATCGACGCCCTCCGCGGCTCGCTCGACCTGCTCGTGCTGAAGACGCTCTCGCTCTCTCCCACGCACGGATGGGGGATCAGCCAACGCGTCCAGCAGATCTCGGGCGGCGAGTTCGAGATGAATCAGGGCTCGCTCTATCCCGCTCTGCAGCGCCTCGAGAAGGAGGGTCTGATCACTAGCGACTGGGGCGTGACCGACAACAACCGGCAGGCTCGCTACTACAGGCTGACCGCTGCCGGACGGCGCGCCCTCGGCAATGAGGTGGAGAGCTGGAAGCGCTTCGCCGCTGCGCTCGACACCGTTTTGCGCACCTCGTGAGACGTCTCTGAGAGCCGTTTTAGTTCGCTGGGAGCACGTCGATGAAATGGTTTGACAGCGCTTGCGCGCGCCTGCGCCTGTTGTTCGCTCGTCTCGGCGCCGAGTCACGGATGAATGACGAGTTCCGGTTTCACATCGAGATGGAAACCGACCAGCTGGTGCGCGCGAAGGGGCTCGCGCCCGACGAGGCGCGGCGCCACGCGCTCGCTGCGTTCGGGGGTGTGGAGAAGCACAAGGAAGCGTTGCGCGACGGCCGCGGCTTCGCGTGGCTTAGCGGCATGTCGCTCGACGTGAGGCTCGGCGGCCGAATGCTTCTCAAATACCCGGGCCTGACGATTGCCGGGGGCCTGGCGCTCGCCATTGCGATCGGGATCGGCGCGGGCTGGTACGACCTGTTGGGCAAACTGCTGTGGCCCACGATCCCGCTGCCCGACGGCGATCGCATCGTCGTCATCGAGACGCACAATGCCCGGACGAACAAGCCTGAACTCCGTGTCACTCGGGACTTCCTCGAATGGCGGAGCGATGTGCAGTCGATCGACGGCCTCGGGGCGTACCGCACGGAGCTCCGGAATCTGATTGTCGGCAACACACCTCCCGTGCTGATCCGGACGGCGGCACTCACGGCCACCGCATTTCGCACCGCGCGCGTGACTCCCCTGATTGGTCGTGGGCTCCTCGACGCCGACGAGAAGCCTGGAGCGCCGGGCGTCGTCGTGCTGGGGTATGACGTGTGGCAGCGCTCGTTCGAGGGGCGCAACGACGTCGTGGGCTCCACAGTGAAACTGGGCAGCACACCGGTCACCGTGGTCGGTGTGATGCCGGAACGGTTCGGGTATCCGGTCAGCTACCACGCCTGGACTCCACTGCAGCTCCGCGCGTCATACGGCGCGTTCGAAGGCGACCCGATCAGCGTCATCGGCAGGCTGAAACCTGGTGTCACGCTGGAGCAGGCGAACGCCGAGCTGCGCGTGCTCGGGGAACGGGCTGCCGCGGCGCTGCCGACGACACACGCGCACCTTCGGCCGCTCGTGGGGCGGCTTGGACAAGGAACGGAGACTCCTCCAGACATCGCGGGACTCGCGCTGATGTACGGGCCGTCGTTGCTGGTGCTGCTCCTGGCATGCACGACCGTCGGCACCCTTTTCTACGCTCGCACGGCTATCCGCGAGGGAGAAATGGCGATACGTTCAGCGCTCGGTGCGAGTCGCACGCGAATCATCGGTCAGCTGTTCGTCGAGGCCCTGGTGCTCGCGTCCATCGCGGCCGCGGTCGGTCTGATCGCCGCCGATCGCACGTTGCGCTGGGGAATCGAATCGGTGGCCGAGGGCAAGGGAGGCGTTCCTTTCTGGATGACGCCCGGCCTTGGAATCACTACGATTCTCTACGCCAGCGGCCTCGCGGTCGCAGGCGCTGCCATGGTGTCGCTCCTGCCGGCGCTGAGAGTCACGCGAACGCGCCTGCAATCGCATTTGACGAATCTGGGTGTTGGCGGCAGCACGCTCCGCTTCGGCCGCGTCTGGACGACCGCCATGATCACGCAGGTGGCGCTGACGGCCATCGCCATCCCTACCGGCATCGAGGGCGCCAGCGAGGCGATTCGGATTGTCCGAATCCACGCGCAGTTTCCGAGTCACGAGTACTTCAGCGCGCGCCTCGAGCTCGATCGGCCGGCCGGCGAGGAGATGACGTCCGCCTTCAAGGAGCGGCGCGCCCGGACGTATGCGAGGCTCGAGCAGCAGATCGCGCAGGAACCCGGTGTCGTCGCGGTCACACTCGCCGATCGCGTGCCGGGGGCATCGTTTGCGATCGAGCGGAGCGCAGCGGTCGAAATCCCATCCGGCGCCGGTCCGCCGTTCCAAACTCGCTTCGCGACATCGTCGGTCGGCCCGGGTTTCTTCGAGGCCTTCGACCGCCCGATCGTCGCCGGACGCGGGTTCCATGGCGGCGACTTCAGTCCCGCTGCCCGAACGGTGATCGTCAATGAAGCGTTCGTGCGTGGCTTCGTGCAACGCGGGATCGCGTCGCCGCTCGGCGCCCGCCTGCGGTATTCCAGCGAATCCGGCGTCTCAGCCGCGGAGCCGCCGTTCGAAATCGTCGGCGTGGTGCGGGATCTCGGCCTGGACCCTGGCGAGCAGGGCGACGAGGGCGCGTATGTGTTTCACGCCGCGTCGGCCGCCACGGTGTCTCCGCTCCTCATGAGTGTGCGCCTGCGCGGCGATCCAGCAACACTGGCGGCTCGTCTGCCGGCGATTGCGGCTGCTGTCGACGCCGGATTGTCCGTCCCGGAAGCCCGGTCACTCGGCGAATGGATCTGGGAGCGGGATTCTAGCCTGGTCACGTCAGTCGCAGCACTGGCGGGAGTCATCGCGCTCGTGCTGCTTCTGTCGGCCATGGGACTGTTCTCGCTGATGTCGATCAGCGTGTCGCGGCGGACGCGCGAAATCGGGGTGCGTGTGGCGCTCGGCGCCAACTCACGACATGTGCTCGCCAGAATCGTGGCCCACGCCATGGTGCTGATGGGGAGCGGCGTCGCGGCAGGCGGCGGCCTCGTGCTGCTCTGGGTTGCGCTGGGACTTGGACCGACCGGCCGGCCGGCAGACGACGTCGTGTCGTTCGCCGCCTGGATCGGCGTGACCGCCGCGGTGATGCTGGGCGCGGGACTGCTTGCCTGCATCGGGCCCGCCAGACGCGCGCTCAGGATTAGTCCAAGCGAAGCCCTGAGGGAGGCCTGAACAACGGCCGTGTCGGCCTAGACGCTCTCTACGTACCAGACTGCTCGCGAGCGCTTCAGCGCCACGCGCAGTGGTTCGGGACGTTGCCGAACGGAGCGGCGTCTCGGAAATCGCAGGCGAACATCACTCCCGAAAAGTCGCCCAGGGCGGATTGAAGCATCCGCCCTGCCGGCGGCCACGGTCAAGCGGCATCAGGTTCGATCCTCAATCAGTCGTTCACGGCGATCCGGAGCTTCTGTTTGCATCCGAGGTAGCGCTCCGTCGTCTGGATGGAGACGTGGCCGAGACAGGATCTGATCCAACTCGCCGGCCGCGAGGGGGCAGAGACGGCGCAGGTGCGCCGCAGGTCGTGTGGGCCAGCTTGTCGATGCCCGCGCGCCCTTGCCGACCAGATCGGCGATCACCCAGTGCTTGTCTCGTCGCTGGATTGACTCGCGACTGAGAGCCAACAGCCCGGCGCGGCGCAAGCCGCAGCCATTCAACATCGCGACCATTGCGTGGTCTCGCAACCGGCGCGTGGTCGATGGCACGTAGTCGAGAAGGCGACGGCCCTGCTCAGGCGTCGGCCAGTTCCCGAGGCGCACGCCGATTCTTCGCACTCCTTTCACCCGACGGATGCCGGCGCCGCATATCCGCGTTGTGCGAGGTGAATTCGGTATTGGAGCACGACGTGCGATTGAAACGCCAGGCGAAGTTCGTCTTCGCGTGTTCGAGGTCCGGGAGCGCCAGGACGCGCTTTGGCGTCTTCTTCTTGCGAGATTTCGACTTCGGCATCGGCGACGGCTCCTTCGCCGTCGCCTACAGCCTCATCGAACGGCCCCTCCCTGCGGCGTTGCCAGGGACCGACGCGAGCGGACTCCACAGTGCAAGACACAGAGCCAGTCCCGAGCGAGCCAGGTTCTTGACGCCGGCCGGCGCCCGAGCCATCATCCGCGTCGTACCGCGGGACGAGCACTGCTTCTCAGACATCACGACACATCAACACGGATGCTAACCAATAAACACGCGTCGCAATTCGATAGCAACTCGCCCGCGAGAGCGCTATGGCCGGCGATATGGCTGTTCGTGTTGGCCACAGGTCCCGCTGTCGCCAGGGCACAGTGGCTCAACTATCCGACTCCGGGAATTCCGCGCCTGGCCAACGGCGCTCCTGACCTGAAGGCGCCGGCCCCGCGCACACCCGAGGGCAAGCCAGATTTTTCCGGCATGTGGTTCGCCTATGTCCCATCCAGGGATTTCTGCAAGGAGAAGGATTGCATCCAGGAAGAGCGCATGGCGCGCGAGCAGATCAACCTGGGGATCAAACTGAAAGACGGCCTGCCCTACACAGAGTGGTCCAGGGAGCAGATGAGAATACGGCGCGCCAACGGCGGCCGTGAGGATCCGCACGCCTACTGCAGACGATAGGAATTATGAAGGCCCTGTCGCTGGGGCAACGGAACCCCGGTTGTCCGACCCCCGGGGGTGCGCTCCCGTCAGCGCGGATGGCCCCATGCACAGCGTCTGCAGCGTCGCGGC
>JAHFUI010000205.1 GCA_023265175.1 Acidobacteriota bacterium
GCGGCGGACTTGTCAAGGGCTTTCCCCGGCTACTTGCCGACGATGTGCACGCGATCGCGCTCGTTCTCCGTGCAGAAATACTCCATGATCTCGGTGGTCGGGCTCAGCCGATACGTCCACGTCGTCATCCAGGGCTGCGTGTAGTACTCGGGATCCTCGATCGTGACTTCGTAGCGCAGCGTCTGCGGATCGGTCTTGCGATAGCGCTCCACGAGGTGAAGCTTCTCGCCGTGCGGATACCCGGACGAGTCGAGCCAGCTCTTGTCGTTGAACCCGATGACGTCGATGATCAGCGTGTCGCCGTCCCACCGGCCCACCGAATCCCCATACCAGGTCAACGGGTCCTTCTTGTGGGGCCGCCCATCGGTCGGGACGATGCGGAAGGTGTGCAGGCCACCTTCGTACAAGAAGACGACCTCTTCGGGTGTCTGCATGATCTTGAGCGGGTACGGCGTCCCCGCCGCGCGCGGCAACCCACTCGGCAGGCATGTGAGATTGGGATCGTCCTTCTGGAAGTTCTCGGTCCGTTCGTTGTAGATCCGGCGACCCTTGTCGGTGAACAGCACGTTCACCGTCTTCTCCACGAACCGGCCGTCGGCCATGTTCACGATCCAGCGATTGGTCCAGATGCCGCGGAAGTCAGGCGTCCCCGGAGGCAGTCCCGTCTCGGGATCGACCCTCACACGCGGCCCGTTCGCGGCGACAGGCCTTCCAGGCCCGGTCGACGCCGGGGCCTGAGCCCAGCAGATTCCCCCCGACAGCAGAGACAGCGCAGCCGCCGCCAACGCTCGTCGAATGGGGGCTTCACAGAGTCGTTCTTTCACGTCGTTCCCCCCACAAGACTATACGTGGGGTCGCCTCTCCGTTTCAGAGAAAGACAGGCCGCAGTCGGACGGTCTAGTGCTAGACACTCCGGGCCGGGGCGGGCTCCAGTTTCACCGCGCCGCGCGAGACGGCGGCGCGCGCGAGATTGCCGAGGATTGTCGGATAGGCCTCGCACGGCGTCCAACAATGCGAGCAGCGCTCGTCGATCACCTCGTCGCGCAACTGGCGCCGGCGGTCGCTCTTCCACAGCGCCCGCAGGTCGAAGGCGGTCTCGCGCAGGTTGCCGACCTTCCCGTCCCAGATCGAGCAGGCGTACAGGTTCCAGTAGGCGTCGATGAAACACGACGAAGAGAGCGCCGTGCACGGCAGCGGAGACTTCCCGGTCTCGTAGTACTTGCTCACGAGCGCCTGATACCGATCTTCCAGGAACTTGACCGGGTGCATCACGCCGCCGGTCTGCTTTCGATGATCGTCGATGGCACGAAGGATCTCGACATGGTGCGGCTCGACCGGATAGCCGACGTTGTCGAAGTAGTGCCCCGACTCGTGACCCACGTTCAAGTGCAGCTCGGACCGCTTGAAGTCCGGGATGATCGCGCGAATCGCCGCCAGCGTCTCGTCGACCTTCTCCGCGTTCTTCGCCATCAGCGTCATGCCGACGACGGTCTGGAAGTTCGATCGCTTGATGGCGCGCAACCGGCGGAACGTCTCGATGCCGCGGTCCCAGCTCCCGGGCAGGCCGCGCATCTCCTCGTGCACCGCCTTGGGTCCGTCGATGCTGATCGTGACCATCAGCCGGCCCACGCCGCGCGCGAGCGTCCGCTCGACGAGCGACACGGTCTTGTCGCCGAACCATCCCGTGGTCGGAAAATTGAGAAGGAAGAGCGACTTGCAATGCTTCTGGATGGCCGCCACGAGATCGTCGAGGTCGCGGCGCATGAAGATCTCGCCGCCGGTGAGGTGCACCCACTTGAACTGCGAATACCGTTCGAAGAAGAGGCCGACCTCGGCGGGCGTCATCTCGTCCACGCTCTTCTTCTGCCAGATATTGCACATCTCGCAGCGGAAGTTGCAGTGGTAGGTCGCGACGAACGTGACCTTGTAGGGCAACGTGGGCGAGCGCACATTGGCGCCCAGAACGGAACGGGCGAGGCCGAGCTCCCGCATCACCATGTGGAGAGTCACGTGATCGTAACAGAGCGGTTTGATCCGGTCAACGCATTGATAACACGGACCTTGACCCGATCGCGACGGGGTCGCTATACTGCCCCGACCATGCCGACGCGCGACCGACCGGCCGTGCGGGACCAGCCGCTCGTCACCAACCGCCAGACAATCCGACTACTCTAGGCTGTGCCCGATTCCCGTGTCACCGTTGTCATCCCGGCCAAGGACGAAGAGGGGCTGATCGGCGAGATCGTCGACGGCGTGAAGCCGTACGCGGACGAAGTCCTGGTCGTCGACGGCCATTCCAGGGATCGCACAAAGCCGATCGCGATCGAACACGGCGCGCGGGTGATTGAGGACAACGGACGCGGCAAGGGCGAGGCGCTGCGACTCTCGATCAACGCAGTGACGAACGATATTCTCGTCTTCATCGACGCCGATGGGTCGCACGATCCGCACGACATCCCGAAGCTGGTCGGACCGATCCGCGCCGGCGTGGCCGATCTGGTCATCGGATCGCGGGGCAAGGGCGGCAGCGACGAGCTCCATGGCACGCTCGAACAGTTCATCCGCTACATTGGATCGCAGGTCATCATGCTCGCGATCAACTATCGCTGGGGCGTCCGCCTGACCGACAGCCAGAACGGGTTCCGTGCGATCCGCCGCGATGTCGCCGCGCGGCTCAATCTGACCTCGAATCTGACGACCATCGAGCAGGAAATGCTGATGAAGGCGCTCAAAGGGGGCTTCCGCGTGAGCGAAGTCGCCAGCCACGAGTACGAGCGCCGCTGGGGCACTTCGAAGGTCGTGGTCTGGAAGTTGTGGTTCGCGTACGTCTGGTCGTTTCTGCGCAACCTGATTTGAGAGCCACGCCCGATCTCGGCCGGCGAACGGCGCTCCTGTGGCTGGCGGCGGCGACCGCTCTCGGCGCCGGCTTCCGCTTCTACGGACTCGCGTGGGGCGCGCCCTATTTTCACTTCCACATGGACGAGCATCTGGTGTTCACGGATGCCTATCTGCTGGCCCGCGATACGCACGCGGCGGCCATGTCCGGAAAGTTCTTCATGTATTCGCCCGGGCCGCCGTACCTGCTGAACCTTGTCGTTCGCGCGTACGAAGCGTTCGCCCATCCGCTGAACCTGACGGTCCCACGCGATGAGATCACCTACATGGTGCTGGGCCGGGCGATTTCGGCGACGATCGGCACGGCCACCATTCCTCTCGTGTACGTGGTCGCCAGGCACGTGTCCGGACGGCTGGCCGGCGTCTTCGCCGCGTTCCTGCTCGCGTGCGCGGTCATCCACCTGCGCGACTCGCATTTCTTCGCGCTCGACATCAGTGCGGCCTTCTGTACCGTCCTGACCTGGTGCTTCCTGACGCGCACGGTCGAGCGTGGCAGCGCCGGCGCGACCGCCGCATCCGGCATCGGGCTTGGCTTGGGTCTTCTGTCGAAGTACTCGGCGGCATTTCTTGCTCCGTTGATCGGCATCGCAGAGCTCTTGTCACCAAAGGGACCGCGGCACATTCGTCCGCTCCGGCCATGGATTCGCGTCGCGGTCCGGACGACCGCCGCCGTCGCGCTCGGTGTCGCGGTCTTCCTGCTGTTCGATCCGCTGGTCATCAAGTACTACGACAAGTTTCGGAGCGACATCAAAGACTGGGTCATCGATCCGCTGAGCGGCACGTCGAAGCCGGAGTGGATCGCGCAGTTCGCCGATGTGAACGGCGTGACGTACTGGTTCACGAATCTGCTCTGGTGGGGCCTGGGGCCCGCGTTGGAGATCTGGGCGCTTGCCGGCGTCGTCTGGCTGCTCGTGCGGCGCGATCGGCTCGCGCTCCTGGCGGCGGCGTTTCCGATCGCCTACTGGCTGTCGGCCGGCCGTACCGCAACCGTCGCTCCCTTCATCCGCTACATCGTCCCGCTTGCGCCGTCGCTGGCGGTCACGGCGGCTGTCCTCAGCGCCGACCTGCTGCGGCGTCCGCGCTGGAGGCGGCCGGCGATGCTGGCCACGACGATCGTCATCGGAGCCACGATGCTGTGGGCGGTCGCCTACATGAACGTCTTTCGATCGCCGGACAGCCGGCTCTCGGCATCGAAATGGCTGATCGAGCACGTGCCGCGCGATTCGAGGATTCTGATCGAGCCGTCGCAGAACACGCCTCCGATGGGCTCGTACTTGACGGCGGTCAATTTCCACGATCAGTACGTCATGTTCTATCCGCAGACCGAGCGGCACGACTACTACTGGCTGTACCCGCTCGACACGTATCGAAGTCTGTACAATCGAGGGGTTGACGACAACTTCCGCCGCAACTACATCCAGTCGCGGCTCGCGCTGGTCGACTGGATCGTGATGGACGAGACCTACCTCGAGCAGTACAAGCACCTTCCGGAGAGCGAGCACGGCGTGGTCAAACAGTACTATCGCGATCTGTTCGCGGGACGACTCGGATTTCAACTCGTCCAGAGCTTCAAGGTGTACCCGTCGCTCGCTGGTCTCACGATCAATGACGATCGCGCCGAGTGGACGTTTCGGTTGTTCGACCACCCGGGCGTCTACATCTTCCATCGTCAATGAGCACCACCGCCGCGGGGCGGCCGCGATGCCTCGTCACGGGCGGTACCGGGTTCATCGGCCGGCGGCTCGTTCGCCGGCTGGTCGCGGACTTCGGTCCGGATTCGGTGATGTGTCTCATCAAGCCACACGTCGCCTCGCTCGAATCCAAGGCGCGCGACGCCTATCGGGCAATGGGACTGCGTCTCATCGAAGCTGACCTCCTCGACCAGCCCGTGACCGCCGGTCCGCCACCTCACGTCGACATCGTTTTTCACCTGGCCGCGAACATCGATACGGAAGCCACCGAGACGGAGGCGCGCGTCAACGACATTGGAACGCAGCACCTGATCGACTGGCTGCGTCCCGTCTCGAGCGGAGCGCGAGTTGTCTACACCAGTTCGGTGGCCGTTCACGATCGGCGCACAGATCCGACCGGGCCGATTTCCGAGGAGAGCCCGCTCGTACCGCGCACCGCGTACGGCAAGACAAAGGGCAGAGGAGAGGAAATCGTCAGAAACGGTGGCGTTCCTGATGGATACTCCTGGACCATTTTGCGGCTGCCAACGGTATACGGTCCGGGCCAGAAGCATGGTGGATTGTTCGACAAGATGATTCGGATGGCGTCAGACGGCGCGTGGCTCGGCCGCCTCGATTGGCCCGGTCGCACCAGCATCATCCACGTCGACGATGCTGTTGATGTGATGGTCGATCTGGCGAGGCGTCACGAGGCGGCCAACGAGACCATCTGTGTCGCCAGCGACGAGTCGTTGACGGTTGGCGAGCTCGCGCGACAGGTGGGCGCTGCCCTTGGGCGGCCGGTGACGCCGATCGTGCTGCCCCGGCCGTTGGCCCGCGTGGTACGGATGCTCGTGTGGAACCGCGCGCTTCAGGCCGGCATGCCTCGCGTCGCGCGCGTCTCCTTCTGGCGCCTGAGCCTCATGATCAGCGACGGGTTCTGGTTCGATACGACGAAGCTGAGGCGCGTCTACCGCAAGCCCCTTCGAAATCTCGACGAAGGCCTCCGCGACACGATTGACTAACCTCCGGCAGGCCGTTTTCTACGGCACGCGTAGCCGAGACAAACCGGAACGTTCGACTGGTGTGAGGGCATCGACGAACGGCCGCTGGCGAAGCTCGAATCCAGCGGCGGTGTGAAAGACCCATCCGGCGGCGCCAGCCTGCTGTGCGCCCAGGAACGCGCGTTGGTAGGCTTCCGCGGCCGGCGTCGTTCCGGGAGAGGCCCGATTCTCCTCGCTGAGATAAATCGGCAACCGGCGATCGAGGCGCTCCAGCGCGGCCCGAATCGCTTCGACCCGGGCGGCGGTCGCCGCTGCCCAATCGTTAGTCCGCGGAAAATGCATCGCGACCACATCGACGCCTACCGCGTTCGCGTCGGTGGAGACCTCCTCCCGCAGATTGCGCGCCTCCTGCTCTCCGACGCGTCCATCTGCGGCGATCAGATGGTATTCAGTGCTCGAGACGGTCACCAGGCGCTCCGGGTCGAGCCCCTTGACCTTGTCGCGCACCACGCGCAGCGCCGCATGCGTGATGGGGCCGTCTCCGTGATCGTGCTCGTTGTACAGATCAAAGAGCACATTTCCATAGTCTCGCAAGGCGACGGTCATCGATTCCACCGCGCGAAGACGCGCGGCCTCGGATGCGAACGCCGGAAACGGCTGGCCGGGAAGCTGACCCGGACGCAACAGCACGAGTTCCAGGATCATCTGTCGCGCGCGGAGTCTGTCCGTCAACCGCAGCAGGCGCGACCGGCCCTCCATCGTCAAGCTGCCATCCGCCTGGTGAATCGGTTCATGCCAATGCGCCCAGACGCGCACGATGTTCACGCCCCACGACTTGAGGCTATCGAGATCTTGATCGCGCGGCGGCGCTGACCCGAGTGCGTCGAAGAGGCTGACGCCAAGGAGAAATCCGGGACGACCATCCACATGAAAGGCCTGTTCCGACACGGTCAATGTCGGGCCCGATCGCGGCGGCGCGAACCCGAGCAGCAGCAAGGCCAGGATCGGGGTCGCGATCCTCAGGACGAAATGATTCGTCCCGGAACGCGGTGGCGTAAGCTGTCGATCGTGACGCCGGGGGCTGTCCCCATCGGCACGCCTACGACCGTCACCAAGACACGCGACGACCTGAACGCATGAGAACGGCGACACATCACCAACGGATTACTCTAACGTAAAATATCGGGGTGCGCCGTGCCCACACCTTCGCGTCCATTTGTCTTCTGAGCGTTGTCGCATCGTGTGGTGGCCCTGCCGAGCCTTCCAGATCGGCCCCGATCGTCACCTCGATCGCACCCAACGCCGGCACCACGCTGGGCGGCACGGTCATCACCATCACGGGGACAAACTTCCTCGCTGGTGCGTCTGTCAGTCTGGGCGGCACCCCGGCCACGGACGTCACGACGACGAGTCCGACGGTGATCACCGCGACGACCGGCCAGCGCGCATCGGGAGTCGTGGACGTCGTGGTGAGCGTCGGTGGCGCGCTCGCCACTCTGCCGGCAGGGTTCACCTACACCGCGCCGAGCGCGGTGGTGAACACGCCGCCGAGCATCGCATCGATGTCAGCGCGGGGAACGCGCGGGGATGAACCGCCGCAGTTCGCCGATGTCGGCGAAGAGATCGACGTGGCGGCCACGGTACAGGACGCGGAAACCCCGGTCTCCCAGCTCACGTACGAATGGACCTCGACCGCGGGCGGAGCCTTCAGTGGCAGCGGCGCGGCCGTGAAGTGGCGAGCACCGCAAACAGCCGGCACGCCACTGACCGTCATGCTCACCCTCACGGTCATCGAGCGCTACAGCGCGTTCGACAGCAACGGTCTTCCAATCACCAGCGAAAACCGCGTGAGCAAGGCCATCGCCGTGAGCCTTCACGACTCGGTCGCCGAGGTCGGTGGCATGGCCCGCCAGTTTCTTCTCGATTTTTCGGATTCCAACATTCGTGACATCAACTACATCATGAGGAACTTCACCGACACCACGAGCGTGTGCTCGCATGGAAAGGCGTCTGAAACGAGCGACGTCAAACACAATCGAGACACGTTCAGGATCACATCGTCCTTCGTCGG
>JAHFUI010000055.1 GCA_023265175.1 Acidobacteriota bacterium
GAAACACACAACTTGTCTGAAGCTGTCGGTCGCGCTTGCGATCGCGGCGCTCACGGCGCAGATGCATGCAGCGCAGGCCCTGAAACCAGCGTCGGCAACGTCGGCAAGGTCGGCGACGTCGTGCGACAGGCGGTATCTTCTCCAGGTCCTGACCGAATACACCGAGGCGCTGACCGACAACAACACGTCGCGCCTCGCCGTCTCCTCGAACGTCCGCGTCACGAGCAACGGCATGGTAACGGCGCTCGGCAAAGGAGAGATGTGGGGGCCGGGACGGAAGCTCCCGTACCGGCAGGCGTTCGTTGATCCAGCCTCAGGCGCCGCGGTCTCCTACGGCATCGTCAACAACGCGGGTAAGTACGCCTTCTACATCGTCCGGTTCAAGGTCGAGGTCAAGAAGATCACGGAGATCGAGGAAGTGTCGTAGGACAAGCCGGCGGGCGGGTTTGGCGCCGATCCGGCGACGCTGACGCTTCCGGATCGGGTCTTCGACACGGTGCTGCCGGTCGAGGAGCGTTCGACGCTCAAGGAATTGTTCGACATCGCCAACAAGTACTTCGACGCGGTGTCGCAGAAAGTCGACTACCACCTCGTACCGTGGCATCCCGAGTGCCAGCGCATCGAGCTCGGCACGTTCACGGTGAATGCCGAGCGGGCGCCCGGCAGCTGCGGCGGGGAATTTCAGCGGCCGAACGTGAAGTGGAACGTGAGCAATCGCCGCTTCTATATCGCCGACGTCGAGCGCGGCGTGGTCATGGCGATTGGCAACTTCATGACGCCGCCGGAATATCCGACGAACAACGGATCGGTCGTCTTCGAGACGTTCAAGGTGCAGGACGGCCTCATTCGTCACATCCACGCGTTCTTCCGAGGAAACGGCCAGCTGCATTCCGGCTGGGGAGAGGGACCTGGTGCCTGAGCTGACGCTCGAGGTTCGCGTGTTGATGGAGGGAAGTGTCGGTCCCATACCGGGTGGCGCGTGTGGACGCATCCGTACGCCGCGAAAGCGCCTCTGCCCGGCCCCGGTTCTCGATGTACACTTTGTTCGACCTGAAAGGTTCGAGCATCTTTCGAAGGAGGCGTTCATGCGGCGACGGCTGTCTCTCCTGATGATTATGATGGGATGCGGTCTTGCGGCGCTCGCCTTTGACGCATTCGCGCAACAGCCGCCGGCCCCCACCCGCCCTACGCTCTTGTTCAAGGAGGAATGGAAGCTGCCTGTGCATGCTGGGCCGGCTAACGACGAGAACCGGCGTGTGACGCCTGCGGTGGTCACCAACGCCCGGCTCGATCTGAAGCTGTACGGGACGGACTCGCGGGCGATTGCCGCGTGGGAGCATGAAGGGCGAGTCGATCTCTGGACCGGAATGACGACGTCGCCGGTTGCGGTGACGCTGAGAGACAAGAGCATGTACATCGATCTGACCGGCCTGGCGAGGCTGCGGTGGATCGTCCGCACGTCCAGCCTCCACGTCTTATACCCGGTCGTGAAGCTCGCGGACGGGACGTTCATTGCAGGCAGCCGCGGCGTTTCAACGGACGGCGACTTCATTCAGACCGAGGTGGCGTTCGGCGGCATGCGTTGGTACAAGCTGGATCCCATGAAAGTCGTCACCACTTCCGAGGTCAAGACTCCGGACCTGAGCAAGGTCGACGAGGTCGGGTTCGTGGACCTTGCGCCTGGCGGTGCACACGGCGTTGCGGGATGGGCCAACCTGTCGACCGTCGAGCTGTTTGCGAACGCGGTACCGCGGTAGGGCGTCGCACCAGCGCCGACTCATCGTTCTCGGTTAAATGGCGCGGTGACTGGAGACGCCATGCCTTATAAATTGAATTCGCGCACGTGGTCGAGCTCAGCGTGGACGCGAACAACAAGGTGAAGGTCCACAAGGTGTGGGTGGCCGGCGATGTCGGCCGTCAGATCGTGAACCCGAGCTCCGCGATCAATCAGTCGCAGGGGGCCGTCATCGAAGCGCTCAGCCACGCGATGGCGTGGGAGATCACCATCGATCGCGGCCGGGCGACTGAGGCCAACTTCAACCAGTATCCGCCGGTGCGTATGAGACAGGCGCCGCCCGAGATCGACGTCACGTTCCTCAGGACGGACAATCCGCCCACCGGTCTGGGCGAGCCGGCGCTGCCGCCGGTCATTCCGGCGGTGTGCAACGCGATCGATGCCGTCACTGGCAAGCGCGTGCGAACGCTACCGCTGTCCAAGCACGGATTCAGCTGGGCTACGCTCCGCTGAGTGCGTTGCGCAGCCCGTGATTCCCTTCGTGGCAGGCGTACTCGAGACGAGAGATGTGGCCGGCCATCGAGCGGGATGATCCGATAGTCGTGCACCATCTCATAGCGTATCGCGACGAAGCCAGGCCCCTGGGTGATGTCGATCCCGCTCTTGTAGAGCACGGGCAGCGTTGAACCCAGCGCGCCGCGCGACAGACAGCGCTCCCACATCGTGAAGTCCTCAGGGCCGTCCAACCCGGCGCCGCCGGCAAACGTGCCTCTCGGCGCCCCGAGGGCACGGGCCTGCCCTTCAACCGTCAATCGGGGCATGACACCGTTCGGGGGATCGACGATAAGGGAGATCTGCCGTTGGGAGTCGAGCAAACAACAGAAGGTATAATCGCGAAGGAACAGCGCCGATGACAACGATTCTCCAAGAGGCGGCCGCGGGCCGGGCGACGATCGTGCCGTGGACGCTCGAGCAGTATCGCCGGGCCATCGAGGCTGGGTTCGTGCTCGAGGATACTTCCGTCGAATTGATCGACGGGTTCATCGTCCACAAGGATCGGGCGCGGGCCGGGGAGGATCCGATGACGATCGGCGATCGACACCGAATTGCCGTCCTGCGGCTGGCGCAGTCTGGACCGGCGTTCGAGCGACTCGGTTGCTTCTTGCAGACGCAGCAGCCGATCTCGTTGCCGCCGACGAGCGAGCCGGAGCCGGATGGCGCGGTGGTCCGAGGTGGCATCGATGATTACCTCGATCACCCGCCAGGAGCGGCGAATGTGTCGTGCGTGATCGAGATCGCCGACAGCTCCCTCTCGCTCGATTTGGGTCCGAAGCTGGCGGCGTACGCCTCTGCGCGAATCCCACAGTATCTCGTCGCGGATCTCGTCAACGATCGCGTGCTCATTCATGAGGAGCCGGCGGGGAATTCGTACTTGCGGGTCACGACGTCCGTCCACGGCGAGACGGTGCAGATTTCGGCCGGAAGCGGGCACGTGCCGATTGCCGTCGATCGCCTGCTGCCGTGATGGGGCACGCGCGCCGCCTCGAGTGGGTAACGCCATCCGGCTAGGCCCGGCTAGGCCACGGCAAACGCTCCCGTGTCGTGATCGGTCCCGACATCGACAAATCCCGTGTTGCGCCCGATGTCGTACATGCCGTACGGATAGGCGCGCGGAACGTCGGGCGTGGGAAAGTCGTGACCGCGGCCGGTGGGAGAACGGCGCAGATGGTCCAAGGGTCGGTCAGATGACGCCTGCGGTGGTTCGTTGACAGTGAAGGGTCACGACGATCATCAGAAAGGAGTAGAATAGGAACAGAAAGTGAGCTGATACGAGTATGGCAAGAGTTCAGCCCGTGCTCACCCCGACCGAGCTCGCCCTTGTTGATCAGATGGCCGAGCTGACGCGCTCGAAGCGGACAGACGTGATCAAGAGCGCGCTCGCCGTGTATCACTGGTTCGTGCGCCAGGCGCTGACCGGTGGCAAGGTTGTCGCCCGCAAGCCAACAGGAGAGGAAGTCGTCCTCGAGACAGCCGAACTGGCCGCTCTGGAAGGGAAGGGCAATCGGCTCGGCCCCGAAGAACTAGGGCTCCTCGCCAAGCAGCTCGCGTCGGCATCTGACCCGATCGACGCCGCACGAATCAAGGAACGCCTCACGCGCGGGTTCTACGGCATCTAATCTTAGGACAGCCGTGCCGAAGGTCCGCCGCCAGAACCTTCCGCCCGCGCTCTTCCAGCATCTTCTCGACCGCATCCAGAGCCGCAAGATTCCGGCAACTCAACTGGAGTTGCTCGCGAGGTGGCTCGACATCGAGCCTGACGTGCCTGAGAGTCAGTGGTACAAACGGTTTTCGGGCATGACGGTTTGCGGCGAGGGCGAGCTGATCAAGACCGTTCTTCTCGCCGGCCAACACGCAAAGGGTGAGCGTGTATCATGACGCGTTAGCTGATGCTTCGACTTGATTCCAGGCCATCTAGAGCGCAAGATGAATAGATGGATGCCCCGGTCACCGCGTACGTTGAGCAACGGGATGGCGTGTTCATGGTTGCGTGTACGCGCGTCTCGCTCGACTCGATCGTGTACGGGTTCCTCGCCGGACAGTCGGCAGAGACAATTGCGCAAGCCTTCCCCGTTGTCGCGCTCGAGCAAGTCTACGGCGCGATCGCGTTCTATCTCGCTCACCGCGACGAGATAGATCGTTACCTGGATGCGCGGCGGCAGGACTTCGAGGAGAACCGGGACGCAGCACGCGATGCGGACCCGATGTTCTACCAGAAGCTGGCCGAGGCGAAGAAACAGACCCCACTCGCCCGCTGATGCCCATCCGCTTTCAGGCGGACGCGGATCTCAATCAGATCATCGTCTCGGCGGTTGTCCGCCGTTTCCCTGAAATCGACTTCAAGACCGCTACCGCCGCCGGCCTTCCGAGCCTCGAGGACCCTGACGTGCTCGCGCTCGCCGCCCACGACGGCCGCGTTCTCGTGACCCACGATCAGACGACGATGCCCAAGCACTTCACCGACTTTATTCGTTCGCGACGAGTCCGGGTCTCATCATCGTTCAGCAGAGCCTCGCTGTCCGAGAAGCCGCGGACACGCTGATCCTCATCTGGGCGGCCACTGAAGTGGACGAATGGAAGAACCGGATCTTCTACCTGCCCATCTGACACTCGTTACCGCGGCGTGCAACCAGCGTCCCGAGTAGGATCGTCCTCCACCAGGCGGCCACCACGCACGTCAGCGAATCATGCACCTCTGCAGATCCCCGCCTCCGCACCGCGCGGAAAGCTGCTGACGCCGCGTCCAAACGGGTCCAGCGTTCTGTTCCAGATTTCTTGGAATACGCCTGTGTGAAGCCAGTCCGGCTGTTCACGATTCGAAAGCTGCCGTCGTCGTTCGCGGTCAGCGTGATCCCCTAGTGCCACCTTTCTCACAGCCCCGCTTCGCGGGGGCTAGCCGTCTTGACTGAAAACTTGACCCATGGGTGCAAGTTTCGGGACTCAAGACGGCTAGCGTCACAGTCTTCATCTTCGCTGTCTCCACGCCTCCAACACGTCAGACACTGTCACGGCCGGTGCCTCGGCGTAGTCGGATTACACGCGATCGGCTTCCTGATCCGAGACCGCAGGGTCGATCACTTCGTGGACCCGATCCCGACGCTGCCACTGGAGGCTCACCTCGCCCGCGAGATATCGGGCCAAGTGCCGGTCGAGCGCCGCCGGCCATGTCGACACGAATTCATCAAGCGGCGTGACCGGACGCGGTGGAGGGCGATCGCTCCGGCTCGGTTCGCTGCTCCATGATCAAGGAGCGTGTCGTCGATGTCGAACAGCACGATCATGTCCAATTGCGGCGCCGAGCATCGCGGCCGTCGCCGACGGATCGGACACCTCGATGATCAGCTTTTTATAGAGCTCGTGATCGAGCGACACGATGATCGTCTTCACGGGGTCGTGCACGTCCCAGAAGACGAGTTTTCTGTGATAGAAGAACAGGCCGGCGGCCAGGAAGCCCGGCATCTCCGTGCCAACGAGCTTCAGGCCGTGCCACCAGCGCCCGACCTGCCCGTGGTTGACTTCGACGCCGGTGACGTGAGCGAGTGGGATTTCCAGCCGGCTCCGCAGAGACCACAGTTTGTGCAGGCCTTCAACGTGGAACACGACGCGATCGCCCTCGATGGCGACGTCGACCATGCCGAGAGGGTAGCATGCGTGCTGCTGAAGCGGCCGCGGTGAGCGCCCTCAACGTGTAGACTTTCCTGCATGGACCTCAATCTCGCAGGCAAGGTTGCCATCGTCACGGGCGCGAGCCGCGGGATCGGACGCGCGATCGCGCAGACGCTGGCCGCAGAAGGCATGAAGATCACCGCGGCTGCTCGATCGAAAGATCAACTTGAAGATCTCGCGAAGTCGACCAAGACCGAGTGTCTCGTTCAGGCCGTCGACTTGCGAAAGCCGGAGGCCGCCGCCGCTGTGGTGGACGCGACGATCGCGAAGTTCGGCAAGATCGATCTGCTGGTCAACAACGCCGGCGCCACCAAGCGCGGCGACTTCTTCGAGCTCACCGACGCGGACTGGGACGATGGATTTGCGCTGAAGTTTTTCGGGGCGATGCGGCTGAGCCGGGCCGCCTGGCCCCACCTTCAGGCCGCCCGCGGCAGCATCGTCAATATCATCGGCATCGGCGGACGGACCGGCAGCGCGGAGTTCGCCATCGGCGGGTCGGTGAATGCGGCCTTCCGCCTGCTGACGAAGGCGCTGGCCGACCGCGGCGTCAAGGACGGCGTGCGCGTCAACGCGATCAACCCGGGGTCGATCAAGACCGAGCGCCTCGACATCCGCCTGAAGAGCTTCGCGGCCGAGCGGGGCGTCGATATTTCACAAGCGGAGCAGGAAATGGCGAAAGCGAGCGGCATCGGGCGGTTCGGCGATCCGTCGGAAATCGCGGCGGCTGTCGCGTTTCTCGCATCGTCGCAGTGCGGATCTTGCCACGGCGCCCTCCTCGACATCGACGGCGGCCAGACGCGCACCTTGTAACCGGTCTGCTTCATCTTGCGCCCGCCTGTCGATCGCGTTTCCTCGGGTCCGTCAGCGTTCCGCTCCTTCGACGGCCGGTCCGTCGCCGCTCGTCGGCGCCCGGCGGCGCTGGCGTTGGATCCCGTTCCTGGCTGCTGCTTCGATGGCGCGATCCTCGGCGCGCTCCGCGCTGAGGATGTTCCGCAGGCCGTGGTTCCCTTCATGGCACTCGTACGGAAGCAGCTCGTACCCACGCGGCGACGTCAACGACAGCATCATCGTCCACGGCCGCGTGTAGGTTCTCGGATCGTCGATCATGACGCGGTACTCGAGGACGTCGGCGTCGACCCGTGTGAAGCGTTCGACCAGGCGCAAGGCCTCGGAGTGACGCAGGCCGTTCCCGTTCTCGCTGATGCTGGTCTTGCCGGTGAAATTGGTCGTCTCGACGACGAGCGTGTTGCCGTCCCAGTGGCCGCGAGGATCGCCCAGATAGAGCCTGACGTTCGCGCTCGCGTGGGGACGACCGTCGAGAGGGATGACGCGCGTATCGTGGACCATCTCGTACATGATCGCCGCGTATCCAGGCGCTTGCACGATGCGATTGCCGTTTCCGTAGATGACGGGCAGGATCGAGCCGACCACGCCGCGCGTGATGCACCGGTCGAACAGCGTGAGATCCTCCGGGCCATCGAACGGGCCCTGGCCGAAGCTCCCGCGGTCCCGCGACGTGGCTCTCGCCCCGGCCTCGGGCGTCAGCGCCGGAATTTTTCCGTCAGGCGGATCGATCACGAGCGAGGTCTGGCGGAACGTGCGCGTTCGCAGATCGTTCCGCGCGCCATAGGGGCCTCTGAGCTGCTGTCTGAGCGTCTGCTCGTCTCGTGCCGCCCGCTGGGCGAGCTCCTCGTCGGTGAGAAATTGCCTCGTGCCGAGCTCGTCGGGACGTTCCCGCGGCACGCCGCGCATGTCGTCGCTCGTCCAGACGCCCTGAAGGTCCGGATCGCCCCACGGCGTCTTGGGCAACGCGTTCGGAGACCGTGGGGCCTGCGCGGCAGGGGCCATCGCGATCGACGACACGGCGACAATCGCCGCCGCGAGGCCACACGATGCGAATCCCGTTTTGTGAACGCGCATGCTGACAGATCGAAAAGGGGCCGAGATCAGCGTTTCGGCGCCGGCGCGCCTGGGTGCAGGGTCCACTGCCGCTGCGCCGGACAGGTGACGACCATCCCGCCAAGCAGGATGTAACCGGCTTCCATGCGGTCGCCGCGCTGCGTTTCCTCATCGAGCGGCAACGGCGCATCGGTGAGGCCCGCCGCAGGGGCCGTGTCCTCCGCGGTCGACGTGTCGAGGACGGAATCGCCGCGGATCTTCTTCTTCGTGAAAGGCCGGCCCGGCGCGCGACCAATGGAGATCGTCGTCGAGTCGCTCAGCTCGAGGGTTCCGTCGGCGTCGAAGGCCCCCGCGCTTTCCTCGACGTCGAGGAACTCTCGATCGCCGACCCCCACCGACCAGCGGTACGTCGTGGACGCGCGGCCGCGCCACGTCAGGCCGGCCGCGTCCGCCACGCGCTCGGAAAATTCATAGGTCGTCACGATGCGGTTGTGGATCACCGTCCTCGAGCCATCGAAGGCGACGCGGTCGCAATCCGACGTGACCACCACTTCGGCGCTCCATTGCTTGATGGACGCGAACGGAGACACCGCTCGCTGTCCGCCGCCCGCCGCGGCCGGGGCCGACACAGCGGCGATGGTGAACAATCCGGCCAGCAACCCAAGGCGCACCCGTCTCGATGTCGGCATGTGTGCACCTCAGGCGCGTTGAAGAAGAGGCCTCAGATCGCGGACGTTTTTCACGTTCTCGATGTCGAACACGCGATCGATCAACTTCTGACAGGTCGCCGCGCCAGTCACTGGCGTGATCAGATCGCGCGCCTTTGCGATGATGTCGTCGCGCGTCATTGGATTTTCCGCCGTGCCGCGCACGTTGCCGACTCGCTCCGTCAGGAGCTTCCCGTCGGTCAGCGTCACTTCCACGATCGCCTCGCGCCGGGGCATGAGCCGCTCGAGGTCCGCATCGTGCACGAGCTGGACTTTCGCGCGTTCACGCAGGACCGCCGGATCGGCCATCCGCGCCTTGTCGTGCGCCGACTTGAAGGACACGGTCTTGTCGACGAGCATCACGGCCATGAGGTGCTGGAGCGAGATGTCCGGGATCTCGCGGTTGTCGACGATGGTCGCCTCGGCCGCGGCCACGCGCACCACCACCTGCTTCACCTGATCCGCGCCGAAGCGATCGCGCCGCAGCAGCGTGTCGAGCGCGTCGAGTGGCGCCTGAATGGGCGCGCCCACGGTCCATTTCTTGACGTTGGTTCTGGTGATCTCGTAGCGCTCGCCGAGTTTGTCGACCAGCATGCCCGGATCGTTCTTCGGGATGAACGCCTGAAAGAAATTGTCGGCGCCGGAGAGGACATCGTCCACGCCCGTGCCGCCGGCCTGCACCAGCAACGCGGCCGTGACGCCGTTGCGCGCCGGCATGCCGCCGAAGTCGAACGCCTTCTCGATGTGATCGGTGTCCCGCTGCCACGATGCGAGGCCTGACGCCTGCTGCGCGGTGTAGGAGAGCAGCCACCGCATCTGGCGCGCATTCAGGCTGGCGGCGCCTCCGGCCGCCGCCGCCGATCCGAACGTTCCGGAGATGGCATGCGTGCTCCGGTGGCTGTCCACCATGTATTGCAATCGGCCGAGTGTCGCGGTGACGCGCGGGCCGATGTCGTAGCCAAGCGTGACGGCGCGGAGAAATCGCGATCCGGTGATGCCGAACTTCTCGCCGACCGCCAGCGCGGCGGGGACGACGGCGCAGCCCGGATGTGATTGCGATGGCGGATGCGTGTCGTCGGTCTCGTCGGCATGCGCCAGCATGCCGTTGGCGAGCGCCGCCTCGATCGGACCGCAGAGCACGTTCGCTCCGACGACGGTCGAGACTTTTTCGCCGGCGTAGCTTCGCGCGAACTGGATGGCGAAGCGTCCCGGCGGCAGCTCCGATCCCGACACCATCGCGGCCAGCGTGTCGAGGATGAGATGCTTCGTCTTCTCGATGACGAAGTCCGGGAGCGCGCGGTTGCCGGCCTCGCTCATGAACGTGCTGAGCGTGGTCATCATCCGGCTGACCGATGCGTCCTCGCCGAACACCCTGAGCGGAAACGCGGCGGCCGCGAAGAATCCGCCGGCGCACTGCAACAGACGCCGCCGCGTCACGAGGTGATGGTGTGCATGCACGGAAGGTCTCCACCTCTATCACAGCCCCGCTTCGCGGGGGCTAGCCGCCTTGACTGAAAACTTGACCCATTCGGTGCAAGTCTTGCGACTCCAGACGGCTAGCGCTTGGTGACGTTGCTGCGGCCGATGTCCGAGCGCTCGGCCTCTACGATCGTCAGGTTGGCGTCCGCTTTCACGATGTAGCCGGCCTTCAGATTCTTCTCCGTGACCTCTTTGACCTTCGTCACATACGACGCATGCGTCGGGTAAAGGCTCGCGAGCCGCGCGGCGTCGAACCGCTCGTACGAACCCATCAACCCGCAGTTGCGCTCGCCGCCGGCCTGGCCGCCCGTGTTCACGCCGGTGTTGGTTGCCGTCGGCACCGCATGCTGCGACAAGCGGATGCCGCCGAGGCCGTTGCCGAACTCGTCGCGCACGACCTCCCACCGCGGGGCTGCGGGCGCGCCGCCTGCACGTCCGCCGCGCCCCGCCGCCGCCGCCCGCTGGCCATCGGCTCCGGCGGGTAACCCTGCTGTCGCCGCCCGACCACGATCGGCTTCAGCGGGTAAACCTGCTGCCGCACGGCCGGCGGCCGGTTGAAGCGGAGGCGCCTCTTTGACGTCGACCCGTGGTGCGGTGGGTGGCGGCGTGCCGTCTTTGATCCAGCGCGCGAGCTGATCGAACGCGGCGTTCAGCGCGTACTGCGCCGGCACGCGACTGAACGGCGGCTTTTCGCACCCGCCGTTCGGGCCGGCGTTGGCCTGCCCTTCACCGTTTCCCCCCGCGCCGTTGCCGGCGCCGCCGCTGATCGTGAGGCCGTCGATCGACGGCGATCCCTCGACCGGATTCATGCCCGAGACACGCAGCCCGATGCCCGCCATCGCGCGCGAAAACTGCGCGTTGAGGTGAGAGGTTCCCGCGAGCTCCCACTGACGATACCGGTCGGTGTCCGGCTGACGGTTGTTGACCTGTCCGGGGACGTCGGTCTCGTCGAGGAGCTTGAAGACCTTCACGGTCAGGTCCGTTCGGACTCTTCCGCCGCCGCCGTGAAGCACGACGCCGTCGTACACGGCGGGGATCAGCGGATGGACCGAGTTGAAGTACGTGAACAGCCGGCCGGCCGATTGAGAATGGCCGACCGCAATCAGCCGGGCGACCTTGAGGCCGCCCATCACATCGGCGTTCGCCTTGCCTCTTATCGCGAGGCCGGCGGCAGTGAAGATGTCGTACGACATCGCGTCACCCATCACCGTGCCGCCATCGGTTACATCGAGCGTGCCGTAGCGTTTCGGACTCCATTCCTTCAACGAGCTCACGCCGACCGCCTGGTTGGAGACGCCGACCCACGCGTACCCCGATCGAACGAGATGATCCATCGACTGAAACCAGTCGTACTCGCCGTCGTGTCCCTGCGAGACGTTGTACCATTCGACGATAGCGTCCCCGCTGAACCGCGCCGCCGATTTCGGCCGGCGGACGACGATGCGGGTCTTGTACGGATGGCCGCCGTCGATCAGGCTGCCCGTCTCCGCTTGCGGCGTGTTGTAGCGATTGGCCGTGCCCTGAATGACGAACTCTTCCTCGACGTAGCCTTGCTTCGCGAGATCCAGCGGCGTGGCGTTGTACGGATATCCATGCCCCGGATCGCGCAGGGCCGTCGTCAACGCGACCGGCCCCGTGACCATTGGTGTCGCGACGCCGGCAGACGGCTGCTGGACGGCGGAGAGCGAGATCAATGTGAGAACGGTCAGGCTGGCGACCAGAAATGCACGCACGTGAATCCTCCAATGACCCGATGACCCGATGACCCGATTACGCTTCGGCGCCTGGATTCGCCGCGCGATTGGAGCCACCGCCATCAACGCGATCGTTGCTGCCAGGGTCGCCACGCCAACTTCTGAAGCAAGCCATCGCTTCATGTGAGATCTCCCAATTGATGCCGATTCCGCAGTCGACCCGGGAGCTTTATTCACCGTATTATAGCGACCGCCGATGCCGCGCGGCCTCTGTATTCGGTTTGCAGGAAGCGCCTGGCATAGGCGTTGAAAGGTGGACTTATGAGTTGCCACTATCGTTGGATCGGTGTCGCCGCATTGGCAGGAGTTCTCGCAATCCCTGCGATTGCGGCTGTGCAATCTGACAGCACCAGCCGCGCGGCGGGCGGGAAGGAATGGCCGACGGTCGGCGGCGACTGGGGCAACACGCGGTATTCAGCGGTCGGTCAAATCACGACAGAGAACGTGACGAAGCTTGGCGCCGCGTGGATGTCGCAGAAGTTCGACCAGGCCGCTTCCTCGCGTGCGATGCCGGTCGCCAAGGACGGGATGATCTTCGTCACGGCGCCGCCCTCGGTCTACGCGCTGAACGCGAAGACCGGCGCCACGGTGTGGCGTTTTCAAGCCGGCGGCGGGCGGGGACAGGGCGCCGCGCAAAGCGGGCTCGGGTCGCCGGCGAGAGAAGGCGTCGCCGTCGGCGAGGGGCTCGTCTTCGTCGGCCTTTCGGACGCGCGCGTCATCGCGCTCAACGAGAAGACCGGCGAGCTCGTGTGGAATCAGTACGTCGGCGACAACCCGCGCGACAAGGGACAGGTGGCATCGGGAGCGCCGCTGTACGCCGGCGGTCTCGTGTCGATCGGGTTGAGCGCGGACAACGGCTGGCGTGGGCAGGTGGTCGCGTTGGATCCGAAAACCGGCAAGGAAGCGTGGCGATTTTTCGCCGTGCCTGGGCCCGGCGAAAAAGGGCACGATACATGGCCGCAGACCGACACCTGGAAGCGCGGCGGCGGCGCGGTCTGGCTCGCGGGCACGGCGGATCCGGATCTCGGCGCGATCTATTACGTCACCGGCAACGGCGTGCCGCAGCTCGGAGGCGAAGGACGCGCCGGCGACAACCTCTATCTCTGCTCCATCGTCGCGCTCGACATGAAGACGGGAAAACTGAAGTGGCACTATCAGGTCATCCACCACGACATCTGGGAGGGCGACATCTCGGAATCGCCGGTGCTGTACGACGCGCAGATCGACGGACGGCCGCGGAAGGGCATCGCGGCGATGCGCGCGGACGGGTATCTCTTCATGCTGGATCGAGAGACCGGCAAGCCGTTCACGAAGGTGGAGGAGCGGCCCGTGCCGCAGGACGCGCTCGGAAAGACTGCCGCGACGCAGCCGTATCCGGTCGGCGCCGATCGCGTGCTGCCGGACTGCGATGAATGGCGAAAGCAGTCGACGCCGAAAGGCTTCGAGGTCGGCTGCTTCTTCACGCCGCCCATGGTGCAGAAGCCCAACGTGCTCGCGCCGACCTACGGCATGCGCGTCGCCCCCATGTCTTACAGTCCGCGGACCGGATATTTCTACGCGACCGGCGCCGCGGGACTGAGCTGGCTCAGGCGCGCCGAGGATCCGCACTTTTTCAGCACGACGTTCAACAGCCGCGTCCCGGGACTCACGAGCCTCGGGTACGGCGTGCTCGCTGCGATCGACAGCCGGACGAACACGATCGTCTGGAAGAAGGAATTTCGACCCGGACGTCCGAGCGGCGCGACGGTGACTGCGGGAGGCCTGATGCTCCAGGCGTCGGGCGACGGCAACCTCGAGGCGTACGACGCGAAAACCGGCAACCGGTTATGGCAGTTTCAAACCGGAGCCGTCGGCGGACCGGTCGTCACCTACGAGATCGATGGTGAGCAGTACATCGCGACTGTGTCGGGGACCAACGTGTGGGCATTCAAGATCGGCGGCACGCTGCCGCCTACGGCCGCACCCACGCGGGCGGCGCAGGAAGCCTTCACCGGGCAAATCAGAGACACAACCCAGATCGAGACGGCGTCGCTCGCAACCGACTCTGGCTTCACGGGGACCCGTTACTTCACCGACGAGTACGGGTTCGCGCCCTATCGCGCGCGCGTGAAGGCGGGCACGCAGGTCACCTGGCGCAACAACGGACGGATGGTCCACACGATCGTCGCGCAGGACGGGTCATGGACGACGGGTCCGCTCAACACCGGCGAGGTCGGCGCCACCACGTTCACCAAGCCGGGAACCTACATCTACATCTGCAAGGAGCATCCCTGGGCGTACGGACAGGTGGTGGTTGAATGAAATTCGGGCAGCTATGGCATGTGTCCGTCGAGCGTCAGCACCACGGTGGCCCGGCGTGAAACCGAGGCGCCGATCCGTGCTTCAGTCTTCGCGTTCGCGGGACGTTCATAGGTGACCCGGAACTGATGGCTCTGGCGAGCCTGGCTCTGGGCGATCCGCTTACCGAGCTCAGGCAGCAGCGTCGCGAGTCGGGTCGCGGTCGTGATGTTTTCGTAACGGCCGCCACTGAGCTTGGTCACCGCGAGGCCAATCTCGGTCTGCGCGCCACCTCCGGTCGCGCCACCGCCGCCCGCCATCACGATGATGTGCAACGTCATCGCGTGCTTGAGGATGTTCTCCTGCAGCTTCCGAAAGTCCCTGTCCTGGGCGTTGACTTGTCCGAGATCGGACCCGACCATGAGGATCACCGGGAAATGCGGCGTTTTATCCTTGTCGGTTCGACCCGCCGCCTCTGAGAGGGCATCGAAAAACGCACCCACGCCGCTGTCGGGTGCGATCAGCCCGATCCCCTTCAGGAGCTGCTGCTTGTCGGTGGTCGGTTTCACGATCGCGCGGGGTTGTGGTGCGGTCGTATACAGCGACATCTCCACGCCGTCAGGGATTTGATCGAACAACGCGGTGAGCCCTTCGCGAAGCGGGTTGATCGGATTGGTGTTGGCTTTCCCGTTGTCGACGAGCACCTGGAGCTTGATCGGCCAATTGATGGGATCCACCTTGACCGTCTTGCATTCGATCCCGTCTTCCGTGACGATCACGTCACTGGCTTGCAGATCGCCAACAGGCGTCCCGTCGGCTCCCACGAGGCTGACGAAGAGTTGCCCTGGCTTCTGAGCGATCAGGTGCGGCTCGATGGCCCAGAGAGCCACAATGACGACCGCGGCGACCGTTAGAAATCGACCCATACCACCCTCCACGTTGAAGGACGACGAAATCGGAAGAGCAGGTCTGCCACAGGGTATGTGACGTTTGGACGCCCAGGAGCCAAAATAGTTCCCTCCATTGTCTCCATCGCCGCGCGGCTCAATCGCCTGCCGCCGACTCGGACCCACCGCACGGCGACCGTCATCGCCGGCATCGGATCGTTCTTCGATCGTGTTCTCGAACGCATTGCACATCTTTCAGGTCGAGGTTTTTCCGACCTTCGCGAGAGCGACCTCAGCCGGAACTGCGTACGGGTTGAGCCGCCTGTCGAGCGGGATGATGCCGTTCGTCCTGCTCCCGGTCCTCGAGCGTTGGGGGCCGGGGTCGATGTTCACCGTCGTGGCCGTGGCGCTGTGGATCGTGATCTTCGACATCGCGCTCTTCGCGCCGAGCACGACAGGGCGGTCGTTGGAGCGGGTGAATCGCTGAATGCGTGCTGACTGGCTCTACGGAGTCTGGCTGGCGGGTGGGACACGGCCGTTCAACCGCAGGTAGACGGCCATCTGTCCGTAGGTGTCCCACGTGTGGCCGACGAGAAAGTAGATGATGCGCGCGCGCGTTGACGGCCCCATGAACGCCGCCTCGACGGTGTCCTGAATCGTCTTGTTGTCGAATTCCTTGATCGCGGCCGTTCCGTAATCGAACGAGTCGGCCATCGCCTTGATCATGTCGGCTTTGGTCGCGGCCTTCAGGTCGATCTGGGGAGCCGGTGTCCTGGCGCCGAGCGCCGGCAGCAGGAGCATGTTGACCTGCGCGATGTGCAGCACGTGCTCGCCGTAGCTGCGCTGGGCCGGCGTCGACTTGAAGCCGAACTTGTCGGGCGGCATTTCGTTCGCGATCTTCACGATCATGTCTTTCATGCCGGTCCAGTCCTTCAGCAGGTCGCTGTGAATGGTGGCGGCGGGCGGAGCCGTCGGCGTGGGACCGCGCCCGCGTCCCCCCGGCTGCGGTTGTTGCGCGGCAGCGATCGAGGGCATCACCGCGAGTGCGCTGATCAGGAGCATCATCGTGCGAAGCGCGTGTTTCATCTCCTGATCATAGCCCGTTTGCGCCGCGCCATGCAGGCACCGGGGAGAACCTTGACTTTCATGCCCGATGCGTCCAAATTCTACGTCGCGCGGGCGTCCATAGCGAAAATGCAACCACGAAGACACGAAAGCACGAAGAAGATCACTTTCAAGAGGAGACTGCATCCATGATCGGCATAGTCGCTGTCGGGCTCGCCAGCACGCTCTACGCGGCGGCTCCGTGTGAAAGCCTGAAGTCGATGTCGCAGCCCGACATCACCATCACCGAGGCGGAGATGGTGCCGGCCGGGCCGTACACCGCTCCGGCTCCGGGCGGCGTGCCTCAGGCACCCGCCGCCGGCGGCGTACCGCCGGCCGCCGCTGGCCGTGGAGGTCGTGGCGGGGCGCCCGCGGCGCCGCCGATCGTGCTGCCCGCGCACTGCCGCGTCGCTGCCGTGCTGAAGCCGTCGCCGGATTCAGTGATTGAGATGGAAGTCTGGATGCCGGCCGAGAACTGGAACGGCAAGTTCCAGGCGGTCGGCAACGGCGGCTGGGCGGGGGCGATCACCTACGCGGCGATGGCGTCCGCGCTGCAGGAAGGCTACGCGACGGCATCGACCGATACCGGCCACAAGGGCGGAAACGCGGCGTTCGCGATCGGGCACCAGGAAAAGGTCGTCGATTTTGCGTATCGCGCCGTGCACGAGATGACCGTCAAGTCGAAAGCGATCATCTCGGCATTCTACGACCGCGCGCCGAGGCTGTCGTACTGGAACGGCTGCTCGACCGGCGGCCGCCAGGGCCTGATGGAGGCGCAGAAGTATCCCGACGACTTCGACGCGATCGTCGCGGGAGCGCCGGCGAACTTTCAGACGCACCTTCATGCCTGGGACTTGAGCGTGGCGATTCCCACTCTAAAGGATCCGGCGGGCGCCGTGCCCGCGGCCAAGCTCGCGATGCTGAACAAGGCAGTCCTCGATGCGTGTGATGCGCGCGACGGCGTCAAGGACGGCCTGCTCAACGATCCGCGGAGCTGTCATTTCGATCCGGCGACGGTCGCATGCCGCGGCGCCGATGCCGATACCTGCCTCACCGGGCCGCAGCTCGAATCGGTGAAGCGGATGTATGCGGCCGCGAAGACGAAGAGTGGCGAGATCATCTTCCCCGGGAAGGATCCCGGCAGCGAGACCGGCTGGAACGTCATCTCCGGCGGTCAGCCTCCGGGCGTCTCGATGGGCTCTTTCCAGGTGGCCTACAACGACGCGAATTGGGACTGGAAGACGTTCGATCTGGACCGCGACATCAAGATTGTCGACGACAAGGTGGGTGTGCCCATCAACGCCATCAATCCCGACCTGTCGGCGTTCAAGGCGCACGGCGGAAAACTTCTCCTTTATCACGGCTGGAACGACACGGCGATCTCGGCGGGCAACACGATCAACTATTACTCGACCGTGCTCTCCAAGATGGGCCAGAAGCAGGACAACTGGGTCCGTCTCTTCATGGCGCCCGGCATGCAGCATTGCGGGAACGGCCCCGGCCCGAGCCAGGTCAACTACATGGGCGCGCTCGAACGCTGGCGCGAATCGGGCGCGGCGCCCGATCAGTTGACCGCGTCACACGTCACGAACAACAGAGTGGATATGACGCGCCCGTTGTGCCCGTATCCGCAGGTCGCGCAGTACAAAGGCGTCGGCAGCACGAACGATGCGGCGAACTTCGTGTGCAAGGTGCCGTAGAAGGTCAACGGATCGGACTAGAGTCTCAAGACAAATGCAACCACGAAACCACGAAGACACGAAACGCAATTGTTCTTCTTCGTGTATTCGTGTTTTCGTGGCCAGCGTGTCAGCGATGGAAAGGGATCTCCGATGATCAGCTATATGGTGCTTACGCTTGCTGGCGCGGTGTACGCAGGGACTCCTCCTTGCGAGAGCCTGAAGTCGATGTCGCAACCGGACGTCACCATCACCGCGGCGGAGATGGTGCCGGCCGGCCCGTACACCGCCCCGGCCGCAGGGGGCGCACCGCTGGCGCCCGCGCCCGCGCGTGGTCCGGCGCCCACAGCGGGAGCGCCCGGTGGCGGTCGCGGTCGAGGTCAGGGCCCTGCGGCCGGGCCCGTGCTTCCGGCACACTGCCGCGTCGCTGCCGTGCTGAAGCCGTCGTCGGATTCAGCGATTGAGATGGAAGTCTGGCTGCCGGCCGAAAACTGGAACGGCAAATTCCAGGCGGTCGGCAACGGCGGGTGGGCGGGCACGATCAGCTATGCGGCGATGGCGTCGGCGCTGCGGGAAGGCTACGCGACCGCCTCCAACGACACCGGCCACAAAGGGGGAAGCGGACAGTTCGCGATGGGCCATCCGGAAAAGGTGGTCGACTTCGGCTATCGCGCCATGCACGAGATGACACTGAAATCGAAAGCGCTGATTTCGGCGTTCTACGACCGCGCGCCGCGGCTCTCGTACTACAACGGCTGTTCGACCGGCGGCCGCCAGGGATTGATGGAAGCGCAGCGCTACCCGGAGGACTTCGATGCGATCATCGCCGGCGCTCCCGTGTACAACCAGATCCGCCTTCACGCCGCGCAGATGGCGAAGCAGATTGAAGTGCTCAACGACCAGACGAGGATGGTGCCACGCGAGAAGATCACGCTGCTGGCGAATGCGGTCCTTGCCGCGTGTGACGCAAAAGACGGCGTCAAAGACGGCATCGTCAGCGATCCCGAGACGTGCACGTTTGATCCGTCGGTCCTGCTTTGTAAGTCCGGTGACGCCGCCACCTGCCTTACGGCGCCGCAGGTTGAATCGGTCAGACACGCCTACGCGCCGGTGAAGACGAAGAGCGGTGAGGTGGTCTATCCCGGATCCGCGCTGGGCTTCGAAGCGGGGTGGCGCATGCCTCAGGACGGCGCGCCGCCAGCGATCGCGCTCGACTCGTTCCGCTATCTCGGCCGCCAGGACGCCAACTGGAACGGGATGTCGTTCGACCTCGACGCCGATCTGGCGCTGGCGGTCAAGAACGCAGGCTATATCGATGCCATCGATCCGAACCTTGCAAAGTTCAAAGCGCGCGGCGGCAAGCTGCTGCTCTATCACGGCTGGGCGGATCCGGGTCCCGCTCCCGCCAACACCATTCACTACTATTCGGAGGTCGTCCGGACGCTCGGACCGAAACAAGAGAACTGGATGCGGCTCTTCCTGCTGCCGGGCGTGGGGCACTGCGGCGGCGGGCCCGGTCCCGATCAGGCCGACTTCGTCAGCGCGATCGAGCGGTGGCGTGAATCGGGCGCCGCACCGGATCAGATTCTTGCCTCGCACGTCACCAACAACCGCATCGACATGACGCGCCCGCTGTGCCCGTATCCGCAGGTGGCGCAGTACAAAGGCATCGGCAGTACGAACGACGCGGCCAACTTCGTCTGCAAAGCGCCGGCGAAGGTCAACGGGTCGAACTGACGACGTAGGACGTACAACGCAGAGCGCGCAGAGTTCGCAGAGAAACCACCAGAGTATCTGCGGCCTCAGCGGTCTTCGCGTTGATCGTCGCGTTTAGAGAGTTGCGTTTCGTGATTTCGTGTTTTCGTGGCAGAGCTACGAGGCGGCGACTTGCGGCCGGTGCCTTGCGAACTGTGTCGCCTGCTCGAAGGCGTGGGCGAGCCTGAGCACGTCCAGATCCCGATGGTGGCGACCGACGATCTGGAGGCCGATGGGCAGTCCCGCCGGTGTAAATCCACACGGCACCGAGATGGCCGGCAGGCCGGTCAGCGAGATCGCGTAGCACGTCCCCATCCAGTCGATGTAAGTGCTCATCTTCACGCCGTTGATCTCTTTCACCCACTCCACTTCGACCGGAAACGGCGCGACCTGCGAGACGGGCAGCAGCAGGAACTCGTAGCGCTCGAGAAACGCGCGGACCCGCTGGACCAGCGCGGCCCGTTTGGCTTCCGCGCGCGACACGTCGACGCCGCTGAGCTTCAGTCCCTGCTCGATGTTCCAGATGACCGTGTCCTTCATCAGATCGGGATGCCGCCTGAGGTCCTCGCCGCGTTCCTGCGCGAACGACCACGCCCGCAGGACCTGAAATGTCTCGTCGGCGTCGCTGAAGTCCGGTTCACCGTCTTCCACCAGGCATCCGATGTCGCTGAACACGTGGCGTGCCTTGTCGCACACGTCGGTGACGACCGGTTCGACGGGATAGCGCCCCAGATTGCGGCTCCACGCGACGCCCGTGCCCGTGAAGTCGCGCGCGAGCGACCCGCGAAACACACGGCCCGGCTCGTCGATTGCGACCGGTGACCGCGGATCCGGTCCCGCGATCACGGACAACAGGAGCGCCACGTCCCGCACCGATCGCCCGACCGGTCCGTCCACGGACATCGAGGTCCACGGCTGCGACTTCGGCCACGCGGGCACGCGGCCAAACGACGGCCGGAACCCGACGACGTTGCAGAAGCTCGGCGGGTTGCGCAGAGAGCCGCCGTGATCGCTGCCGTCGGCCAGCGGCGTCATGCCGCAGGCGACGGCCACGGCCCCGCCTCCCGTGCTGCCGCCGCAGGTTTTCGTCAGATCGTATGGATTCCGCGTCGCGCCGAAGACCGCATTGAACGTCTGCGAGCCGGCGCCGAACTCGGGGGTGTTCGTCTTGCCGATGATGATGGCGCCCGCCGCCTTGATCCGCTCCACGATCAGCGCGTCGTCAGCGGGGACGTTGTCCTTGTAGATGCGGGAGCCGTAGGTCGTCCGGATCCCCGCGGTCGGCACGAGATCCTTCACTGCGTGCGGGAATCCGTGGAGCGGTCCGACGGCCGCGGGCGATCTTCTCAACCGGGCGTCGGCCGCGCGCGCTTGTTGCAGGAGCCGCTCTTCGTCCACCAGCGTGCAGATCGCGTTGACCTTCGGATTGATCCTCTTGATCTGAGCGAGGTGCGCCTCCATGACCTCGACCGCGGAGACCGCGCGCGTTCGAAGAGCGCGGGCCAGGTCGGTGGCATCCATGAAGCAGATCTCGCCGGGAGTGACGTGACGCCCCCGCGTGGAGCGCTGTGGTGTCTTGGCCATAACGGGCAGCGACGCGGCAACGGAGAGAAACTCGCGTCTGTTCACTTTGATGGACGGCGTGGAGCGTAGTATAAGAGTGTCACTGAGGCATCCGTCAAACCGAATCGCAGGAGCGCGACGCCTATGCTGCTGGCGGTGTTGATGTCACTGATCGCGGGATTCTTCGCGCCTCCGCAGGCTCCGGCCTCGCCCTCGACGACGGCCGGCGCGCTCGATTACGAGTTCTTCAAGGCTCGCGTGCAGCCGATCTTCTTGAACAAGAAGCCGGGCAACGCGCGCTGCTACGTGTGCCACCGAGGGAGTGGAGGCACGCAGTACCTGCAACTGCTTTCGCCAGGAGCCACGAGTTGGGACGAGGAGCAATCGCGCAAGAACTTCGAGTCCGTCAAGCGGTTCGTTGTGCCGGGCGCGCCGACGCGAAGCCGCCTCTTGATGCACCCGCTCACCGAGGAAGCCGGCGGCGATGAGTTCCACGGCGGCGGCCGACATTGGACCTCACAGCAGAATGCGGAATGGCAAACGCTCGCGGCGTGGGTGCGCGGCGAGACGGCGAAATGACCGTTGGTTTGTAGGGAGTTGACGATGATTTCAACACGATCGCTTCGTTCCCTGCTCCCGCTTGGTATCCTGCTGCTGTCATCGATCGCAGCGCCGCCGACGCGGGCGGACGGCAAGGTCCGGATCATTCAGACCAACAGCGCGGGCGACAGCGTGTCGTTGATCGATCCGGCCACCAACACAGTCGTGGGTGAGATCAAGGACATTGAGGTCAACCACGGCGCCGCCGCGGCGCCCGACGGCAGCCGCGTCTACATCACCAACGAGGCCGAGAGCACGCTCGACGTCGCCGATGCGAAGACCTTGAAGGTGACGAAGCGGATTCCGCTCAGCGGCCACCCGAACAACCTCTCGATTTCCCGGGACGGACGGCGGGTGTACATCGCGATCGCCCAGGCCCCGGGAGCCGTGGACGTTGTCGACACGGTGTCCCAGCAGAAGGTAAAGAGCATTCCGATTGAAGGCGCCGGCCACAACACCTACGTCACGCCCGACGGCAAGTACGTGGTCGCCGGATCGGTCGCGGGCCGCTCGCTGACAGTCATTGACAGCCAGACGGAGCAGATTGCCTGGACGATGAAGTTCGCCGGCGGCGTGCGACCGATGGCGTTCGAGAAGAATCCCGACGGATCGACGAACCGCCTGTTTGTGCAGATTTCAGACTTCCACGGATTCGCTGTCGTCGATTTCGCGGCGCACAAGGAGATCTCCCGCGTGACGCTGCCCGATCTGCCGGGCGTGACGAAGAGCCTGAACGTCCAGGGATCGCCTTCGCACGGCATCGGCATCACGCCGGACGGCAAGACGCTGTGGGCGACCAGCAAGTGGTACCACTTCGTGGCCGCGTACTCGATGCCGGATCTCAAGCCGCTCGGCCTCGTGCCGGTCGGGCATCATCCCGACTGGCTGACGTTCAGCCCCGACAGCAAGACCGTCTACGTCGCCTGCGCCGGCTCGAACCTGGTGAGCGCCGTCGACGTCAAGACGATGAAAGAGGTCGCGCGAATTTCCGTGGGACAGGTGCCCAAGCGCAACATCACCGCGATGCTGCAGTAGTTCGGGCACGAAGCGATCTCGTTGTTGATCGCGAGGCCGGCTCGCTCCAGCGCGCCGGCCTTTTTCTCATTCCCGGCCGCAACAGGCTTGCCGAGCAATGACGGACGTTTCAAGCGAGCCTTGCGTGGGCTATTCACAGCTCGATGCTCACATGTGAAACGACTTCCCCGGCGTGTGGCTGCAGCTCGTCCAGCTCTCGCCGCTCGGTGATCGACTACATAGACGACGGATTGAGGCGTCGGCGCCGTGCGCCGCTGGCATCGGTTGGCCAGCCCGTGCGCGACGACGACGGCCGCCTCGCGCAGTTCAGTGTGGATGTTCGCGAGGGAGTCGTGCGCGACATCGTCTTCAGCGCGTCGAGCTGCGCGACGTTGATCGCGTACTGCGAGCTCGTCGCCAGCGAAGCTGTCGGCCTGACCCCGCACGAGGTCGAGTCGGCGGTCGAGCCGGCGCGGGTGGTGGCGTTGCTGAACAACATACCGCCCGACAAGCGGGCCGTCTCGACCCTCGCTGTAGCCGCTTTCTTCCGTGCGCTCACGGCAGCCAGCCAAGGAGACCCTCGATGAAAGTGGCCTACATCTTCGCGACCTCGCGTCACACCGTCTCGTACGTTCTCGGCCGGATGATCCTGCCGCAGCTGGAGGAAGATCGGCATGGGGCCACCGTCGTGGGCATGTTCTTCTTCGAGGACAACAACTACGTGCTCGTCAAGGGCAATCCGATTGGCGAGCGGCTGAAGGCCGTGGCGAAGAGCAAGGGGATCCTGCTGATGGGCTGCGACCAGTGCTGCTACGAGCGCGAGATCGCCGACAAGCTGCTCGACGGCGTGCCGATCGGATGCTTCCCTGATCTCTACAAGGCGCTTTCGGGGAACATGCCCGATCAGGCGATCACGCTGTGAGCAGCGGCGGGAGCCAGGAGTCTGTCGCCTTCACGCGCGGGTCGTTCAAACAGCCGACCGATCGGGATGATGATGATAAGATGTCAACATGAAACCTATACAGGTTCTGTTTGACGAACCCTTGCTCCGGCGGCTCGACGCCGACGATGAAGTCCGAAAGATGGGGCGATCGGCCGTGCTTCGCCGGGCGGCGGCCGAGTATCTCCGCAAGCGCCGCGCGCGAACGACGGCGGAGGCCTATCGGCGCGCGTACTCGAAGGACAAGGGGCTTGGCGATGAGTTCGCGGGATGGGAGACAGAGGGCGCATGGCCCGAGACATAGCCCGAGGCGAGGTCTGGATGTACACGTTTGGTGCCCCCGACAAGCGCCGGCCGGTTCTCGTGCTCACGCGTCAGGAGGTCATCGGCCTGCTGCACACGGTCATGGTTGCCCCGATTACATCGACCGTTCGCGGCGCTCCCAGCGAGGTGCTCGTCGGGATTGCTGAAGGGTTGAAACACGATTCCGCGGTCAACCTTGATCACGTGCAGACGGTCGAGCAGACTCGGCTCACGCGACGTCTCGGTCACCTGGGCCTGCCGAAGATGCGCGAGGTGTGCCGGGCGCTTGCGATTGCGACGGGTTGTGCCGATTGAACGTTTCTGACAGATGACTTCCTGCAGACACAAGTGGGTGCCATGAGACACGAGCTGTTCGCCGTCGGTCTTTCGGACCTGGCCAGGTCCGCCGTTCTTCTTGGCCTCTTTGCCGCGCCAGCCTTCGCGCAGACGCCACCGCCGGTCTTTCCGCCGCCGCCGCCGCCGGGCGGGCCAGGCGTGTTCCAGCGCGCGTGCGCCACGTGTCACGCGAGTCCCGCCGCGGACTCGAAGGCGCCGACGCAGGCCGTCCTCGCGACCTTCGCGCCCGACGCGATCGTCAACACCCTAACCAACGGCAGCATGCGAGTGCAGGCAGAGAAGCTGACCGACACCGAACGCCGTGACGTGGCGGAGTTCCTCACGGGCCGCGCCGTCGGGTCGTCGTCGACCACCTCCACCGGCCAATGTGCCTCGTCACCGGCGTTGACCAATCCCGCCGCGGGATCTTCGTGGAATGGCTGGGGCGCGAGTGCCGCGAACGCGCGCTTTCAGAACAAGGGCGGGCTGACCGGCGCGGATGTGCCGAAGCTGAAATTGAAATGGGCGTTCGGGTTCCCCGGCGTGCTGGCCGCCCGCGCGCAGCCGACGATCGCGGGTGGACGCCTGTTTGTCGCGAGCGAGACCGGCACGCTGTACGCGCTCGATCCGAGAACCGGCTGCACGTACTGGACGTTCCGCGCGCAAGCGGGCGTGCGGACGGCTCCGGTCGTCGGACCGTACAAGAGCGCGTCGGGAGCGGACGGGTACGCCGTGTACATCGGCGACAGCAAGGCGAACGCGTATGCCGTCGACGCCGGGACGGGAAAACAGATCTGGATGCGCAAGATGGACGAGCATTCGGGCGCGGTGGTGACCGGCGCGCCGACGCTGTACGACGGACGTCTGTACGTGCCGGTGGCGGGCATCGGCGAGGAAGGATCGGGAGGACGGCCCGACTACGAGTGCTGCACGTTCCGCGGGAGCGTCTCGTCGCTCGACGCGAGCACCGGCGCCGTCGTGTGGAAGAGCTACAGCATCGCCGAGGAGCCGAAGCCACGCGGCAAGACCAAGGAGGGCGTGCAGACGTACGGCCCGGCGGGCGGCGGCATCTGGGCCGCGCCCACGGTCGATCCCCGGCGCAACGCGATCTACTTCGCCACCGGCAACGGCTACGCCGATCCGCCGCAGCGGACGACGGATGCGGTCATCGCGCTCGACCTGAAGACCGGAAAGACGAAATGGGTGAACCAGGTCCTGCCGGGAGATGTCTGGATGATGGGTTGCCAGCCGGAAAACCCGGACAACCCGAAATGCCCGGCGAAGCAGGGGCCGGATTACGACTTCTCCGCGTCACCGCTCCTGACGAAGAGCCCGAAAGGTCGCGATCTGCTCGTCCTGCCGCAGAAATCCGGGATGGCGTACGCCCTCGATCCTGACAAGGACGGCGCGCTCGTCTGGCAATATCGCATCGGGCAGGGGAGCGGTCTCGGCGGCCAGTGGGGCGCGGCCGCAGACGGCCAACAGGCCTATTTCGGCGTGTCCGACTTTCTCACGCAGGCTCCCGGCGGCATGCATGCCGTGAAGCTCGACACCGGCGAGCGTGCGTGGTACACGCCGCCGCCGCCGAAACTGTGCGGCACCGCGCAGCAGTGCAATGCCGCCCAGGGCGCGGCCGTCACCGTCATCCCTGGCGCGGTGCTGTCGAGCTCCGCCGACGGCGGCCTGCGCGCGTATTCGACGAAAGACGGATCGATCGTCTGGCAGTTCGACACGAACCGCGCCTTCGAGACCGTCAACGGCGTCAAGGCGAACGGCGGCACGATGGACGGCCCCGGTCCCGTCGTCGCGGGCGGGATGGTGTACGTGAACTCGGGCTACGGCGGGTTCGTCGGGCGTCCTGGAAACGTGCTGCTCGCCTTCGGCGTCGACTA
>JAHFUI010000206.1 GCA_023265175.1 Acidobacteriota bacterium
CCTCCATCAGATCGAGCGCGAGCGCCGGCCGGCCGAATCGCGGCTGGTGATAGAAGCCCAGGAACGGGTCGAATCCGATCGTGTGACAGACGACCGTCAAGTCGCGCGTGAGCATCGCGTAGCCAAGCGACAGCAGCGCGTTGATCGGATCCTTCGGCGGCCGCCGGTTGCGCGTCGCGAAGTCGAACGCCGGCCGCTCGTCGTCCTCTTCAACCTTGAGCATCCCGCCGAATTGCTCGAAGTACAGTCGCGCCGCTGTGCCCTCAATCCCGAGCAACGATTCCAGGGCGCCGGCGGCCTGCGCTGAATCGGAGAGCCGCTTCAGCCTCGAGAGGACCAGCGGCGGCGGCTCGACGTGATTTCGCTGGAGCAGCGTCCGCTGGTTCCGAATCTTCGTCGCGACGATGTCGCGCGCAACGAACAGGCAGAACGCCTCGTCGGCGGCTCGGGCGAACTGATCGCGACGAAGGAAGACGTTCGTGAGCCCCATCCCGCTCGTCAGGCCGTAGAACCAGTGGCCGGTCGAGAAGAAGGCGATCGGCTTCTCGGCCCAGCAGAGCGCCTGCACGGCGGCGCTCGTCACCGTGACGTTGCCGAAAACGTTCACCTGGGAGATGTCGTGGAGCCGCGCTTCCTGCACCACACCTTGTTTGTCCCGAACCTGCAGCACCTCGCCCGACTTGCCAATCGACAGACCGTAACCGGTGACGTAGAGCGGCCTCAGGTCGTCGCGTGCCGGCACCAGGCGTCGGACCTCTTCGTCCCTGGTGCTGACGCTGACGATCGAGCCGGCCTCGGCGGCCAGTTCTTCGAACAGCGCAAGCTGGGCCTCCTCTTCGGGCAACGCCGCCGACGCGCGCGTCTCGTCTGGCAGGCAAATCGACACGAGGGAGCAGCGCGGGCACTTGGGGCTGTCCACGAGCGGCGGCGGAATGCGTCCGCGCTCGGCGGTGGCGCGGGCCTGCGCAGCGAAACCCACCGTCTCGGCCTCGAGCGGGGCATCTATCGCCACGCGCACACGCTGCTTCGTCGCGTCGTAGTAGACGATCGCCTCCTCGCACGTGTAGCCGTTGTCGCGAAGGATCAGCGCCTGCGCGCAGACCTGCGCGCGATCGGCCGGCCACGCCTCGAGTGCGTCGCCGCTCGTCCGCGGGGCGCCGCGCTTGTAGTCGATCGGCGTGACCGTCATCCCCGAACCCTCGATAAGATCCAGCGTGGCAATCAGGCGCAGCCGCTCGCTCGAGAGCGTCACCGAGCGCGCGTGAATCTTCTCTTCACCGCTCTGGGCCGCGGATGGCAGTGCTTCGGCTCGCCCACGAACCTTCTCGTGCCGGAGTTCTCCCTCGACGGTGTCGCCGCTCTCACGGAACACGCCCTCGACCCATTCGTAGAAGAACAGCCGCGGGCAGTACACGAACTCGTTGAGCATTCTGGCGGGGAGGTATTCAGGAACCAGTAGGGAACGACGGAGCGTCGCGCGTGCCGGCGAGGGCTCCGGAAAACCTGCTGCCGTAGACTTGGGTTCGGCGTTCATTCTCAGTCCTCGTCACGGCGGCCGACGACGATGCACGGCGCATCGATAGGCGCGTAGGGCTTGCCGAGCGCGCTGATCACCCGGTCGCCCCGGCCTTCGACGGGGCCGAGGTCCACGAAGAGCACCTGATCCTCACGGTGATCGATGACTTGGGAAAGCAGATGACGGCAGCGCGCGAGATCCGCCTGCGTGAACTGGCACTCGAAGACGGAGTACTGCAGGTGGTCGCCGAACCCGCGCATCGTCTTATGGACCTTCGCCAGCCGCCGGTCGTGGCAGATGTCATAGGTCACCAGATACGTGTTTCGCACGGACTGATTTATCGGCAGGAAAGGCTGGCCACGCCACGCGGGGCCGATCCGAACGTCGCAGGCGTTGGCGGGCGCGAAAGCCGCGCGGACACGCCACGCTCACTGGTGTTGTGGGGCGAGCGCTCGCCGATGGGACGGCTGTACGACGTGCTGGCGATCTGGCGCGACCGCGCGATGAAGGCGAGCTGCAAGGGCTTGCCTGGCGAGCACAACCTGCAGGAGGACGTGCCGGATCAGGTGCTCAGCGAGGCTCACGGTCTACTCACGGCGTAGAGTCCTCTTCAGATCTGCAGCATCCAGGCGCAGGGATTCGGACAGCAGCCGGACGTGCGGTTCGGCGGGACGAATCACGGGCCACGCCGCACTCATGCGACGGCCTTACCCGATTTGCCGTGACGATCGTCGGTGCCGCGGTCCCCATCGTGCCCCTTGTCGTCCTTGTCGTGCCAGGCGACCGGGAACAGTTTGGTGGAGTCGAGTGGCGGGTGCTTCTCTCGATCGGGTCCCGGGGCGTGGCCGTTTGCGCCTCAAAGCATATTTTGTTGCAACCGTATTTGCTTTCAAGCACAATTTGTCAGTGGAGCGCCATCGCTATCTCGAAGCCCCGATTCTGGAAGACCTGCCCGCGAAGATGATCCTCGTTGCCGGGCCGCGCCAGGTCGGCAAGACGACGCTCGCCAGGCAGATCCTGGCCACTGCCGAGCGCGGCCTCTATCTGAGCTGGGACAACCGCGGCGATCGGAGGGAGATTCACGCCGCCCGCTGGCCCGGCCACCCCGCGCTGGTCGTCCTCGACGAGCTGCACAAGTGGCGCGGCCGGAAGGGCTGGCTCAAGGGCGAGTACGACGCGCATCGAGCGACGACGCGGTTTCTGGTGACCGGATCGGCGCGGCTCGATGTGTACCGGCGAGGCGGCGACTCGCTGCAGGGCCGCTATCACCACTATCGGCTGCACCCCTTCTCGCACAACGAAGCGCGTGGAGCCGGGCCCGCGGCGACCATCACGACGGTGACACCAGGGCACGCCCTCCGCGTGGGTGACGGTTCGCGGGAGATTGTGAGCGCGCTCATGCAGTACGGCGGATTCCCGGAGCCGTTTCTGGCGCAGTCGGCCCGGACGCACCGCCGGTGGCAGAAGGAACGTCTGGATCGCTTCGTGCGCGAAGACGTGCGCGATCTCGAGCCCATTCGCGATCTCTCGTCGCTCGAGCACCTCGCCGATCTCATCCCGGAGCGCGTCGCCTCGCCGCTGTCGCTCAACGCGCTGCGCGAGGATCTTGACGTCAGCCACCGCGCGCTCACCCGTTGGATCGACATCCTCGAGCGCCTCTACTACATCGTCCGTGTCCGCCCGTTTGAGAGCCGCGCGGTCCGCAGCCTGCGGAAGATGCCGAAGGCGTACTTGTGGGACTGGAGTCAGGTGCCGGCGCCCGGACCGCGGTTCGAGAACCTCGTGGCGTTCCATCTGCTCAAGCTGTGTCACTTCCTGCAGGACCGGGACGGCTTCGATTCGGGGTCGAATGAGATCGCCGCGCGGGGAGCGCAGCGCCGTCGCTACTTGCCGACGAAGCGCTGCGCGTCCTTTTCGTTCTCCAGGCAGATGAACTCAATCAATTCCGCGTCGGGCATGAGCCGCTGGGTCACCGTAACGGTCCACGGATTAGTGTACGCCTTCGGATCGTCAACCGTGATCGCGATTTCCAGGGTTCCGTAATTCACGCGCCGGAACCGCTCGGTCAGTTTCAAGGCATCGGTGAAGGGGTTCCCGTTGACGTCGAGCCAGCCTCCATCCCTGAAGTGGCTCGTCTCCATCACCAGCGTGTCGCCGTCCCATTTTCCAATCGAGTAGCCGTACCACCACGGTTGCGGATCGCCGCTCGGCAAGGGCCGGCCGTCCAGGAAGATCTGCCGAAGGCCGTAGTTGGCCTCGTACATGATGACGATCAGGTTCGGTGTCTGGACCATCTTCCTGGGATCTGGATGTGTGTGCAGTTGCATGAAACCCAGCGGCAGACAGTGCGCATCGGGATTGTCTTTGCTGTTTTCCGCCATGCGCGTTTTCACGATATCCGCAGCCCATGGTTGGAGCGGTAGACCACCCGTGACGCCCGAGCCGATGTCGCGGAACAGGCCAATGAGGGACGGCGGCGCGCCGTCGAAAAAAGCCGCATTGACGGGCCGGCTCGCTCCACCCGCGTTGTCCTGGCCTTCGCTTCGAAAGTTCTCCCAGATTCCTGAAAAATCCGGCTTGCCGTCGGCGGTCCTCGGCGCGGGCGTGCCGAGGTTCGGCTTTCCATCGGGTGTTCTGGGCGCTCCGGCGGCTGAGTACGGAGGCCACTGCGCCGAGAGCGACGGCGAGATGGCGCCGACGATCGCCATCACACAAATCAGCGGACGCAAATAGCGGGATGCCACATCGCACGCGCCTTCACTATTTCGCGAGCTCGAGCTTCGCGATCGCCTCCCGATGCACCTCGTCCGGCCCATCCGCGAGGCGGATCGTGCGCGCGTGCGCCCACGCCGCCGCCAGCCCGAAATCGTCGGATACGCCGCCACCGCCGTGCGCCTGAATGGACCGGTCGATCACGCGGAGCGCCATCCGGGGAACGACGACTTTGATCATGGCGATCTCGGCGCGGGCCGCCTTGTTCCCCACCGTGTCCATCAGATACGCCGCCTTGAGCGTCAGCAGACGCGCCTGCTCGATCTCCATCCGCGACTCGGCAATGTCGGCCCGAATCGTCCCCTGCTCGGCAAGCGGCTTGCCAAACGCGACGCGCGACCTCACCCGCCGGCACATCGCCTCGAGCGCGCGCTCCGCCGTGCCGATCAAGCGCATGCAGTGGTGAATCCGTCCCGGCCCGAGCCGTCCCTGGGCGATCTCGAACCCGCGTCCTTCGCCGAGCAGCATGTTCGATGCAGGCACCCGAACATCTTCGAACAGAATCTCCGCGTGTCCGTGCGGGGCGTCGTCGTACCCAAACACCGGCAGCATGCGCCGAATCGTGACGCCCGCCGACTCCATCGGCACGAGTATCATCGATTGCTGCTTGTGCCGCGGCGCGGCCGGATCGGTCTTCCCCATGAAGATGGCGATTGTGCAGCGCGGATCGCCGGCGCCGGAGATCCACGACTTCCGCCCGTTGATCACGTATTCGTCCGGTCCGCGAACGATGCTCGATCGGATGTTCGTGGCGTCGGAGGAGGCGACGTCGGGTTCCGTCATCGCGAAGCACGATCGAATCTCCCCGGCCAGCAGCGGCTCGAGCCATCGTTTGCGCTGCTCGGGGGAGCCGTAGCGCGCGAGCACTTCCATGTTGCCCGTGTCGGGCGCCGAGCAGTTGAAGACTTCCGGGGCGAACGCCGCCGAACGGCCCATGATCTCGCAAAGCGGCGCGTACTCGACGTTCGTGAGCCGGGCGCCGTAGTCGCTTTCGGGAAGAAACAGGTTCCACAGCCCGGCCGCGCGGGCCCTGGCTTTCAGCTCCTCGACAATTCGCGTCGGCTGCCACCGGTCGCCCTCGGCAATCTGGCCGCGGAATGTCGGCTCGTTCGGGTAGATGTGCTCCCCCATGAACGCCGTGAGCCGCTGTCTGAGCTCCTGCGTCTTGGCGGAAAACTCAAAATGCATGGGCGCATGATAATGCAAGCGCCCTTTCGAGCGCCTGCGGCCCGCGAGGAGAGCGAGTCTTCGAGCGCCGCGGCGCGGGCGAGCGGGGGTGGGGCCCCGCGAGCGGTGAAAAAGGGAGCCGTCCGAATGGGAGCCTGAATCATGAGCATTCGCAACACGCAATGGGTGCTGGCCAGCCGCCCCAAGGGTCAGGCGCAAGAATCCAACTTCAGAATGGTCGAGACCGACCTGCCGACACTGCTGGACGGCCAGGTGTTGATCAAAGTGCATTACCTGTCACTCGATCCGTACATGCGCGGCCGCATGGACGAAACTAAATCGTACGCCGCTCCCCAACCGATCGACGCCGTCATGATCGGCGGCACCGTGGGCGAAGTGGTCGAGTCCAGGGACGACAAGTACGTGCCGGGCGACATGGTGGCCGGCATGGGAGGATGGCAGCAGTACCACATCACCGATGGCACCGGTCTCAGGAAGGTGGACACCGGTCACATCCCCGCGTCCGCGTATCTCGGCGTCGTCGGCATGCCGGGAGTCACGGCGTGGTACGGCCTGCTCCAGATCGGCAAGCCCAAGGCCGGCGAGACGGTGGTGGTTTCGGCGGCCAGCGGCGCGGTCGGCAGCGTGGTGGGCCAACTGGCAAAACTCCACGGTTGCCGCGCCGTCGGTTTCGCCGGCGGGAAGGCGAAATGCCAGTACGTGGTCGATGAGTTGGGGTTTTGCATTCCACAATCAGAAGCAGGTCGTCGATCGCGTGGCCGATGGGCGCACTGGGGCTGACCTCGAAGACGCCGGGCATGGGCCGCGCCGCGCGGACGCGATCGTACGCATGCCTGGTGAGGGTCGCCGCGTCATGCGTCAGCAACACGCGTCCCTCGTCGGCGGCCCAGTCGAGAACCGCTGGATCCTTCGCCCCCGAAAGTCCCGCGTCCTGGACCCGGACGATGTCGAGATCCGGTTTCCGGCGCACCAAGCCGCGGACGATGTCGCTATTGAAGTTCTCGTCGGCCGCTAATCGCAGCACGAACAGCTCGCGACTACCGGCGGCGGGCCAGGAGACGATCGCGAACGCCGGACGGGTCGAAGCGGCGCTCGTTCTGCTCGCGGATCTGCGCGGCCTGCTGGCGACGCTGCGTGAGGTACACCTGGATCTCGGGCTGGTGACGCAGGTAGTAGGCAATCACCGAGTAGACATCGGCCAAAGCAACCGACGGATACTGCTGGACGATTTCTTCCGCCGTCGCCCCGGTGTCAAAGGCCGCGACCAGCGTGTCCAACGTGACGCGCGTGCCGCCAACGCGGACGACGCCGTCGGCGTCGGTCTGGACTGGAACCCGCTCGGTGGTGTCGGTCGAGCTCACGTTGAATGCTCCGCCCTCATTATACGCGTCGCGGCAGGTTGTCATGGCTGGGACGGTGGTGCGATGGTGCTGCTGTGCGGCCACAGTCCGGCGGCGGATTGTAGAATGGTCCGTCCTGTCCATCGCCGCGCCTGGTCGCAACGATCCCTGCCCCTGCGGCAGCGGACGCAAGTTCAAGCACTGCTGCCTGCCGGCCTGGGCTGTGGAGGATTCCGCCCGTCTGCGCCTCAGGAGCGCCGAGGGCCGCGTGGTGGACGCACTGCTGCGGTTCGTCGCCGAAAGATGGGCCGAGCCGATCATGGTTCACGCCTGGGGGAGGACTTCTGGAACTACGACGATGTTCCGGAAGTACTGGCGACGACGCCCGAGTTCGACCCCATGTTCGTCCCGTGGCTCGCTTTGGGATTCGTGCCGGACCCGGACGCTGACGAAGCCGATCCCGACTGGCCCACGCAGCCGATCGGTCTGGAGTGGCTCGCGACGACGGAATCCCCTCATCTTCCACCGAAACGACGAGCGAAAAAAACACGCAGCCGATCGGTCTGGAGTGGCTCGCGACGACAGAAGCCGACGTCTCGGACCTGGATCGGGCCTACATTGAAACCGCCTGCCGGAGTCCGATGAGCGTCTTCGCCGTCGAGCAGGTGAGGCCGGGCCGGAGCCTCGATCTGAAGGACGTGCTGACCGGCCGGCGATTCCACGTCTTCGAGCAGGGCGCATCGCAGAGCGTGCGGCCGGCCGATC
>JAHFUI010000003.1:0-59725 GCA_023265175.1 Acidobacteriota bacterium
CGCGATGCCGCCTGAGCATGCCAGCGACTTTCCTCGCCGGGTGGAGCCGCGAACGAGTGGCCCACGGACGATAGGGACGATAGGCGGCATTGTCAAGTGATCAGTCCGGAAGTGAGTGCATGAACCACGGTCAGAACGTGCCCTTCGTTTCGACCATCGCCTTGCCGGCGATGTATCCGAGGACCAGCGTGAGCGCCACGCCGATCGCGCCGGAGGGCAGACCGCTCCAGTGGCCGCTGCCGAAGATGAATGCGCTGGCAACGAGGGCGTGCTGCGTTCCGAATTGCGGCCGGATGGCCGGGATAAGCGCGTTGCGGTAGAGAAACTCTTCGGTGAACGCATTGAGCGAGCCGAACACGACGGCCCAGGGCGCCATCACAAACGACCGCGGCAGCGACGGGTTGGCCGGGCTTACCACGAGCCAGACGGAGAGTGCGCCAATCGCTCCAACGACCGGTCCGGCAACAGTCCAGCGTACCGGCAGACTTTGAATCCAGATCCACGCGGGCTCGACCGTCGCCGATAGATTCCCGATGCGGAAATAGAATCAATCCCGCTGCCGGAGGAACCACACGATGGCTGGAGCCAGCATTGCGAACGTCACGGCTTTCAGGAGCAACGTGCTGCCGACGAAGCCGTCTCGCGCGACAAGAGCCTGATAGAAATTGGAGTCGCTGATCGCTCTGAGCACGGCGACCACAATCAACTGGAAGCCATACGCCAGGCAGAATGCCCGCAACGTGCGAGCACTTGCATCGATGACGCCGATGGCCAGCACGGCGGCAAGTACGCCGATTCTGAACCAGAGCAGCGAGCCAGGCACGGCTCCGGCCGAAAGCTGGAGCACGAGCTCGCTACTCGGCGACACGACGGCGACGAGCGCCCAGAGCGCGAGGGTCGCGGCGCGCTCGTGAGGCGCGCCCTCACGCGGTCTGTTGTCCACAGCCAGCATTGAGACCCTGCATTTCGGCGACGTTCGAGGTGACGAGGGTCGCGCCACGACGTCGCGTGTTCGCCGTGCCAGCGGCTTCGTCCTATCGCCGCGGGGTGTGCTGGCAACTGGTTTTCACGCCGGAAATTCAATTCTCTTCCGGCGGCTCGATATGATCGATGACCATCACGTCCATGGAAAGCTTTTTCGGCTCCAGCTTCAGACCGAGTTGCTCCTGAACCGCCGTGTACAGGGACGGCCCGTTCGCGTCGACGCCACCGATTGGGGGTGGCGCTCCCGGATCCGGCCGCGACGCGAGTGCCGAGGCGGAGAGCGCGTCGGGCGTGTAGGTCAGGTCGATGTCGTACCCGCCTGTCAAGCCGGTCTGGTCGATCACCTGGCGGCCGCCGGTCGTCAGCGAGAGCACGGCCGTGAAGGCGTTCATGTTGAATCCGGCGGCGACAATGTGGCCCGGCCCCGACGGGATGATGCCGCAGGCGGGCCGCTCGCCTGGCTGTGGCGGCGTCAGCGTGTTCCGTGGCGCTGCGCCGAGCACGGCGCAGTCGGTGGCCGATTGCTTCAGGCGCGGCCCCAGCGTTCCGTCTTTCTTCGCGAGCACGAGCATGAAGACATCGAGGTCGCGCATCTCATGGTGGAAGGCCAGCTTGAAGCGCTCGACGAGCAGCGGCTGCAACATGGTCTGGAGCTGCTGGAACGAGAAGATGGGGTCGGCCTTCGCGACGATGTCCACGCGCATGGTGTTGACCCATCCGGGCACGTTGACGAGCTGGTTCGCCCGTATCCGGTAGGCCGACTGGATGATGCCGCGCAGCTGCATGTTCGTGACCGAGATGCGGCCGCCGGCGCCACCCAACTGCGTCTGCGTGCCCCCAGACTTATTGATTTTCACGGTCGCGACTTCGAACTCCGGAATGCGATCCGTCGAAGTGGCGGGTGCCGCTTGGGCCGCGAGCGGCGGAGCCGTTGATGCCGTCAGGGAGATGGCCATCACGAGCGCGATGATCGCCAGCGGTCTCTTCATACTCGACACACCTTCATCATGCCTGCGAGCCGCCTCTTCTCGACAGCGCGGCGCTCGTTCTCAACCTTAGACGCGCCAGTCCTGACAGAAGATCCTCGACCGGAAGAACGCCATTCTCGGACGCTCGCCGTGCAGTAACATCATGACCATGAAAATGCGTACCAGCGCCGCTCTCACACTCACTCTCGCGGTCATCGTCGCGCCGTCGCTCTCGGCGCAGTGGCCCGCGTATGTTCCACCCGGAGTGCCGAAGGCGGCCGACGGCAAACCGAATCTGGACGCGCCCACGCCCCTCATGGCCGACGGCAAGCCGGACTTCTCCGGCATCTGGGAAAACCGCGCCCCTGGGGGCGGTGGAGGCGGAAGACGAGGCGCGCCGCCGGCACTGCCGGCCGACGGCACGCCGCCGCTCGCGAGCTTCTTCAACGTCGGTGCCGGCTTCACCGACGGCCTGCCGTTTCAGCCGTGGGCCAAGGTGCTCCTCGACCAGCGCCGCGCCGACAACGACAAGGACAACCCCGACGCCCACTGCCTGCCGATGGGCCTGCTCCAGTTTCACGAGCATATTCAGCCGCGCAAGATCGTCCAGACGAAGGACCTGATCGTCATTATCTACGAAGCAAATTACGGCCTGCGTCAGATCTTCATGGACGGCCGTCCGCTGCCGAACAACGACCCGACGCCGTGGTGGTACGGCTACTCGGTCGGCCACTGGGAAGGCGACACGCTCGTGGTCGAGACGACGAACCTGCGCGACGGCGGGTGGCTCGACATCTGGGGCAGCCCGCTCACCGATAAGGCGAAGATTACCGAGCGGTTCCGCCGGACGAATTACGGCACGCTCGTCATCGACGTCACGATCGACGATCCGAAAGCGTACACGAAGCCGTTCACGGTGCGCTTCAACCAGCGTCTGGCACCGTCAGACGAGCTGATTGAATTCATCTGCAACGAGAACGAACGCTCCGACGCGCACCTGGTCGGCAGGTAAGGACCCGTCCTAACTATGCCCGCGCCAGGCCTCGATCGATGAAGTCGGTGACTTGCGCCCAGGTCTCCGGCTCCATCTGATAGAGCGACGCGACGTAACGCTTCAGTCTGGGCGGCCAAGTCCGGCGCCCGGCCCACACGCATTTCATCCGTGTCTTCACCGCTTCGTCGCCCTCGGTCTCGTCGTCGATGATGGCGCGCCAACGCGCGATGAGCGCCCGAGCGCGGTCAGTCGTCACGTCCTCGTCCAGTGCGGCCGCGATGTCGCGGTAGAGCGTGACGCGCGATTCGTAGAACCGATCGGGCGCCCGCTCGATGCCGGCGCTCGCGGCCTGCCGTCTGGCTTCGTACAGCTCCCAGTCGGTGGCGGCAATGGCGCGATCCAGGCGCTCGCGTTGTCCTTCGAGCGTCCGGCGCTGCGCAGCCATCGCGGCAGCACGCACCGCCGCGCCGCTGTCGAGCAGCCGTTTGACTTGCCGGAGCGGCAAGCCGATGAACTTGAGCGCCATGATCTGCTCGAGGCGCTCCTGATCGCTCGACGCATACAGCCGGTAGCCTGCGTGCGTACGTCGCGGCTTCAGCAGTCCCAGCCGGTCGTAGTAGTGAAGCGCCTTGACCGTGACGCCGGTCAGCCTGGCGAATTCCTGTACCTGATACAGCTTGCTCACGCGGCCTCCGCTCACACGCGATCGTGCGGCCTGACCTTGGGGGAGAGTCCAGCGCGCCCATGGCCGGGACGCCGCTACGGGCCGAGTGGCCTGGAGGTACACGAACGTGGTCGTCACAGACTCCGTGCCGGACGACAGGGACGAGACGATCGAATGACGTTCCTATGGATGGACGACGGCGACTGCCCACGCGACGGGGCCCAACTGGCTGGTTGCGTCTGATACCTGCACGCAGTAGGAGCCCGCCGCCAGACTGCCCGAGAGCTGCGCGGTGCTGCCCCCCTGGGCCGTGATAGAGGGGGGAAAAATGGTGCACGTCGTTCCGCTCAGTGTTCCGACGGCCAGACCCATGGTGACCGTCGTGAGCAGGCTTCCTCCAGGAAGCGTTTCCACGGCGGACGTCAGCGTCACGCTCACTTGCCCGCCACCTTGCCCGACCGCAAAAGATTTGAAATCGCTTTGCAAGACACCGTTCACCGGCGGAGGCACGGTCCCCACGAGTATGTCCGTCCCGAGCGTCTGTGATGGGGTGGTCGGCGTCGTGCTACTACTACCGTTGTCGCACGCGACCGCTGTCAACGCCAGGAAGAGCGCGATCAGCATGGGACGTTTCATATGAGCCTCTGGGAACAGGCCAGCTTATGCACTGGTTGTGCCACTCCCGCGTGGTAATCGCTCGAGCATCGCGATCGCCGCAAAGCGTTGCGTTGATGTCATCGAGCGCACCTGGCGCCACGCTCATGCGCCAACGCAAGGGTGACGCGTGGTCCCACGGCTGTCACCGGTACAGGTCGGATGTCCGTCTCTCATTGCACCATCCTTGCGAACTGCTGCGAAGAGCAACGACAATGATGGCGAGGGTTGCCCCGAGTCAGATGAAGAGCGCGTCGTCGTCTTCGGCGCGGCGCCGGGCGCGCGCGTTTCGCCGCGCCTCGCGGACGACGTCCATCGCCGTGCGCAGCGCGTGCCAGAGCGCCTTGCCTTCACGCGCGGGCGCGATGAGGCTGTTCTGAACGGCGGTCAGCGCTTCCTCGATTCTCGTCGGCAGATCAGCGAAGAGGCGATCGACGCGCTCGACCTGCGCCGTCGCGAGAGCGACGGCCCGCGCGGCGTCGCGGCCGATCGCGTTCACATGGCCGAAGGCCGGCGCCAGCTCGCGCTCGACTTGATCCACGAGTCGATCGACGCGGCGCGCCAGACGGCCGGCGGCAATGAGGACGCCGACCTGCACGATGGCCGTCGCAAGTGTCGCGACCGCGATGACGCCGAGAAAGACCTCGGACCAGACGCTCATCACGTCGTTTCCCGCGACCGGGTCTGTTGATACGCCTCGCGCCCGCGCTCGATGGCGGTCGCCAGCGTCTCGCGCCCTTCGTTGATCACCTGACGTCCCTTCTCGGCCGCGGCGGTCGCCCGTTCCCGTCCTTCGCGGGCCTTGTCGCCCAGGAATTCGCGGGTCTCACGCCCCGGCGCCGGCGCATAGAGCAGCGCCACGGCCGCGCCGCTCACCGCGCCCAGCAGGAACGCCAACAGCACGCTCCCCGCACCCGCTCCTTCATCTCTCGCCATTGTCATGCTCCCTACTAGAAGATGCTGACTTTCACGTTCAAGTATTTCCTCGGATCCTTCCGAATGTCGGCGACCAGCGTCCGCAGATCGGTCACCACGCCGTTCATGTTCTCATATAATTGCTTATCTTTCAGCAACTGCCCCATCGTGCCCTGACCGTCGTTCAACCGCGTGAGCAGCTGGTCGAACCGGTCGCTCAAGGAATTGAGCCGGTTGTACAAGGCCGTGTCGGTCATCAGCTTGCCGGCCGTGCCTTCGCCCCGATTCAACTTGCCGGTCAGCTCCTTCAGGTTGGACGTCGTGTCCGTCAACGCCAAGGCAAACGCGTCGTCTTTCAGCAGCTTGCCGAGGCTGCCTTCGCCGGCATTGATGCGAGTGGTCATCGTCTCGAGATTCTTGAGCGACGCCTCGAGCGAGTTCGCGATCTTCGGGTCTTTCATAAACCGCCCGATCGATCCCTGACCCTGCTGAATGCCTCGGGTGACCTCGGCGGCCGCCGCCACGAACTTGTGAAGCTCCACGTACAACTGATCGTCAGTCATCAGCTTGCCGACCGTTCCGCGACCCTGACGGATGTCCTGTACCAGCTTGCTGATCTCCTGCACCCCCTGATTCGCCTGCGTCGCAAGGTCGGAGAATTGCGCGGGCGCCGGTCCAGCCGGCACGTAGCCCCATTCCGGAATGGAGGTCCCCCGCCGAGACAGCGTGATATCCACGGCGCCGGTCCCGAGCAGCGACACCGAGCCGAGGGTGGCGACCGATCCAGTGGTGATGCTGTCGCGCACGCTCCGATTGACCTCGAAGATCACCTCGACCTGCTCACCGGAGAACTGGACGTCGCTGACAGCGCCGACTTCCTTGCCGGCCACCCGTACAGGCGACCCCGGCTTGAGACCGGCCACGTTGCCGAACCGTGTCTTCAACGAGTACCGCTGCCAGAAGAACCCGCGGCCGCCCATCACCATGAAGACCGTGACCGAGGCGACGATGATGGCGACGATCGTCAGAACGCCGAGCTTCAGTTCCGACCACGCGAGCGAACGTGTTCGAGGCATAACGGGTCCTCAGGACAAAAACGCCTTCAGATACGGATCACTCGAGCGCCGGAGCTCTTCGGCGTTGCCTTCAAAACAGATGAAGCCGTCTTTGAGCATAATGAACTCGGCTTCGTCCGCCTTTTCCGGCGTGGCCGGCACCACCCGCACCGCGCCCGACCCGTCGCGCACGGCCATGTGCGTGGCAATGTAGAACGCGTCGCGCAGCTGGTGGGTCACGACGATCGAGGTCACGCCTTCCAGATCCCTCAACTTGATGATCTCGTCGTCGACCGTGGTGGCCGTGATCGGATCGAGCCCGGTCGTCGCCTCGTCGTAGAGCAGGATGCCCGGCTTGAAGGCCATGGCGCGGGCAATCGCGACGCGGCGGCGCTGCCCGCCAGAGAGCTCCGACGGCATCTTGTAGATGTGCTCGCTCAAACCGATGAACCCGAGCACTTCCTCGACGCGCCGATCCACCTGCTCGATCGGCATGTCGGTTTCCTCGAAGTACTTGTAGCCGACGTTTTCCCGGACGGTCAGCGAATCGAACAGCGCGCCTTCCTGAAAGATCATGCCGAGGTCGGCTCGCACGGACATGAGCTGCCGCTCGGTCATCTGGTCGACGCGCTCCCCGTTCACCCACACGACACCGGCATCCGAGCGCAGCAGCCCCACGATGATCTTCAAGACCGTCGACTTCCCCGATCCGCTCGCCCCGAGAATGATCTTCGTGTGGCCCTTGATGAGCGTGAAGCTCAGGTCGTCGAGCACGACCTTCTCGTCGAACGCGAGACGCACGTGGTCGAACACGACGGCCGGCGCGCCGGGTTTCCCGAGGACTTCCCGCGCGGTCGCCATCAGTAGATCGTCCAGACCAGAATCTGCGTCACGAAGAAGTCGGCCGCGATCACGGCGACCGATCCCCCGACCACGGCCACGGTCGTCGCCCTGCCGACACCCTGCGTCCCACCGCTCGTGCGCAGGCCGACGTGACAGGCAATGGTCACGATGAGGAAGCCGAGGACGAACGGCTTGATCAGGCCCTGTTCGATGTCCTGCACGAACAGCACGTCGGTCACCGACGACCAGTACAGGCTGCTCGCCACCTGCAGCTGAAACCGGGCCACGACCCAGCCGCCGAAGATCCCGACAAAGTCGGAGACGATCGTCAAGACCGGCGCCATGAAAATGCCCGCGAGCATCCGCGGCACCACGAGCTTGCGAACCGGGTCGGTGCCGAGCGCCCGGAGCGCGTTGATCTGATCCGTCACGACCATCGAGCCGAGCTCGGCGGCGATGCCCGACCCGATGCGGCCCGTCAGCATGAGCGCCGTCAGCACGGGGCCGAGCTCAATCACCATCGACGTGCTCACGAGCCGGCCCACCACCGGCCGCGCACCGAACTGGTCAAGCGTCAGGCCGGTCTGCGACGCCAGCGCCGCACCGGTGAAGAGCCCCGTCAGGAGCACCACCGTCAGCGATCCCCAGCCAAGCGCGTCGAACTGCTCGATGATGTCGTGGCCGTAGATCGGGGGCGTGACGATGCCTCGGAACGCCGCGCCGACGAGGCGGACGTACTCCTGCACCTCGAGCGCGGCTTTCTTCAACCACTCTTCGATCGCGTGCAACACGCGCGTCAGGCCCTCCGCACCGGCCGAAGCAGTCCCAGTTCCTGGTCGCGCAGCCGCTTGATCTCGTCCCTGAGCGATGCCGCCTTCTCGAAGTCCAGGTTGGCGGCCGCCGCCTTCATCTGCTCCTGCATCGAGGCGACGCACGCATCGAACTCGGCCTGCGTCTTGAACCGCTCCAGGTCGCGGTCGAATGCCGGCGTCAGGTAATCGCGCTCGTAGACGCTCGACATCACGTCGTCGATCTGCTTGATGATCGACTGCGGCGTGATCCCGTGCTCCTCGTTGTACGCCGCCTGAATCGCGCGGCGGCGGCCGGTCTCGCCGATGGCGGTGCGCATCGAATCGGTCACGTTGTCAGCGTACATGATGACGCGGCCATGGACGTTTCGCGCGGCGCGCCCTGAGGTCTGGATGAGCGATCCCGCCGATCGCAGAAACCCTTCTTTGTCCGCGTCGAGAATCGCCACCAGCGACACCTCTGGCAGGTCCAGACCCTCGCGGAGCAGGTTGATGCCGACCAGGACATCGAACGTACCGCGCCGCAGGTCCCGCAGGATCTCGACGCGCTCGAGGGTCTCGATGTCGGAGTGCAGGTAGCGAACCCGCACGCCCAGCTCTTGGTAGTACTGCGTCAGGTCCTCGGCCATCCGTTTGGTCAGCGTCGTGACCAGGACCCGCTCGTGCCGCTCGGCCCGGATCCGGATCTCCTGCAGCAGGTCGTCGACCTGTCCCTTGACCGGCCGGACGTCGATGGGCGGATCGATGAGTCCGGTCGGCCGGATGATCTGTTCGACGACGACGCCCTGCGATTTGGCGAGCTCGTAGGGTCCAGGCGTCGCGGACACGAAGACCGCCTGCCCGACGCGCTGTTCCCACTCCTGAAAGTCGAGCGGCCGGTTGTCCAGCGCGGACGGCAGACGGAATCCATACGCCACCAGCACTTCCTTGCGCGAGCGATCACCGTGATACATGCCGCGGATCTGGGGGACCGTCTGGTGGCTCTCGTCGACGATGATCAGCGAGTCCTTCGGCAGGTAATCGAGCAGCGTCGGCGGCGGCTCCCCTGGCGCGCGTCCGTTGATATGCCGCGCGTAGTTCTCGATGCCGTGGCAGTAGCCGATCTCGCGGATCATCTCGAGGTCGAACATGGTCCGCTGGTGCAGCCGCTGGGCCTCGAGCAGCTTCCCTTCCGACTCCAGTTTCGACCGATACCAGGCGAGCTCTTCCTTGATCGATTCGACCGCCTTCTTCGTGCGGTCGCGCGGCGCGACGAAGTGCGACTTCGGGTAGACCGCAATCTTGTCGTGGCGGCGCAGCGTCTTGCCGGTCAGCGGATCGAACGAGGCAAGTTCGTCGACCTCGTCGCCGAAGAGCTCGATGCGCAGGCCCTGCTCTTCGTACGACGGATACACCTCGACGATGTCGCCGCGAACGCGAAAGGTGCCGCGTCCGAAATCGTGATCGTTCCGCTCGTACTGGATCTCGACCAGCTTCCGCAGCACCTGCTCGCGCCCGATACGTTGACCGCGCTCGAGCGGCAGCAGCATGCCGTAGTAAGCCTCGGGCGATCCGAGGCCGTAAATGCACGATACGCTGGCGACGATGATGACGTCGCGCCGTTCGAAGAGCGACCTGGTAGCCGACAGGCGCATCCGATCGATCTCGTCGTTGATCGTCGCTTCTTTCTCAATGTACGAGTCGGTGGCCGGAACGTAGGCTTCGGGCTGGTAATAGTCGTAGTAGCTGACGAAATACTCGACCGCGTTCTCGGGAAAGAAGCGCTTGAACTCCTGGTACAGCTGTGCCGCAAGTGTTTTGTTGTGGACCATGACGAGCGCTGGCCGGTTCACCCGGGCGAGCGTCTGGGCCATGGTGAAGGTTTTGCCCGAGCCGGTTACACCCAGCAGCACCTGGTGTGTGTCGCCGCGCTCCAGTCCTTCGACGAGCTCGGCGATCGCGCGCGCCTGGTCGCCGGCCAGCTGAAAATCCGACACCAGATTGAAGCGGTCGTACATCGAAGGCATGTGAACTTGCCATCGTACTACAGCCACCGTTTGGCAAGGAGATGCGAGCAGACTGGAGGTTGAGAGGCCAGAGGCCAGCGCCGCGGGCTCGGCGCTCGATCGGCTGACATCTTCCATCTGGAGCTCAGCGGCGGACTTCGATTGACCGCGGTCGGCCCCGCGGTCCGGTCGGACCCGACCGCGGCATTGCGCGCGGAATAAGGCTAGAACAATGACAGCCGAGAGAGCGCAGCCGCGCTGGCGAGCAGCGTGACGCCGATCGTCACGCAGAAGACCATCCAGATCACCTGCGTCCACACCCGAGCGGCGGTGCGATCGGCCGACTGATGATTCGTCAGCGCGAGACGAAGCACCATCACGAGGAAGCCGACCGAGAGAAGGAGCCGCAGCCAACCCATCAGACGGAGTTGGGTCGTCCTGATGGCGACTGGCGCCGCCACACCGCTGAACTGACGCGAGATGATCGCGAACACCGCGGCCCCCGGATATTCGAACAGGAATTCGAGAAACAGCACGGCCACAACGATTGCCGGCAGCGACACGAGCAACGCCCGGAGTCCGCTGGTGTTGAGAGAAGAAACATAGAGGCTGCCGATCGTGAGCACGGCCACGGCGGCCGCGGGCTCCGGCCGGACGAAGCGTCCCATGTCCAGCGCGGGATTGGCGAACGCCAGCATCGCCGGTACGCCGAACGCCAGCAGCAGCGCCAGGGCGAGCACCGTTCCGACCTTCACGGCCCACTGCTTCCAGGCCGCGACGGGCAGGAGCAGCTGCCACTCGAGCGTGCCGAGCTGCCGTTCGTCGGCGCTGGCAAGCGAGCCAATCAGCATCGAGAGCATGGCGCCGTAGAAGACCGTGAGCACGTTGAACGCATCGTCCACATCGTGGACGCGAGGTCTCACGAGCGTGAGCCAGCCGACCAGATAGAGTCCAGCCACCACCGGCGCCATCTGCTGCAGGTGAATTTCCTTCCTGACGAGCAACCAGATGCGATGCTGTTTCGTGACGGATACGATCTCGCTCGCCGTGAATCGCACGCGCAGCCACTGAGGCAGGCGCACATCCGGACCGCGACCGTCAATCGCCTCGAGCCGCATGAACATGCGCCAGCTCATGACGGCTCCGATCGCGCACAGGACCAGCATTCCGCGCCACAGCACGGCCATCTCGAAGTCCGTCGAGGGCTCGCGCCCGTATGCCACGACGTACAGCCGTTGGCTCACCGTCACCAACACACCCGGCACCGCGATGGTGAAGACGGTGCCGGCGATCGGGCTGCGGCACACCATCGTGAGCCACGGCGCAACGAACAGACCGCCGAGCATCGGTAGCAGGGCAAACGCCAGCCTCTGCGACGGCGCGAGAACATGGGGGAAGGCGACGCCCGCGACCTGACCCAGGGCCAGCAGCATGGCGGCGAGCACGCCCAGTTTCACGAGAAGAAGACGTTGGCGCCGCGCCGGTTGCGAGAGCAACAGGCTGACGGTTCGGTGACTGTACTCGTGGCCAATGGACAGCGCGCCGAGCGCCGCCGCTCCGAGGAAGTACGCGGCAATCACCAACCCGTTGTATCGCCGGAACACGATGGCGGCGACCATCGCGACGACAGACGCCAGAAAGCCGAGCGACAGCGCCCCAATCTCCTTCGTGATGGAGTGAAACGCAAACTGCGCGGAGGGCGTCATACCATCGCTCCCCCGGGCTGGAGCGTCGTGACGAAGATCTCTTCCAGGGTGAGCGCTTCGGTGGTCAGCGTTTCGGGCGACCGCAGCCGCAAGCGCTCCATGACGTCCGCCGAGTCGCCGTTGACGACGACTTCCACGTCGCGTCCTCGCTGGCGAAACACATGAGCGCCGCCAAGATCGAGCGTCCCCGGTTCATCGGAAAAGTGGGCGTAGATCTTCTGATAACGCGCGCGTGCGGCGTCGGCCTCCAGCGTAAGCACCTCGCGTCCGTGCTCGATGATCGTGAACTCGTCGATCAACCCCTCGAACTCTGAGATCAGGTGGGTCGAGACGAACACCGTCCGGCGCCCCGGGTCGCCGTCCTGGTAGGCGCCGATCACCGTCTGAATGAACTCGCGGCGGACGATGGGATCGAGGCCCGAGGTCGGTTCGTCGAGTACGAGCAACTCCGGCTCCGGGCAGATGGCCGCGATGAGGGCCAACTGCGTGCGCTGCCCTTTGGACAGATGGCTGGTCTTCTGGCGAAGATCGAGCCGGAACTGATCGACCAGCGCCGCTTCGGTGCGCTGGTTCCAGCGCTCGCGGAACGACGCGAAGTAGTCGAGCGTGCCGCGCACGGTCATCCAGGGATAGAAAGCGACGGCGTCCGGCACGTATGCGAGCCGCGATTTGACGGCGACTTCGTCACGCGCAGGATCCAGGCCGAAGACCTTCACCCGGCCGCTCGTCGGCCGCAGCAGATTCAACAGACATTTGATCGTCGTCGTCTTGCCGGCGCCGTTGCGGCCGAAGAAGCCGTAGCAGCGTCCCAGTTGCACGCGCAGGCTGAGGCCGTTCACGGCGTCGGCGCTGCCGAAGCGGCGAACCAGATTGTCGATGTCGATGACGGTGTTTTCGGGATTCATAGGCCTCATGACGTCGCGGCGCGATCGCGCTTGTCCTGGAACGCGTCGAATCGATCTTCCGCCAGGCGCAGAAACTCCGCTTTGCCGACCTGGAGGTGGTGAGCCTGAATCACCGCGGTATCAATCTCCTGCGCCAACAGCTCGAGACGCACGGCTTTCTTCAAGGGCGAGTTGTTCGCGCTGACGAAGGAGCCTTTGCCGGCGACGGTCTCGATCACGCCCTGGCTTTCGAGCTCCGCGTAGGCCTTGGCCACGGTATTGCGGTTGACGCGCAGTTCCTCCGCGAGCGGACGGATGGACGGCAACGGCTCGCCGGCCTGGATCGACCCCGAGGCGGCGGCGACTTTCACCTGGTCGACCACCTGCAGGTAGACCGGCTTGCCGGATTTGAAGTTCAACTTGAAGCGCATCGCCAGCTCTTACCGTCCTATGACAGTAGGACAGTTAGGGCCGTGTGTCAAGGCTCCCCTATCCGCGCGGCTTTGCTCCTAGAAGCGTGTCTGAGTAACCGGAACACGCTCCTAGTAGGCCGGCTTCGCCGGCGAAAAAGCCAATGATGGAACGGACGCGCGCGCAGCGCGCCTACTAGGAGCCCGTTTCGGCATTACTCGGACGGGCTCCTAGGGCTTGGCGGGCTTATAGGGGGCGAAATAGCCTTTGCGGGAACGGATGCGTAAATCTCTGCTGTCTTTCGTCGCGATCTTGATCTCGACCTTTCGCCAACTGCCGTCGGTCTTCTCGTTGGTCGACAGATACCCAATCGTGTATTGCGCGCGGATCTCGGCCAGGACCTTGTCGTACATCTGCTCGAGCTCCTTGACCGAGCTCGGGAAAAACGCCTGGCCGCCGGTGGTCTGGGCGATGGTCTGCAGCAACGATCGCGCGCGCTCGCGCGCGGACGAGGACTGATGCTCGAGCTCACCGATGGCGTAGACGGTCGCGTCGGACGCCTTCAGCAGATCGATCAGCTCGCTCAGCCGCAGCGAGCTGCGCGTATCGCCGCCGTCGGTATAGAGCAGCATGATCTTGCGGCCGTCCTGCGCCGACGCGCCGTCCAAATAAACGCCGATGGCGTCGTACAGCGCCGTCATGCCGGTCGTCTTCTGCTGACGGATGCGTTCAATCAGGCGCGCGAACTCGTTCTGACTGTATCGGGCGGCCCGCACTTCCGTGTCGAAATCGACGACCGTGACATCGACCGCATCGAGGAGCGTGTTCAGGAACTTGATCGCCGCGGTCCTGGTGAATTTGATGTCTTCGCCCATGCTCTCGCTGACGTCGAGCAAGAGGCCGAGGTGCATCTCGGAACCGGCCTGATCGTGGCCGTCGCCGGCGGCAAAATAACGGACCGCCTGCTTCTGCCCGTCCTCGTATACCTCGAAATCGCCGGCCGTCAGACCGGTCATCAGCCGGCCTTTCCTGTCCGTCACCGTGACGCCCACGTTGACCAGGTCGACCGCGGTCCGGAAGACGGGCACCTGCTGTGCCGCCGGCCGCGCGAAGGTCGCGGCGATCAAGGCGAGCGCACACGCCAGCAGACGGCAGCGGCGATTCACAGCTCTGCACTCTAACACCACCACGGGCAGGCCTGAAGGCCTGCACTGCAACTTGCCTGTCGGTGGTGCAGACCTTTGTCTGCCCGGTAACTCTGCGGGACGTATAATCGTGGGTTGATAATCCGATGCGGTGCCTAGCTGTCTGCCAGGACGAGCTGGTGATCGGGATGCTCAACGAGATCCTGCTCCCCGGATTCGAAGTCGAATTCATTGTCGAAGGCCGGCCGGTCGCGAGGCGCCTCCATGACGCCGGCGTCAACGTGGTGGCTGGCGATCCCCGCCGCGCCGACACCTACGTCAAAGCCGATCTCGGCCCCAGCACCTGCGTCATCATCGAAGACAATGCCCGCCGCAGTCTGAAAAAGATCCTCGAAGCGGTCCGCGACGCCGGCGGGACGCTCGTGTACGTGCTGGGCATCGGCGCGACCGCGACGGCCAGGCGCGCGGAGGAGCTGCACACCGACTTCCCTGACGTCTCGTACCTGGCGATGTCGGAGCTGTTCGGTGGGCCGCTGCTGACCGAGCTCAGTCGATCGCTGACCCGCGCGCGCGTCCAGCAGTATCAGCGATATCTCAGCGACGCCGATCGCGTCCTGATCATGCTCCACAACGATCCGGACCCGGACGCGATGGCGAGCGGATTGGCGCTCAGAAACATTCTCCGCCGCACGAAAGCGACAGCCATCATCGGCACGATCCAGGGCGTCACACGGCCGGAAAACCTTCGGATGGTCAACCTCCTCGACATCCACGTGGAGGCCGTCACGCCGGAATCGCTCAAGGAGTACGACCGCATCGCGATGGTCGACGTGCAGCCGAACTATTTCGGCGGCCTCATCGACCGCGTGGATCTCGTCATCGACCATCATCCCGAACAACCGGGCTACACCGCCATCTTCAAGGACATCCGCGCCGATTACGGGTCGACCTCCACCATCCTCACCGAGCACCTCCGCGCGGTCGACGTGAACATCTCGGAGCGAACCGCCACCGCGATGCTCTACGCGATCAAGTCCGACACGCTGTTCTTCAGCCGCCACACCAATCGCGTCGACCTCGAGGCGTTCTCGTACCTCTATCCGCTCGCGGACGCCGCGCTCATCCGGAAGATGGAAGGCGCGGAAATCACCCTCGAGCGCCTGGAATATGTGCTGAAGGCGCACCGCGGCGGGACCCTGACCGGGCAGGTGTTCTGCGCCTTCCTCGGTCCTTCTCCCCGGGAGGATTTCATTCCGTACGTGGCCGATTTCTTTCTGCAGGTCGAGGACGTCAAATGGACGGTCGTCGCCGGCATCGTAAAGGATCTGCTGGTGATCTCAGTCCGCAACCTCGGTTACTCGAAGAACGCCGGTGAGTTCGTGCGGCGGTTCTTCGCCGACATCGGCAGCGCGGGCGGCCATCGTGCGATGGCCAAGGCGGTCGTGCCCGTCCAACGATTCCGTGACAAGTTCGGCGATCTGGAGGGCGGCGATGTCACGGCGCGGCTGCACGAGCTCGTGGCGCAATTCCTCCACGACACCAAAGAAGTTAAGAGTCAAAAGTTAGAAGGCAAAAGTGAAGTCGCCTCATAACTTTCAACTTTTGACTTTTGCCTTTTAACTTTCTATCTGTCCGACCCGCTCGCCGCTCGCGCCGACGATCGGCTCGATGAACTGGCGGTACGCGTCCTCGTAGCCGCGCGCCATCAGCTCCTCGAGCGGCTGCACCCGGTCCGAGCGGTCGTCGAACGCCCCGGCGAAGTCAAACGGCCCGATGGGATTATGGGCTGGCCGAATCGGAAAGATGCGCACGGATCTACGAACCGCCGCGCGCGTCGCGTCGCGAACCGCGGCGGCCTCCGCTGACTGAAGGTATTGACCAAATCGTCCGCGGCCGTCGAGCCGCGGCGGTGACAGCGCGTGCGGTCCGTGCGCCTCCGGCGCCGCAGACACCAGCAGCACCTGCCCGGCCCCAAGCTGCGTGACCTCTTCGATCACGCGCGCCACACTCGCCGGCCTGTCGCACACCCGATGCGTTTCACCACGCCAGAACGCATCCGCGGCAAACCGCACCGCGCCCGGTTCGCTCGCGACGGGAATGGCCAGGGCCCCGGCGACGATGTCCGGCAGATAGTCGCGCGCGACGCCAGACAAATCGAAGACCTCGGCTCGACGCTCCTCGGCCTCGGCGAGCGTCGTGCCTGGCCCGCCATGAAGGGCGTGCCCTGCAGTCGACTGTAGGGGACGGTCTTCCGCCTCCGCGTAAAGCTTCGGCGGACCGCCGTAGTCTTGGCGGAGGCGGTCAGACCGTCCCGCAGCCCGACGGTAGAGATCCCGGCGCCGCGACTCCGGCACCAGTGTGAAGATCAGGTCGCGATGCGCGTCCAGATCGTGAACCGCCAGGACCAGTTCCCGAAAACCCGGCTGGCCCAGGTTCTCACCGACAAGTTCGATGAACCGCCGACCCAGCTCAATGGGCGTCGGCTCCTTCAACTGCGCCGCGCCGCGCAGCAGATCCCACATCACGCTCCAACAATAATGCGCCGCTTGCGCCGACGACAGCGGCGGCCGCAGGATGCGCCACCACCACGGTCCCCGATGCCGCCGGATGTCGCGACTCGCCGACCCACTCACAAAGGCCATGACACCGACTAGTCCGAGCACGAGCACGACGAGCCGCGGAAGCCACGTCGGAAGCGCCTCGGCCGCGAACGCGGTCTGTGTGAACCGGGAATACGCGCCGATTAGATTCCCTGCGCCGCCCAATCCCATCATCTTCAACAGGAAATCAATCGGATACACGACAAGTCCGAGCGCGATCGCGCCAATGGGGATCGCGACGATGGCGATCGACAGGGCCACCGCCCAAGCAAAGATGCGCAGCATCGTCCGCCAGGGATAGAGGTTGCGTATCGCGGGTGAGGACCAGAAACCCTTCTCGTCCCACAACCGCTGCGCCCCGTCACAGGCCGCAAATAACGCGCCCACCACGCCGATGCCGTGACCGGCGACGATGTCAATTTTCACGCCGGCTTCGTGCAACGCACGGAGCACGCCTGCGTGGTACGCACCGGCAGTACCGGTACCGGTCAAGACGAGGGCCGTGCGGAGTTGCGGAGAGTACGGTTCGGCGAGCGCGTGCGAGGCAGATTCGGGGTCGCCGGCGCCGAGGTGCTGGCGGGCCTCCGCGGCTGAAGCCGAAGGCGGGTCCATCATCCTTGCGCGACGTCGTGAATGGTGACGAGCTTCACGATCTCGAACTGGCGCGACCCGCCGGGCGTGGCGACCTTCACCGTATCGCCGGATTCTTTGTTCAGAAACGCGCGGCCAATGGGCGAGGTGGTGGAGATAAGTCCTTTCGCCGCATCGGCGTCCTCCGGCATCACGAGCGTGAAGATCAGCAGCTCGCCGGTGCTTTCGACGACGTGGACTTGCGAACCGAACCCGGCCCGGTCCCGGGGAATGCGCTCGACGTTGATCAGCGCGATCTCGGCGACTCGCTTCTTCAGCATGCTGATGCGGGATTCGACGAGACGCTGCCGCTCCTTCGCCGCCGAATACTCGGCGTTCTCGCGCAGATCGCCCAGCTCACGCGCGCGCTTGATTTCTTTCGGCAACTCGAGCTTGAGCTCGCGGTCCAGCGCGGCGATCTCGTCTTCGAACTTCTTGATTAAACGATCCTTCATCGTCTCGATGACCCAACGTCACTCGTAAGGAGCGGGCCTGATCGTACCACAGTGTTATCCTTCGGAGGTCTGGGCACGAACGTCCAGCGCTGAGTCACCACAAAGGACACAATGGGCACCAAGGCTCGGGCCTGTTTCCCGTACACGTTTGAGCCCTTGTGTCCTTCGAGTCCATTGTGGTGATTCAGCGTTCGTCCCGGGCGATGCCACCGACAATCACGAGTCGCCAGAACCCGGTCGTGGCCCGCTGCCGAGAGGCCGCCCGCGGCGATGCGCCAGGCGTGTTGTTGCTCGACGGCGCTCATCTGGTATCCGAAGCGCTTGCGGCCAATATCCGGCTTCAACAGGTCGTCGTCTCGTCCGATGCGCTGGAGAATCCCTACATCCAACCGATCGTCGATGTGGCCGCCAGACGTGGCGTCGACGTCGTCACCGCCAGCGCGTCCGTGATGGACGCGGTCAGCCCGATGCGTTCGGCAAGCCGGATCGTCGCCATCGGCGAGCGACCGGTCCACGACGTTTCGCGGATCTACGGCGGCGCCTCGCCGCTCGTCATCATCGCGATTGACGTGCAGGACCCGGGGAACGTCGGCGCCATCGTTCGCGTGGCGGAGGCCGGCGGTGCAACCGGTGTGATCGCGGCGGGCGCCAGCGCCAACCCGTTTGGCTGGAAGGCGCTCAGAGGGTCCATGGGCAGCGCGCTGCGGTTGCCGGTCGGGATCGATTCGCACGCGGACCATGCCGTGGACGACGCCCGCCGGCAGGGCTGCCGGCTGGTCGCGACGGTGCCGCGGGGTGGGCAATCACATGTCGAGGTTGACCTTCGTGGCCCCCTCGCGGTGCTGGTGGGGGGCGAAGGCGCCGGAATCGCCCATGGTCTCGTCGAGGCCGCGGACGTGCGCGTCACGATTCCGATGGAAGACCCGGTCGAATCGCTCAACGCCGCGGTCACGGCGGCGCTGCTGGTGTACGAAGCGCGACGGCAACGCTAGGGCTTCACGCGCCGAACTCCCCAAGCGCTCGTGGGTGAAAATCAGCCATTGTGGTAGCTTTCGATCTTCCAGACTGTAGAAGAAGAACCTACTAGTAGAGCAGCATGAGCTTTGAGCGGTTTCAATCTTTGTTAAGTTACGTGTGCCAAGTTCTGAGCTGAACATGGAGTCGCTGTTCCCCGATGAAGCGCCGCCTGCACACGCACCGCCGGTGCCTCTGGCCGAGCGGATGCGGCCGCGCACCTTCGACGAGTTCGTCGGACAGGAAGAACTGCTGGCGCGAGGCAAACCGCTCCGCGAAGCGATCGAGCGCGATCTGCTGCAGTCGATCATCCTGTGGGGACCGCCAGGGACGGGCAAGACCACGCTCGCGCGGATCATCGCGGACACGACGAAAGCACGGTTCGTGTCGTTCAGCGCCGTCCTCGCCGGCATCAAGGAGATCCGCGACGTGATGGCCGAAGCCGAGCGGCTCCGCCGGTCCACAGGCCGACGGACGATCGTCTTCATCGACGAAATTCACCGGTTCAACAAAGCCCAGCAGGACGCGTTCCTGCCCCGCGTCGAAGCCGGCGACATCGTGCTCGTGGGCGCGACGACCGAGAATCCGTCGTTCGAAGTCAATGCTGCGCTCCTGTCGCGTTCCAAAGTCTTCGTGCTCCGCGGGCTCACCACAGACGAGGTGGCCGCGATTCTGGACCGGGCCGTGAACGACGCCTCTCGTGGCCTCGCGTCACAATCTCCGGAGGTGGACCCGGAGGCGCTGCGCGCGATCGCGCTGTATGCGAACGGCGACGCCAGGGTCGCGTTGAACCTGCTGGAGCTGAGCGTCGCCGCCGCTCCATCCATCGACGGGAAACGCCAGGTCGACGCCACGCGCGTCGCGCAGGCGATCCAGCGGCGCGCGCTCCTCTACGACAAGTCGGGCGAAGAGCACTACAACCTGATCTCCGCGCTGCACAAGTCGATGCGCAACAGCGATCCCGACGCGGCCGTCTACTGGCTCGCACGGATGGTCGAAGCCGGCGAGGATCCGCTCTACATCGCGCGGCGCCTCGTGCGGTTCGCCTCCGAAGACATCGGCAACGCCGATCCACAGGCGCTCGCGATCGCCGTCGCGGCCAAGGACGCGGTCCACTTCATCGGCATGCCGGAGGGAAACACCGCGCTCGCGCAGGCCGCGATTTACCTGGCGACCGCGCCAAAGAGCAACGCGGTCTACGAGGCCTACAACCGCGCAGCAACGGACGCGCACAACGACGTCGCCCAACCGGTGCCGCTGCATCTTCGCAACGCGCCGACCAGGCTGATGAAGGATCTTGCCTACGGAAAGGGATACCAGTACGCACACGACCAAGCGGACGGCGTCGCCGACATGCCGTGTCTGCCCGACGCGCTCGTGGGACACAAGTACTACGAGCCGACGGAACGCGGGTTCGAGAAAGAGATCAAACGCCGGCTCGATGGCTGGGAAGCGATCAAGAAGAAACGACGCGGCGCGTAGGCCGGCGCGGTGCACATCGCCGTGCTACGACCGACCGACGACGCGCGTCAAACCCCAGCCTGCCAGAAACACGGCGACTCCGACGCCGAACAACCGTGAATTCGGTCCGAGCGGACCTGCCGTGACGACGTCGACCAGCAGAATCCACATACCGACGATCTGTCCGAAGCGACCGAGGTAATACAGCGCGCGCATCTGGTTATCTGGTTATCTGGTTATTTGGTTATTTGGTTATTTGGTTATTTGGTTATTGATTGTTCAATTGATCAACAGATGACCGCCTCACCAGATAACCAGATAACCAAATAACCAGACAACCAGATAACTACATCCGCTCGAAGTTCTTTTCGATCTCGCGGCGCGTCAACCGCAGCATCACCGGTCGTCCGTGCGGGCAGACGGTGGAGTAGGCGGTCGCCCTGAGCTCGTCGAGGATGTGCGTCATCTTCTCGTATGTGAGCGGATAGTTCGCCTTGACCGCCCCGTGACACGCCGTCGTCGCCGCAATCCTCCGCAACGCTTCCTGCACCTGTGCGCCTTTGTCCAGGCCTTCGAGGTCTTCGGCCAGGGCCAGCAGCGCGTTCGAGCTGTCTTCCGTTTTCAGCAACGCCGGCACCGCCGAGACTTTGATCGTTCCCTCGCCGAAGCCGTCGATCTCGAACCCCAGCCGCTCGAGCTCGGATGCGCGGCCGACCAGCGCCTGGTGCGCGGACGGCGCGACCTCGATGACGAGCGGCACGAGGAGCCGTTGCGATTCGAGCGGTCCGGCGGCGAGCCGCTCCATCACGCGCTCGAACAGCACCCGTTCGTGCGCGACGTGCTGATCGATGATCGCCACACCCTCATCGTCGATGGCGATGATGAAGGTGTCGCGAAATTGCCCGAGCGGAATCATCGGGCGGATGTCGGACGAACGCGTATCGGACGTGTGCGAATCGTAGGTGGGAGGCATCCAACGATTGGGGTACGCACCGCCGCCGAGGACGCCGGGAATCGACATCGCGACCGGTGATTGAGACTCGATCTCCGGACGCAATTGCAACTGCGGGACGCCGCCGTGCCCGAGCGCATCCATCAGCGCTCGACGCACGACCTCATGAACGAGCGACTGGTCGCGGAAGCGTACCTCCGCTTTCGTGGGGTGAACGTTGACATCGACGGCGTCCGGCGGCATCTCGATGAACAGATGCACTTCCGGGCTTCGTTCCTTGATCGACGCGACGCTGTAGGAGTCGATGATCGCGTGCGCGATCGTCCGGTCCTTGACGATGCGGCGGTTGATGAAGACGTTCTGAGGTCCGCGGGTGGGGCCGTGCTCCGCCAGCGCCGCGATGCAGCCGGACACGCGCAGGCCGCCGGCATCTTTTCTCACCTCGATCAAATCGATGCGCTCGCCGTACACCTGATACAACCGATCGTGCAACGACGCCGCGGGAGGACACTCGATCACCTTCCGGCCGCCGCTGGTCAACGTGAAGCCGACCTCGGGATGGGCCAGCGACAGCTGCGTGACGATCCGCGACACCTGCGCGGACTCCGCGCTGTCGGATTTGAGGAATTTTCGCCGCGCCGGAAGGTTGTAAAACAGATCGTCGACCTGGACGACCGTGCCTTTGGCCATCCCGACTTCGACGACGGATGTCACCGCGCCGCCGTTGACCCGGATTTCGGTGCCGCTGTCCTGGGCCTGCACGCGCGATCGCAGGAGGAAGTGCGAGACCGACGCGATCGACGGCAGCGCCTCGCCCCGAAACCCCAGCGTCGTGATCGCGGCCAGATCGCCGGCGCGCCGGATCTTGCTCGTCGCATGCCGCTCGATGGCCAGCCGCACGTCGGCGGGGTCCATCCCCTCGCCGTCATCTTCGACCCGGACCTGCTTCTTGCCGCCCAGCTCGACGTGAATTGTGAGCCGGCGGGCGCCGGCGTCGATCGCGTTCTCGGCGAGTTCCTTGACCACCGACGCCGGCCGCTCCACGACCTCGCCGGCCGCTATCTGGTTCGCGAGATCCGGCGCTAAACGGCTGATTCGACCCACAGTCCCTTACCTACACCGAAAGGCACTTGGCTTGACGATCCGCAACGGGGCCGGTGGAAACCACACAGGCGGTCACTCGAACCCCCAGTCCCGCTGCGGAGCGTCAAGGCAAGTGCCCATCAGAACTAGACCCACCGCTTGCGACGGAACAGCGCGAGCATCAGCACGACCACGACGATCGTGATTCCGGAGAGCCACCAGAACTGCGCGGTGGCGCCACCAGGGAAATGCGGCAGCTCCACATTCATGCCATAAATGCCGGCCAGCAGCGTCGGCGGCATGAAGATCGTCGCGACGAGGGTCAGGACCTTCATGACCTCGTTCAGGCGGTTGCTGACGTTCGAGAGATGGGCGTCCAGCATGCCGGTGATGCGATCCTGAAACAGCATCCCATCGTCCGCGATCCGCACGAGGTGGTCGTACACGTCCCTGAAACGGAACGCCATTTCGTTGCTGATGTCGACGAACTCGCGCCGCGCCAGCCGCGCGATCACATCGCGCTGCGGCGTGGTGACGCGGCGAAGCGACGACACGTCGCGCTTCTCGTCCAGGATCTCCCGTACGAGAGCCGGCGTCGGATCGTCGAAGATGGCTTTCTCGAGCTCGTCGAGCCGATCCTCCAGCTTGTCGATCTCGGGCCGGTAGTGATCGACCATCATGTCGACGATGCGATGGAAGAGCGGCACCGGGCCGTCGGCCATGATTTGTGGATTGCGGGGGCAATGCTCCAGGAGATCCGTGATGGAGCGCGCCTGGCCGTCGTGAACGGTGACGAGGTAGCCGGGTCCGAGAAAAAAGTCGACGTCGTGGGTCTTGAAGCCCCGCCCGCCGGCCGCGAAGTCGATGCCGTGCAGCACGACGTACAGATAGCCTTCGTACGACTCGACCTTCGGGTACTGGACCTCGCTCATCGCGTCTTCGACCGACAACGGATGGAACGCCATCGTATCGCTGAGGATGAGCGACTCGGGAATGGACGGCGAGGCGAGGTCGACCCAGAGCGTGACGCCGGCCGCGGGGTTGAGCCATGCGCGATCGATACTGGTGACTTTTTCGGTCTTCCCGTCACGATGAACGAAGATGGTGATCACGGGAAATCGCGGACGTCAGTCCCCGACCTTGACCGCGAGCGCCGCCTGCGCGGCGGCCAGCCTCGCCACCGGAATTCGGTACGGAGACGCGCTTACGTAGTCGAGGCCCGCTCTCTCGAAGAAGTGAATCGACGCCGTATCTCCGCCGTGCTCGCCGCAGATGCCGATCTTGAGCGACGGCCGGGTTTTGCGGCCCCGCTCGACGCCGATGCGCACCAGCTCGCCGACACCCTCGACATCGATCGACGCGAACGGATCCTTTTCGAGGATCTTCTTGTCCTGATAGATCTTCAGGAACTTTCCGGCATCGTCCCGTGAGAAGCCGAAGGTGAGCTGCGTCAAATCGTTCGTGCCGAAGGAGAAGAACTCCGCTTCCTGGGCGATCTGACCGGCGGCCAGCGAGCCGCGCGGCACCTCGATCATCGTGCCGACCAGATACTTGACCCTGATGCCCTGTTCCTCCATCGTCTCGGCGGCGACGCGATCGACGACCGCCTTCTGATCCCGAAGCTCCTTCACGAGACCGACCAGCGGAATCATGATCTCGGGCACCACCTTGACGCCTTCCTTGTTCAGCCGGCACGCCGCCTCGATGATGGCGCGCGTCTGCATCTCCGTGATCTCCGGATACGTGATGCCCAGGCGGACGCCGCGCTGGCCGAGCATCGGATTGAACTCGTGAAGCTGTTCGACCCGCTGCAGCAGCGCTCTCGCTCTCTCCAGATCCGAGTCGGCGCCGGAAACCAACGCCAGGGATTTCTGAATCTCCTCGTTCGCGGTGGAGCTCTTGCCGGTCGTCTCCATGCGGGAGATCTCGACCATCAGCTCCTCGCGCTTCGGCAGGAACTCGTGGAGCGGCGGATCGATCGTTCGGATAGTCACCGGACAGCCGCGCATCGCCTTGAAGACGCCGTAGAAGTCCTCGCGCTGCAACGGCAGCAGCTCGTTCAAGGCCTTTCTGCGATCGGCTTCGGTGTCGGCGAGAATCATCCGCTGCACGATCGGAATGCGCCCCTCGCCGAAGAACATGTGCTCGGTCCGGCACAGGCCGATCCCGCGCGCGCCGAACGCGTACGCGGTCGCCGCCTGATCCGGCAGGTCGGCGTTGGCGTATACGCCGAGTCGCCTGTATTTGTCGGCCCACGTCAGCAGCCGGTCGAAGCGCTGATAGATGTCCGACTTCTTCGCCGGCAGCGTCCCGGCCACGACCTGCAGGATCTCGCTCGGCTTCGACGCGACCTGCGCGATCTTGACTTCACCGGTCAACCCGTCGAATGAGATGAAGTCGCCCTCTTTGACGGTGCGGCCGCCGACGCGGAACTGCTTCGCGTGCTCGTCGATTTCGAGCGCGCCGGCGCCCACCACCGACGGCTTCCCCATTTGCCGTCCGACAACGGCCGCGTGCGAGGTCATGCCGCCGGTGGCCGTGAGGATGCCTTGCGCGACGAACATGCCGTGGATGTCGTCGGGGACCGTCTCGCGGCGAACCAGAATCACCTGCCTGCCCTGCCGGGTCCACTCGACGGCGTGGTCGGCCGAAAACACGACCTGTCCGCTGGCCGCGCCAGGCGACGCGGGAAGACCCGTGGCGGCCGTCGGAATCTTCTGCCACTCGTCGGGATCGAATCCGGGCGCCAGGAGCTGATTGAGCGCCTCGGGATCGACCAGCAGGATGGCCTCCCTCGGCGAGACGAGTTTCTCGGCGGCCAGGTCGGTCGCGATGACGACGGCGGCGTACCCCGTGCGTTTGCCGCTTCGCGTCTGGAGCATGAACAACCGTTCGTCCTGGATGGTGAACTCGAAGTCCTGGACGTCCTTATAGTGCTTCTCGAGCCTCGTGGTGATCTCACGTAGTTGCTTGTACGCCTTCGGCAGCACCCGCTCGAGCTCTCGAATCGGCTGCGGGGTCCGGACGCCAGAGACGACGTCCTCGCCCTGCGCGTTGATCAGGAACTCGCCGTAGAACTCCTTCTTGCCGTTCGCGGGGTTCCTGGTGAAGCCGACCCCGGTCGCCGAGCGCTCGCCGGTATTCCCGAACACCATCATCTGCACGTTGACCGCCGTGCCGATGTGATCCGGGATGTCGTAGATGCGGCGATACTCGCGCGCGCGCGGATTCATCCACGACCGGAACACCGCGTCGCGCGCCATCGTGAGCTGCCGATTCGGATCCTGCGGGAACGCCTTGCCGCTCCCCTGCTGCACGACGCTCTTGTAGCGCTCCACGACCTCCCGCAGCGCGTTCTCGTCGAGGCCGGTATCCAGCTTCGCGTGACGCGTGGTCTTGACCGCTTCGAACTCGTGCTCGAAGGCAGCCTTCGGGATCTCGAGCACGACGTTCCCGAACATCTGGATGAAGCGGCGGTAACTGTCGAACGCGAAACGGCCGTTCTGCGTCTGCCGTTTCAACCCTTCGACCGCATCGTCGTTGAGGCCGAGGTTGAGAATCGTGTCCATCATGCCCGGCATCGAGAACCTCGCCCCCGAGCGGACCGACACGAGCAGCGGGTTCTCGTTCGAGCCCAATGTGACGCCGGCGACCTTCTCGAGCTTCTTCAGGTTGTCGGCGATCTCGCGATCGACCGCCGCGGGAATCTTCGCCTTCTCCTGGTAGTAAATGTTGCAGACGTCCGTGGAGATGGTGAACCCGGGCGGCACGGGCAGGCCCGCATTGGTCATCTCGGCGAGCCCCGAGCCTTTGCCGCCGAGCAGATCCTTCATGTTGCGGTTGCCGTCGGCCTTACCGCCGCCGAAAAAGTACACATACTTCTTCGCTTTGCCGGATGTCTTGACTGCTTTCTTCGCTGTCGGTCGCTTGGCCATGAGTCAGTAACTCCGAATCTGATAATTGGGTAATCTTACATTCCTGTGGCGGGCACGCCTTGGGCAACCTTTAGGCCTGCCTCTCCTCCGCCACGATCTCCGAGATATTCGCAAGCTTCAACATTAACTGTTCAAGGCGACGCAACAGCCTTAGGCGAGCCATCTTCAGGTTCGTGTCGTCAGTCATGACCAACACCTGATCGAAAAACCGATCCACTGCCGGACCGAACCTAGACGCCTCCGCGAAGGCAGCTCGGGAGTTTGAACCCGATGCGGCGGCTTCCTCGATAACAGGAGTTCGCTGTTTGAGCTCGGCCAGTAGATCAAGTTCGGCCGGCTCCTTGAGAGCGCCATCGAGCGCCATGCCACCGGGGAGTTCCATAACGTTGAAGTCGTGCAACGGAAGTTCTTTGGCAATGTTCTGAACGCGCTTGAAGGCACTAGCGAGCTTTTGAAAGTCTTCAGAATTCGTGAATTCCGGAAGTACGTCAAGCTTCTTCAGCTCGTCACTCGGTCGAATGGTTGAGAGTGGGCGACCGCGCGTGATGGCTCTGACATTCCGTACGTCAAAGCCACGGCTTTCGAGCACGTATTCAAAGCGCTCCAGCATGAAAGCGAGAAGATGAATGAGCTGACTCATGTCCCAATCGCTCGCCGGGTAGTTACTCTTCGCAGCATCCAACAACGGCTGAACGAACGGCGCTCGAATACCGGCCAACGTCGGCAAATCGACCAGAACCTTGAACACGCCATGAGCCGCGCGCCGTAGGCCGTACGGATCCCGCGAGCCGGTCGGCTTTTCCCCCGCCGCAAACAGACCAACGATCGTGTCCAGCTTGTCCGCCAGGGACACCGCCGCCCAGGTGACCGCCGCGTTCCCCAGTTGCGCGCGCGTGGGCGGCGCGGTCGCTTCGACGCCGACCGGCAAATAGTGAAAGTAAATCGCCTTCCAGACCTCGTCCGGCAATCGTTCCTCGCGCGCGTAGATGCCGCCCATCGTGCCCTGCAGTTCGGTGAATTCGCGGACCATGTCGGTCGTCAGGTCCGCCTTCGCCAGCCGGGCGGCCCGGGCGGCGTGTGTCGCGGTGACCTCGGATCCACCAAACGCGTGACGCGCGATCCATGCCGCCAGTCGCTCGATGCGCTCCGCCTTCTCCTTGTACGTCCCGAGCCTCTTGTGAAACAGCAGCGTGGACAGGCGCTCGATCCGCGATTCGAGCGTGACTCGTCGATCGGCCTCCCAGAAGAACATCGCGTCGCGCAGCCGCGCGGTGACGACTCGCTCGGCGTTGCGGGCGATCGTGCGCTCGTTGTCCGGCTCGGTATTGATGACGGCAAGGAACGCCGGCTTCAGCTTCCCGTCCTCGCTCTCGACCGGAAAATAGTGCTGGTGATGAATCAGCGTGGTCGTCAGTACCTCGTCGGGCAGCACATCGGTGAACTCCGACGCGAAGGTGCCGGCGATGACGGACGGATACTCCACCAGATCGGGCACTTCCTCGAGCAGGCCGGCGTCGCTGTGCACGGCGCGGCTCACGCGGCCCTTCAGGCGAAGCGCTTTCGCATCGAGCTCCCGCGCGATCTTGTCGTGCCGCTCGCCGCGCTCGAGGATCACGAAGTTCTCGAGCAGCCTCGCCCGGTACTCGTCGAACGTCCGCACTTTGATCGCGTGTCCCGCGCGTCCGCTGGTCGTCAGGAATCGATGACCGTAGGTCACCGCTCCCGACGTGACATCCTGGACCTGAACGGTCTGCGCCGCCGACGTGCGTGTAATCATGAACGGGACGACGCGGCCGCCGTACAGGAACAGAATCCAGCGAATCGGCCGGCCGAAGAGCAACTCGCCGTGGCCGTCTTCGAGCGTCGCGTCCCAGCGCATCAGCCTGGGAAAGGACAACGTGCGCAAGGTGCCGCGGAGCACATCGGGCAGCACATCAACCGTGGTCTTGCCGCGTTGCCGCCGGCGAAACGCGAGGTACTTGCCTTTCGGCGTCGTCACCCGCTCGAGCGCGGCCACTTCCACGCCCTGCTTCATGGCAAAGCCGGTGGCCGCCGGCGTCGCGGTCCCATCGGCCTTGAAGCTTGCGGACACCGGTGGACCGTTGACGAGCTCCTCGAAGTCGGTCTGCCGCTCGGGGACACGACCGACGCGGACCGCAAGCCGTCGCGGCGTGCTGAACGTGTCGACCGGAGACTCCGGCGGCAGGCGGTGCTCGCGCAGCTGCTTCGCAACGATCTCGCCGATCTGGTTGGTCAGTCCCGGCAACCAACTGGCCGGCAGCTCTTCGCAGCCGATTTCGAGGAGCAGTTCGCGATCCATGTCAGGCCATCGCTTCCGGCCGCGTCTCTTCGATGTAGGCTTTCGCGATGCCGACGGCAAGCTGTCGCACGCGCAAGATGTAAGCGGTCCGTTCGGTCACCCCGATGCTGTTGCTCGCGTCGAGGATGTTGAAGAGATGCGAGCACTTCAGGCAGTGCTCGAGCGCCGGCCAGATGAGTCCCGACTTCAGCAGCCCTTCGGTGAAATGGTAGGTGCGTTCGAACATGTCGCGATGAAATGCCGCGAACTCGCCCCGCGGCAGATCGACGTGGCCGAACACGTACTTCGACTGCTCGACTTCCTCGCGGAACCGGACGTCGCGGTACTTGACGCCGGCACCCCACTCGAGCTCATACATGCTGTCGACCCGCTGCAGCGCCATCGCGATCCGCTCGAGCCCGTAGGTCAGCTCGGCGGAAATTGGCGCGAGCTCGATGCCGCCGGCCTGCTGGAAATACGTGAACTGCGAGATTTCCATGCCGTCGAACATCACCTGCCAGCCGATGCCCCAGGCGCCGAGCGTCGGCGACTCCCAGTTGTCTTCCTCGAAGCGAACATCGTGTTGCCGCGGATTGATCCCGCAGGCCTCGAGGCTGTCGAGATACAGCTGCTGCACGTCGTCTGGCGCCGGCTTGAGAATGACCTGGAACTGGAAATGCTTGAATGACCGATTCGGGTTCTCGCCGAAGCGCGCGTCGGCCGGGCGCCGCGACGGCTGCACGTACGCGACGCTCCAATGGGCCGGCCCCAGCACGCGGAGAAATGTCTCCGGGTGCATGGTGGCGGCACCGACCTCGACGTCGAGCGGCTGTTGGAGCACGCAACCGCGCGACGCCCAGAACTCGGACAGCTTCAGGATGAGGTTTTGAAAGGTCATGATCGGAAATGCTAATTGCAGAGTGCTGATTTATTGAACATTGTTCAAATAAATGCGCACTGAGCATTTTGCAATTAGCACTGCTCTCTCCTGATTTCCCTGAGCACGCGCGCCGACTTGAGATCCTTCTCCAAGTGCATCGAGATGAGCGCGCGATGCGCCGCCTCGATCTCGCGCAAGGCGCCGTTCGACACGGTCAGCCGTCCCAGCGTGAACGGACTGCACGTGCGCGCCGAGACCAGAAACGTCTTTGCGTCTGCCGAGATCCGGTCGTCGACCTCGTACACGCCCTGCAACCGGAGCAGCCAGTACTCGAAATAGCGCGCGAGGCGCTCGATCGGCACGCCCTCGGCGATCGCCTCCACCATCGACGCGCCCAACCGGAACAGCGGCTCGTTCGGGTCGGCTTCCTGCGCCCATTCGTCGATCAGCTCGGCGAAATAGCCGACGTAGCCGAGCGCATCGCCATCGACCGCCGACATCGGGGATCGCGTCTGCTCGACGTAATCGACCCGGACCAGATCGCGCCGTTCGCGCTCGACGTACGTGATGCGGCCGCACGTGAGCGGCTCGAGCGCGCCACCGAAACGCCGCCGGCTCTGGCGCGCGTTCTTGGCCACACCGCGCTTCTTGCCGCGATCGCTCGTCAGAAAGACGACGATGCGGTCGGACTCACCGAGCTTGTAGCAGCGGAGAATCAACGCGTCGGTGGTATACAGCGGCATGCGGAGGGCAGACTCATCACCGTACCACATCTGGTCATTTGGTTATCTGGTTATCTGGTTATCTGGTCATTGATTGATCCAAATGACTAGATAACCAGATGACCAGATGTCCAAATTCAGGAGTCGGTGCGGTTCATGCCGATCTCGCCCAGCACGCGCTCGTCCTCGCGCCACTCGGATTTCACGCGGACGTGGAGATCGAGAAACACCCGGGTCCCGAAGAATCGCTCGAGCTCTTCGCGCGCCGCCGTGCCGATCCGCTTGATCATCTCGCCGCCCTTGCCAATCACAATCGGTTTCTGGGATTCGCGGTCGACGACAATCGTGCAATACAGGCGCATGATGGGCGACTTGGCGTCAGGATCCTCGGATGCTTCTTCGAAACGATCGATGATGACGGCGCTCGAAAACGGAATCTCGGCGTGCGTGAACTGGAGCAGCTTTTCACGGACGATCTCAGCCGCAAAGAACCGTTCGGGCTGATCGGTAAGGTAGTCGTCCGGGTACAACCGCTCGCCCTCGGGCAGCCGATCGATGATGGCCCGCTCCAGGCGGTCCACGTTGTCGCCCGTCGCCGCCGAAATCGGCACGATCTCCGCGAAGTCGGCGAGCTTCGAGTACTCGTCCATCATCGGCAGCAGCCGCGACTTCCGGATCAGATCGATCTTGTTGAGAATCAAAAAGACCGGCGCAGCGGCGTTCTTCACCAGATCGAGCATGAAGTCGTCGCCCTTGCCGCGACGCTCGCTCGCATCCACCACCAGGCCAAGCAGGTCGACTTCGCGAATGGTATCGACCGCCGTGTTGACCATCCGCACGTTCATCCTGTGCAACGGGCGGTGAATGCCGGGCGTATCGAGAAAGACCACCTGCGCGTCCGGATAATTGCGCACGCCAAGAATCCTCGTCCTCGTCGTCTGCGGCTTGTCCGAGACGATGGCCAGCTTCGTTCCGACAAGACGATTGAGCAGCGTCGACTTGCCAGCATTGGGCCGGCCGATGAGCGAAACGAAGCCAGACTTCATAGACAGCAGTGCACGTGTGACGTTTTACATTGACGGGCGTGTTTCCACATCCGACGCCTCCAGTCGAGCGATTCTCACTTTGTTCACACGCCGGCGCTCGGCGTCGAGGACCTCGACCGATAAGCCGTCGACGTCGAACCGCTCCCCGACCGCCGGCACGCGCCCCAGATGGGACATCAAATAGCCGCCAACGGTCTCAAAGCCGGCCCGCTCGATCTGGACGTTCAACCGCTGTACCACCTCGTCGATGTCGACTTTCCCGCTGAACACGAACCGGCCGTTGCCTTCGTCGACGATCCGCTCCGACTCGACATCGTACTCGTCGCGGATCTCGCCGACGATCTCCTCGAGCAGATCTTCAATGGTCACGAGGCCGGCAGTGCCGCCGTACTCGTCGACCACGATGGCGCACTGCGTCTGCTGGCGCTGAAACTGCTTCAACAGCTCCGGCACGCGCTTGGTCTCTGGCACGACCACCGCCGGGCGCACGAAGGCTTTGAGCGGCCGGCCATCGTCGGCGGAATCCAGGAGGACGAGGTCTTTGATGAAGACGAAGCCGGCGATGTTGTCGAGGCTCTCTTTGTAGACCGGAAAGCGCGAGTACTCCTGCTCCCGAAAGAGCGCGCGCAAGTTGCCGATCGTCGCCGTCTCCGGAATCGCGACGATATCGGGACGCGGCGTCATGACCTCGCGGACGAGCGTGTCGCCGAAGTCCACGATGCTCTGCAGCAGCCGCCGTTCCTCGCCTTCGATGAGGCCTTCCTGTTCAGCCCCTTCGCTGTACGCCTTGGCGGCCTCGTTGGCATCCTGCGCCTCTTCGTCCGGCGTCGGCGGCGTCCCCTGCTCCCGCTTCCTCGCGGCCACCTTCCGAGCGACAAACCGGGCGATCGGTCCGAACGCGTTCGCGAGCGGCGCAAAGGAAGGCAGCAGGAGCTCGAGCACGTGTTCGGGATCGCGGACGACAATCGCGATCGGCAACACCAGCTCGCAGATGATCACGAACGCCGCCACGCTGAACACGACCAGCGTGACCGTGTGCGCGCCCTCGATGCCGAATGCCCGCGCCAGCAACGCGGTGGCCGTCGCGGTCACGAGCCCGAGCAAGAAGCGAACGGGCACGAAGAGGAGCAGCGGATCGTCCAGATAGGCCCCCAGCGCGCCGGGGCGATCGCTGCGCTCGGCGATGAGTCGCAGCGACAGCCGCATCAGCGCGCTGAACGCGGCCTCGATTGTCCCGAGGTACACGGCGGCGCAGGCGAGCAGAAAAATCGCGAGCGGGATCATTTTTTACTCGCGCGGGGCCCCACCCCCGCGCGCTGGCCGAGCTTCGCTTTCCCTCGGCCTCGAGCGTAGACTCTCGGCCTCGAGTGACTGTGAGCCGGCCCCACCCGCGCGCGCCGGCCGGGCTTCGCTCCCCCTCGGCCTCGAGCGTAGACTCTCGGCCCCGGGTGACTGTGATCCTTCGCTGCGGCCCGCTCGATCAAGCCTTCCCGCAGGCCGCCCTTGCGGCGCAGTCGCTGCTCGAGCCGTTGCATACGTCCGTGATCGCGCTCGTGATCGTAGCCAGCCAGATGGAGAAGACCATGTAGTGCCAGGACGCGAAGCTCGGTGCGCTCCGAATGGCCGGCCACGCGGGCCTGGCGCCTCGCTACGCCTCGCGCGATGACGATGTCTCCCAGAAAGAGGCTGGAGGCTGGGGACTTGGGACCGGAGGACTCTCCTGCCGGGAATGACAACACATCGGTCGCGTAGTCGCGATGGCGGTAGCGACGATTGAGCGCGCGGATCCGCGCGTCGCTGATCATCGCGATACTCACCGTTCCGGCCACGCCGCCAGGCGCGACGCTCGCCAGCCAGCGCGCCAGGCCGGGCGCAGCCACCGCCCGTCCTCGCTCGTCGCCGACGACCACTCGAAGCGCCACGGGGCCGCGTGGCCCGACACGCTCACGGCGTTGTCGTTCAGGATCCATGCGTCAGGACGACTGGGTCGAGGGACGGCCGGCCCCGTTGCCGTTCGAGAATGCCTCGTACGCCCTGACGATCTGCTGCACGAGCTTGTGGCGAACGACGTCACGCTCGTCGAAGAGGACGAAGGAGATGCCGTCGATTCCGCCGACGACTTTCATCGCTTCGATGAGACCGGAGGTGCGGCCGCTCGGCAGGTCGATCTGCGTGATGTCGCCGGTGATGACCGCCTTGGTGCCGAACCCGAGGCGCGTCAGGAACATCTTCATCTGCTCGGCCGTGGTGTTCTGCGCCTCGTCGAGGATCACGAACGAATCGTTGAGCGTGCGGCCGCGCATGAACGCAATCGGCGCAATCTCAATCGTGCCGCGCTCGATGTAGCGCGCCACGCGTTCGGTGTCGAGCATGTCGTAGAGGGCGTCGTACAACGGCCGCAGGTACGGGTTAACCTTTTCCTGCAGATCGCCCGGCAGAAATCCCAGCTTCTCCCCTGCTTCGACCGCCGGGCGCGCGAGAATGATGCGACTCACCTTCTTCGCCACCAGAAACGAGACCGCTTGCGCCATCGCGAGATAGGTCTTCCCGGTTCCGGCCGGTCCGATCCCGAACACGATGTCGTTCTGCTCGATCGCGTCGAGGTATTTGCGCTGCGTGACGGTCTTCGGCGCGACGCGGCGCTTGCCCGCCGACGTCAGGCTGCCTTTGAGAAAGTGATCGCGCAGATCGACCGACTCGTCCTGCGCGACCAGCTCGGACGCGGTTTTCACATCGGCGTTCGACAACTTGTAGCCGTCGCGCATCAGGGATGAGAGCTGCCCAACCACGCGATCGACGCGCTCGAGGGCGGGCGAGTCGCCGTCCACGAGCAGCTCGTGGCCTTGCGTGCGGATGCGGACGTTGAAGAGCGATTCGAGGTGCTTGAGGTTCTCGTCGTAGGAGCCGAACAGCGTTTCGATCCCCTCTTCGGGGACGGTGATGCGTTTCATTGAGGGGCGCGGCCGGTAACTCCTTTTATCTTGTTGTGTTACAAAGACTTAAGACAACAATTATAGCGCATCGCGCCCGAAGCGACAAGGGGCCGCGTCCGCAGTCAATGGCGCGCCGGCTCGGTTCGTTTGGGCGCGTCCACCAGCGCCCGGTAGACGAGGGTCGGGAACTTCTCCCGGATGTCGGTCGTGTTCGGCAGAAGCTGGATCATCAGGACGATGACCAGCCGCGCTTCGGGATCCACTCGATAGAGGGTGCCGTACGCTCCACCCCACCCGAACGCGCCGACTGAATCCATTCCGTTGGCGCCGTAGCGGTCCGTCGTCTCGAAGCCGAGCCCGAACCCGAGACCGGCGGCCGAGTGGAGCGAGCCCACCTGATTCGTGGTCATGAACGCGACGGTACGCGGCGCCAGAATGCGAACGGTTCCCAGCGCACCGCCATTGCGAATCATTTCAAGGAAGCGCGAGTAGTCGCGTGCCGTCGACAACAGGCCCGCGCCGCCCGCAAAGCTTCGCTTCGGGCCGTCGACGTAGGCGCCTTGTCCCTTCGCGCCGTCCGGCGCACGGAGGATCCGCCCGTCGTTCCCGCTCGCGTACACCGCGGCCAATCGATCGCGCTGCTCGGCGGGCAGGAAGAATCTCGTGTCCGTCATGCCCAGCGGGCCGGTGATGCGCGTGCGCACGAATTCATCGAGGGGCAACCCGGACGCCCGCTCGACCACGCAGCCCAGGATGTCGGTGTTGTAGCCGTACACCCACGCGTCGCCGGGCTGGGCGACGAATGGCAGCGAGGCCAGGCGCCCCATCGTCTCGCAGATCGGCTCGTTCTTGTCGGCCGTGAACCATCCCAAATGCCAGTATCCTCAATTCAGCGACGAATCGGCGGCCCTACCGAAGTCAGATCGCGTACCCGCCGACGCACCGCGCCTCGACCACGTCATCGTTGATCGTGCGTCACTCCAGGGGTGGGATGCATTCGATGTGCACCAACGTGCTCGACCTTGCCAGGACCGATGCCATTCAGCGTCTCAAGCATACCGTCCACGAGTGGGAGAAGATCCGGTACGCGGTTCGAACGAGCGCCGACCACGACGACGCCGAACGGAAGCACGGATAGGTCGTGCTCGTGTTCGAGCTTTCGATCCATGGTGACGAACGCATCGATTCGGCCGCTCACGCGCCCCAGCAAGTCGCCATTCTTCGCGCCCGCCAAACCGAGGCCCTGCACGGTCAGCACATCGTGGCCCGACAGCTTCGCGATCAGGTCGTGTGGCAGGTTCTCGTCAAGCAGAACGCGCACTGGTCAGCAGCGTGTCGCGTGCGAGATCGAGCGCGGCAATAGCCTGGTCGCGTGTGACAGATGGAAACTGGCGGAGGAACTCGTCGAGGGTGTCGCCGCCCTCGATGTAGTCAAAAAGTGATTGGACCGGCACGCGCGTGCCAACGAACACAGGCGTACCGCTCAAGATCTCCGGGTCGCTGTGAACCACCGAGGACGTAGTGGGCATGGGTAATCTTCCGCCGTCTTCGAGTATACCGCCACCCCACCCGCTGTCGTGTCACGGAACGCGGATCGTGACGTGGTGGTCGGCAGCCGGCGGGCACCCGGCGCCAGCGAGCGCTTTCATGACCTGCCCCGAGCATCACGCGCGAACACGACGACGGAGTAATCCTTGACGGTCTGGCCGCGCGCGTCGGTCACCATGCCGGAAAGCTCGCTCTGTTGTGTTGTGAGCTCAACCTCCAAGCCGGTGACATCCTGGTTGGGCCGGAAGTCGATACCGAAATCAGTGACGTCGACGCCGTTGAGGCGCACGGCCTTCAACGAGACGCCCGGCGCCTGCGGTCCGAGACGAATCAACCGCTGACCGGGCTGGACTTTCATCTCAAACGTGAAATCGTCGTTCACCTTGTTCAGTCCGCCACCGCCCAAGGCCGCGGCGAGATCGGGCGCGGCGACGGCGCCACTTGCGCGAACGCCGACGAGGACAGCAACAGGAAAGCCACGAGATACGCAGGGAATCTCGCCATCGCGACCTCCGCCCGGTATCCTACACCTTCATGCTGGTAACCGGCCCCTGCTACACTCCCCCGCCATGTTCAGTGCCTCAACCGCTCGATTGTCGGTCGCCGTCTTTCTTCTGACCGCCGCTTCCTGGATGGCGTCCGCGCAGACGCCGGCCGGACCCGCCTTGAGAATCGAGAAGCTGGATCCCGCCCTGGACGAGATCGTCTCATCCGACGCGACGCTTGAAACGTTGGGCGATCGCTTCGCGCTCACCGAAGGGCCGGTGTGGATCCCCGAGGGGCCGGACGGGTATCTGCTCTTCAGCGACAACGCGGCAAACGTCATTTACAAGTGGGCACGGAACAGACCGCTTTCCGTGTTCCTGGAAAAGAGCGGCTTTACAGGCACGGACACCTCCAACGCCGGCTCACAGACGATTGCCGGCCGGGTGGCGATCCTGCTCATCGGGTCGAATGGCCTCGCGCTGGATCCGCAAGGCCGGCTCGTCGTCACCGCCATGACCGATCGGACGGTGTATCGGCTGGAGAAAGACGGCACGCGCACGCTTCTCGCCGATCGCTACGACGGCAAACGCTTCAACGGGCCCAACGACATCGTCGTCAAGTCGAACGGCGCCGTGTACTTCACGGACAGCGTGTGGGGGATGCGAGGCGCGGACAAGAGTCCCGCGCGGGAGTTGCCGTTCAACGGGTTCTATCTCGTGAAGAACGGCCAGGTGACGCTGCTCGGCGGCGACCGCGATTCACCCGGCGCATCGCCCAACGGCATCACGCTGTCGCCGGACGAAAAGTACCTCTACGTGACAGCCGGATTCCAGCGCACCATGCGTTATGAGATCCGTCCCGACGACACCGTCGCCAATGGCAAGCTGTTCGTCGCGCACGGCAGCGACGGCATGAGGGTCGATCGACACGGGAACCTGTACACGACGAGCGGCGGAACTCCCGGCGTGATTCAGATTACGTCACCGGAGGGAAAGCCGCTCGGCCGACTTCACCTGCCGCAGCTGACCGGCGAACCCAGGCCGCGCGTCTGCGCCACGAACGTGGCGTTCGGCGACGCCGACAGTCGCGGGCTCTACATCACGGCGTGCACGCACCTCTTCAAGGTCAGAGTGAAGACGCCGGGAGTCCGTCCAGGCCAGAAGAACTGACCTACTACGAGCTCGAGGACATCGACCAGATCCTTGAGGCGATGGAGCGCCGTCACGCCCGAGGCCAGCTTGAGCTCGGCCTGAAAGGCGGTGGGTTGAAACCCGGCACGTGGGCACTCAAACCGCCGAGGAATTGACGATAGGAGACATTCGGCACCGATTTCGGGTTCCCGATCCCCAGCAGCACGCCGGTCGACACGGTGTTGCAGGCGCCTGGTCTCACGGCCGATCAGCAGATCGCGATTCTCGGCGGGAACGCCGCGAAACTGTTGAAGCTCTGAACAGATCAATCCATCGTGCGCTGAAGCGTGTGCTTGATCAAGGGACCAGGCTCCGTGCTGTACGGGTCGAACGCCTTTTCCGCGGGCGAAGCGCTGTATGCCCAAGTTGACCACGAGCTGTTCGAAAACGTGAAGTTGATTGGTGGCCTTCAGGCGAACAAGATCGGGACGCTCGCCTTCAACGTCGTGCCGCGGGCGGGTGTGGTCTGGGATCCTGCCAGTCAATGGACCGTGAAGACTCTCTACAGCGAGGCGTTCAGGGCGCCCAGCATCAACGAGACCCTCATCGCCTACGGCCCGCCGCCGACGGTTCCGGGGCCCAGTCTGACCGGCAACCCCAACCTGTCTCCGGAGAAGGTGTCGACGATCGACGTCGGCTTGAGCGCCTGACCATCGCGATGGCGGGTGAAGCAGTGCGCGACTTCGCGAGAGACGTGGGGTTCGAGGGCTTCTCGAACCATTCAGGGACAACAAGAACGTCCACGGGGACGTGTCGCGCATGATCGAGCTCGGGCTGATCGAGCGCCGCGCTGACCAACGCGTCGTCGTCGGCTGGGACATTGTGACCGCAGAGATGCGCCTGGCTGTGTAGGTTACTGGTTCGGCCTGGGCGGCGCCGCCTGAAGGAGCACGAAGAAGAGCCCGTTGGGGTCCGGCATGATGGCGGCGCGAATGCCTCCGTTCAGGGTCGCCGGCTCTCCCCCAGTCGAGACGACCGTGGATCCCGCCGTCTTCAACTTGCCGATCGTCGAATCGAGATCGCGGAGACGAAGCTGCAGTCTCGTCGCGCCCGGATCTTGAAGCCGCGGATGAATCGGCGTGCCGGTCACGCCTTTCAACTCGATGAACTCCAGGCCCAGCGGCGAACCGGGCACTTGGGCGTTGGTCAAGCGTAGCTGCGCCCCTTTCAACCCCATCAAGTCCAGCAAGGGGATATCCCGGAATTCTCCGATCCGTGGCTGGAATTGCAGCACATCGCGGTACACCTTCATCGTCTGCTCCGTGTCGGCAACGGTCAGGCGCACGCGCGCGCCGATGACGTTGCTGTCGGCCGGCGCCGTCGTCTCCGGAATCGGATTGGGCTGCAGCAACTCGACGAAGTGGCCGTCGGGATCGCTGATGATGACGCCGCGCACGCCGTTGTTCGCACCGAAGGCGAGCGGCTCGCCGCCTGGCGTCACGACAGAAACGCCGGCGCGTTTGAGCGGCGCGAACGCCGCGTCGATGTCGCGCACGAGCAGGATCAAGGTCGTGCTGCCGGGATCCTGCGGGCGCGGACGGACCGCTTTTCGATCGAGACCCTTGACCTCGACCATCTCGACACCAACGGTGGCGCCGGGAATCCGTGCGGTGACGTACCTCATCTGCGCGCCGGGCATGCCGAACATTTTCAGGAGCGCCGGATCGGCGCCGTAGGGACGAGGGCCAGGCGCCGGCGGCGGCGGAACGGTCAGGCCCAACAACCCGCCGTAGAACTCGATAGCTTTGTCGAGATCGTTGACGATCGGGCTGTAGCTCCCCGAGCCGACGACGACCTCGCCCGCCGGCGCGGCGCCTGGCGGAGCCGCCGCCGGTGTCGGCGCCTGCGCAACGGTCACCTCTGCGCGCGCGAGCACAAGCAACACGCCCGCGGCCGCGCAGACCACAAGGGGAGTTCGCAACCAGTAACTTGTCATCATGGTCAATTCTCCGGGTGCAGAATCAACTTCTGCACGCGCCAGTTGTTGAGATCCGCAACGTACAACTCATTTTCAGACGGACACGCGATGCTGTGCAGCCAGTTGAACTGTTTCAGCTGCCGGCCGGCCGTCCCGAGCATCCCCACCACCTTCCCGTCGAGCGTCAGCTTGTAGATGCGTCCCGGGTACGCATTCGACGCGTAGAGATACTGGGTCGGGCCGATGTGATGCAAATCGTTGAGCGCCAGGCAGTCTTCGCCATCGGGCAAGAGACCATCGCCGGCCACGGTCAGCCGTGCAGGCGCGAGCTGAGCGTCAGGATTGCGCTGCGGCGCGCTCGGCCCGTACGACAGCGCGTCGCGCACGCCGGTCCATGCCGCGGGGTTGGCGGGAGGCATGAACCGATTCTTTCCTCCCGTGCTCGCGCCGTAGGGGATGCCCTTGAACGTCTTGATGCCCTGCACGTCAACGCCGCGAATCCTGCCGAAGGCCGTTTCGACGGTCACGGTCCCGGCCCTCGGCGGCCCGGACCCTGTGGAGCATGCCGCCCCACGCGACCGCCGACAGGGATCCCTGCGTGATGAATTGACGGCGATTCATGGTCATGGGAGATTCCCTCGCAGTGGCGCCATTGTAGCAACGATTCCGGGTGTTCTACGCGCCCAAGGTTTACTCGGTCGGGGCGATCACGTATGGTGTGGTGATGGTCGATCCAGTTATTCAAGTGGCACCCCTTGGGTCTCGGTGGCAGACGGCCGATCCGTTTCTGTTTTGTGTTCACCACCTCGATCACTTCCCCCCCGGCAACGAGCGTCTCGGCCCAGCGGCGTCGCTCGAGGGTCGGGACATCGGACAGGACTTCGCCGGGAAGGATGGCTGGAGCATGTACCACGGTGACGAGGTGCCCGGCTTTCCGCAGCACCCGCACCGAGGATTCGAAACCGTCACCATCGTGCGACACGGTTATATCGACCACTCGGATTCGGCGGGCGCGACCGCCCGCTATGGCATAGGAGACGTGCAGTGGCTGACGGCGGGGGCCGGCGTCCTGCACTCGGAGATGTTCCCGTTGGTCAACGCCAGGGGCCCGAACATGCTGGAGCTCTTCCAGATCTGGCTGAACCTCCCGAGCAAGGACAAGCTCGTGGATCCTTACTTCACGATGTTCTGGGACCGTGAGATTCCACGGCTTCGTCTGACGGACGCTGGTGGGCACCGCGTCGAGGTCAGGCTGATTGCGGGAGCGCTGGACGACCTCAACCCGCTGCCGCCGCCTCCGCATTCGTGGGCAGCGAGAGACGAAGCCGACGTCGCAATCTGGTCGATTGCCATGGATGCCGGCGCGCAGTGGACCGTGCCGCCCGCCCGCGACGATCGGACGATTCGGACGCTCCACGTCTTCGCCGGCTCCGCGCTGCGCGTCGCCGGCCGCGTCGTCCCATGTCCAGCGGCGATCCAAGTCCATGCGGACCAGCCGGCGCCGATCGAGGCCGTCGACGGTCCGGTGGAGATTCTGTTGCTGCAGGGACGCCCCATTGGCGAGCCTGTCGCTCAGTACGGTCCGTTCGTGATGAACACCCGAGCCGAGCTGGAGCAGGCGTTTGCCGACTACCGGCGCACGCAGTTCGGCGGCTGGCCGTGGCCGGGGAATGATCCTGTGCATCCCCGCGAGCAGGGTCGTTTCGCGCGACACCCCGACGGCCGAGTCGAACAGGCTCCCGACTGATGAGCCTCCGCGCCCGGTGTTCAGTTGCGTGATAGTCTGTCGCGCATGAGCCTCTTCAAGGTCAGCGTTGTGGCGCGGAACACGAAAGACGAAAACCAGGTCAGCCAGCCGACCGACGTGCTGGTGGACACCAGTTCCGAGCTGACGTGGTTACCCAGGGACTTGCTGACCAGCATCAACGTGACCCCCGTTCGCAAGCGCAATTTCACAACGGCGACCCAGCAGATGGTCACCCGCGATACCGGCTATGCCATCGTCAGCGCTGAAGGCTTCGAGACCGTGGACGAAGTGGTGTTCGCGGAACCCGGGGACATGGCCCTGCTCGGCGTCAGAACGTTGGAAGGGTTCGGGGTCATGGTGGACAACGTCGCTCATCGTTTCGTTGCAACGACAACCATCGTGGCCGCCAATTCGGTCTGGCACGGGCTGAGCAACCGCGTCGCCGACTATCCGCTCGACACCGCAGCGTTCGGCTGCACGACGGGCTGTAGCGACGCCTGAAGATACGCGAAACAGACGCCGCTGCGCAGGTAATTGTCGATCCGTTCGAGGATCGCCGCGCTCCGAAGCCATGCGGGACCGGTGTCACGCAGCCGGTCCTCGATGAGCGTCGACAGGAATTCGAAACCGGCGGCGATCGCGCGCTCACGCAGCGAGTCCAGCAGATGGTTCTCGAGCTCGACGGAATTCTGCACCGTGGGCAGCGTCGCCATCGCCTGCAGGTAGAACGTGTTGTTCTCACCAAACCGCGGATCGGAAGCGACGCCTTCCTCATCGTGGTTCTCGAGTGCGCTGCCGAGAACGTAACCGACGAACCGCCCCGAGACGCGATCGCGCAAGCCGATCCCGATCGCCCGTGTGTTCGTCACCGTCGCTTCGAGCGTCTCGATCGGGAACTGCAGCAGTGGTCGGTGTCCGGCTCGGAGCACGTCCGCCGGGTACTGGACAGCCGCGCCGTAGCGCTCCCGTTCGACCTCCAGGATCTGAAGCTTGTACGTCTCGAAGCCTGCTGGCGTCAGATCGACGAGCTCGACCGTGTCGAGCGGGATCGCCAGCGTGCCGACGCGGACCTTCGGGGCTGAACCGGCCTCCGCACCGACGCTCCCACCCACGAGGTCATCGATCGCCGCGCGCAATATCGACAGGGCTTCGTCGATCGCGGACGGTTCGGTGTCATAGCGGGGATAGAAACGCACGCTGCGCTCCCCGGCCGCCAGGAGCACGAGGCCACGCCGGAAGGCGCGGTCGAGCAACGCATCGCATAGGTCGGTGCGCTGGACGTCGAATCCGAGCATCACGCCCGCGCCGCGCACGTTTTTCAGGATCTCGGGGTAGTGGTGCGCGAGCGCCTCGATCCCGCTTCGGGCACGCTCACCGGTCCGCCGCACCTGATCGAGATCCAGTTTGTCCAGGAGCGCGATGAGTCGCACCATCCCCACCGAGTCGCCCTCCCACGTGGTGTTGAACTTCTTCTCTTCCTGAAAAAACGTCGCGAGCGCCTCGCTCACGAACAGGACTCCGTTCTGAGCCTTCTTGGCCCATGTGACGAGATCGGGCGGGCACGGGAGATCGAACAACTCGTGCGCCCACAGGCGACCGGTCATGCCCCAACCGGTCTGCACCTCGTCAAAGATGAGCGGCACATCATAGATGCGCGTGAGCAGTCGCAGTTTGCGCATAAAACGCGCGCTCGCGATTCGCACGCCACCTTCGCCCTGAATCGGCTCGACGAGTACGGCGGCAACTCGCCGAGAGCGCCGAATGACATCGGGACTCAAGTGCGCGCGTTGCGCTTCGACGAACGCATTCACCACGTTAATGTCTTGAACGTTGGGCGCCGGCCGTGCCAGAAAGTCGTCGAGTGCGTCCACCTCGCGCCGGTATGTGTCCCTGCTCTTGTCGGCGTGGGGCAAACGGCCGGACACCAGCAGATCCCACAACTGTTTCAGGCTGCGCTCCTCGCGTCGTCGTGTCTCCTTCGGCGAGCGCGCCTCCTCAACCGGAAAGGGAATGTGTGGCCAGTCGAACGTCGGAAAACCCAGTCGCGCCTTTTTCCGATGCGTGACGGCGAGGCTGCCCAGCGTACGGCCATGGAACGCACCTTCAAACGACACAATGAAGCCGCCGTCACTGTCGCCCGACGTGATGACGCGGCTCAGAAGAACCGCCTTGATCGCGTTCTCGACCGCTTCGGCGCCGGTGTTGACGATGAAGTGGCGGGGCGTACCGGCCGGCGCGATGCGATTCAGTTCCGCTTTGAGGCGCAGTGACAGCGCGGTCTGGTATTCCGAATGCGCGTAACGCGATGTGACATAGGGGAACGACTCGAGGACGGCCTGAACCACCGACGGATCGTTCTCGCCGAAGGCGTGCGTGGCGATCATGGCGCCCATGTCGAGGAAACGGTACGGCTCGCCAGCAGCATCGCGATCGACGATGGCAAGGTACGGTCCAATAGATTCGGCCGGATCGAAGGCCACGGGCAGCGAGAAGAACAGGCTGCGCGAGGCAGCCGCGAGCGCCGAATGCGAGGCCGGCAGGTGCTGCTCGACCAGCTCCTCGAGCGACCGCCCGCTGTCGTGCAGCGCCTCGGGCACGTACGCGTGCACCTCGCCGGCGCGATATCGGGCATTGAGTTGTGCCACGCGCTCGAGGAACTTGGCGACGTGCAGAACAGCGGGGTCAAACCCGTTCATGAGCAAGTCACCACGCTCACTATATCCGCCACGAGTGACTGGGCTCAAACAGATGGATAAGAACCATTCAGGCCCTGTGGCTGCATTGCCTGATTACCGGTGAATCAGGAACAAGACGTCGCCCGAGTTCTGGATGGGCCTTCAGGCCGACTGGGATCTCTGGCACGCGGCGCACGCGCTGCGAAAGGCCGGCTAGTTTGCGACCAAGGTCCGCATGGCGAGCCCAAACCTCCTGCGTACGCTCAACCCGCGTCATAACCCGACGCAGGAAACATTGAACAGGCTCCTCAAGCCGTTCCGTCTGAAGCTCAGCCTCGCCCCGATCGACCGACCCAAGGGTCGGCACGCAGCATAGGTGAAGAACCATGAAATCTGTCACCGCGACTGAAGCCCACAACCGACTGGGAGAGATCCTCGACGAGGCTCAACGAGAACCCATCGTGATTCGGCACAGGCCGCCGATCAGCAGATGATTCCATGAGCCAGTTCCCGACGAGCGCACAGACACGCGGTACGACGCGACAACCCGCCCCTGACCTGGCGGCCCCCACGGCACTCGCGCGGGCGGACCATCTCCCGAATATCGAGACCGCAACGCTTCCCGTCAAGCACGCGCAGGCCCATGCGGCCCTCGCGGCATGTGCCCGGATTGACGAGTGTCACGACTGGGCGAACAAGATGGCGGCGATGGCCAGCTACGCGCGAAGCAGACGAACGATGACGAGTTGCAGAAGTTGTGCTGTCGAAGGAGGCGAGGGGGTGTCCGAGAACGCTCTTCTGTTGAGCCGCCCGGGCACACCACGCCAATGGCGGCTATCGTCAGTTGCTGCGGCTTGTAGTCGGTCATCAGGCTTGATCCATTGCGCCTTTACGTTTAGGGACGGTCGAAATCTAAAGACCGTCCCCTATCGACGTCGCCCGAAGCCGCCGATCAGATCGGTCCAGCTCAAAGCTGACCGGCTGAAAGCCGGTGGGATCAAACCTGGCCCGTGGGCACTAAAGCTTCCAGAACGGCGCGAGCGCCCTTTTCGTTGCGTCCGCCGATGCGCGGCCACGGGTCGAGGCGACTTCGCTCTTCGGCCAGCGTGCGGGACCGACCGGGCCGGCGAGCGTCTGGACGACAGCGTCGAGCGACGCGGCCAGCGCATGGAGGTCGTACCCGCCTTCCGTCACGAGCGCCATGCGCCCATCGCAGCACTCCGCGGCGACCTTTCTCAACTCCATGGTCATCGCCGCGAATACCTCGGTGGTCAGCCGCATGTGGGCGAGCGGATCGCGCTCGTGCGCGTCGAAGCCGGCCGACACCAGCAGAAGATTCGGCTTGAACTGACCCAGCACCGGAAGCACGACTTCCCCGAACACGCGGTGGTAATCCTCGCTCACCGCACCGGCGTCCAGCGGAAGATTGACCGTAAAGCCTCCGCCCGCGCCCACACCGATCTCATCCGCGGCCCCCGTTCCCGGATAAAACGGAAACTGGTGGAGCGACACATACAGCACGCGTGGACTTGATTCGAACATGTGCTGCGTGCCGTTGCCGTGATGGGCGTCGTAATCGACGATCGCCACACGCTCGGCCCCGATCGTCCGCGCATGCGCCGCGGCCACCGCCACATTGTTATAGAGGCAAAAGCCCATCGCCCGACCGCGCTCGGCGTGGTGCCCAGGCGGCCTGACGAGCGCGAGCGCGCTGCGGGACGAACCGCTCATCACGCGTTCAACCGTATCGATGGCGGCGCCGGCGGCCAGCAGCGCGATCTCGTGCGTCTCAGGCGACGTATACGTATCGGGATCCAGCGCGACCACCTGGCCGGCAGTTTCAGAGATTCGCCGGAGGTACTCGCCGTCGTGCACGCGCGCGAGCTGCTCGTGGGTGGCAGCCCGCGGCGCGACGACCTCGCCCCGCTCGTCGCGCCAACGGGCCGCAATCACGTCCATCACCTCGGCGCGCTCGGGGCGCTCGGGGTGACCGGGTGGGGTCTGATGTTCAGCGAAGCGAGGACTTGAAATCAGGATGAGGTCGTTCATCAGCTTCGAATGAGCTCGAGGGCGCGCTGTTCGAGCGCGGTCAAGCGCTGTTCAAGGGTCAATCGCGCGCGCTCGATGGCGGCATCGTCCGCGTCTGAGGCGACCTCGAACGGCTCGCCCATCGCAATGGACACGGTCGCGAACGGCTTCGGGATCTGCGTGCGATCCCAACTGCGGAGCGTCCAGTGACGATTCGCTTCCACGTGGAATGGCAGCACCGGGTTGCCGGTCGCCTTGGCGAGCCACACAGCGCCCGGCTGGGCGACACGCGCCGGACCGCGCGGGCCGTCGACGGTGAATCCGGCCGGCTTTCCCTCCGCCATATCACGTGTCAACTGGAGCAACGCCTTGCGGGCGCCCCGCGACGTCGATCCGCGGGCGGTTCCGTAGCCGAACCGTTCGATGATGCCCGCAATCCACTCGCCGTCGAAGTTCTCGCTCGTGATGACGACGATTCCGCGGCGGCGAAAGTAGTAGGTGGCAGGGAGGATGCGTCCGTGCCAGAACGCCATGATCGGCTGGCGCCCGCCGGCGATGATCTGATCGAGGTGCCCGAGTCCGTCGGTCCGCCAGCGCAGCGTCGACCCAAGAACCGCAATCAGCCGATACCCGACCGCGGCAATCAGCTTCGCCTGCAGGCGTTTGCTCACAGACCCGCGCCAGTCGGCCGCTGCCCTCACCACTTCACCAACTCACCACGTCATCAACGCTCACATCCTCCTCACATCCTCTCCTTGACGTACGTCATGAGGTCGACGAATTGAACGTCGCCGCCCTCCGGCCCGGCGCTCGCATGCGCGCCCTTCAGCATGATCGAGCAGAACGGGCACGCGGTCACCACCGTGCCGGCGCCTGTCGCGCGGAGCTGCTTGAAGCGAACGTCGCTGATCCGCGAGCCCGGCTCCTCCTCCTTGTCCGCGAACAGCAGACCGCCACCAGCACCGCAGCAGAACGGGTTCTTCCGGTTTCGCTCCGGCTCCGAGATGTCACCGCCAAATCGCGTCAGCAGCCGCCGCGGTTCGTCCACCTTCCTGGCGTAGCGCCCGAGATAGCACGGATCGTGAAAGGCAACAGAGCCGTCTGTGGCCGTCGCCGTGCTGGAGACGCCGCGCAACAGCTCGTCGACGAACACCGCCGAGTGCACGATCTCGACGTCGTACCCGAAATTGCGATAGTCGTCGCCGATCGTTTTCACGCAGTGCGGGCATGACGTCAGGATCGTCTTTGGACCCGCGGCCCTCAGATCGTCGATGTTGCCCTTGGCCAGTTCCTGAAACATATATTCATTGCCGGTGCGCTTGGCCGGATCCCCGGTGCAGCGCTCCTTCGACAGGACGCCGAACCTCACGCCGCGGGCCCGTAGGATGGCGAACAGCGACCGCATCGACTTCTGATAGTCGGCCTCGAACGCGCCCGCGCACCCGAGCCAGACGAGCACATCGTGCTTCGACGGATCGAAGATCTCGAGTGCCGACGATTCGACGAACTTCTGCCGCTGATCGTAGCCGAGACCCCAGATGTTGCCGCGCCGCTCGAGGTGATTGTAGACGGCGCCGAGATGCTCCGGCGCCTCGCCGCTAGAGACCAGCCCTCGCCGGGATCCAATCAAGATCGGCAGCTGCTCGATGCCGACCGGACACTGATTTTCGCACGCACCGCACGTCGTGCACTGCCACAGCACCTTCTCGGAGTACACGGCGGCGAGCCGCGCCTCGCGGTTGCCCGCGAGCAACGCCTCCTGCGTCTGCAGGATGATCTCCTTGGGATTCAGCTCCTTTCCCGCCCCCCAAGCGGGACAGTTCACCTGGCAGCGGCCGCACTCGACGCACGTGAAGGCGTCGAGCACCATCTTGCTGCCGAGGTCCTTCACCTCCTCCAGCCCGACTTCCTCCTTCTCGAAATCCAGGTTCGGGAGATTGCCGAGCGTCCGCGACTTGAGAAAGACCGTGACGGGCGAAAGGAGGAGGTGGAAGTGTTTGGACGCCGGAATCAGCGCGAGGAACGCGAGGACGACCATCGCGTGCACCCACCAGTTCACGCGTCCCGCCGTGCTGTCCTCGGGCAGACGGTAGGTCAGCAGAAAGGTCACCATCAGCGTCGCGATCAGCAGGCCGATGACGATCGATTCAATCGATACGTGTGTGCCAAGCCCGACCGGCCGTACGATGGCGCGGCGCACGAGGAGATAAAGGATGCCGGCAAGTACGGCCCCGGCAAATCCCGTGAGCACGAGGCCATAGGTGTGGAACCACGCCGTGTGAGTCAGATCGACGATGCCGAGCCCATACAGAAACTCCGTTGTCGTATAGCCCGCGAACGCGACGAAGCCCCAGAAGACGAACGCGTGCGCAATTCCAGCAACGGGACGCTCAGCAATCGTCTGGCGCTGGCAGAGGACGTCGACGCAAAACCGGCGGATGCGGAAGCCGATGCGGTCGATGGAAAACGTGTTCGGCGCGGCGGCGATCAGGCGGACGCGTGTCGCCACCTGCGCAGCGAACACACCGAGGGACACGATGACGAGCACCCACAACACGAGTGTTTCCATCTACCGAGGGATGGTCTTTTCAGAACCACACTTCGTGGTTCGGTTCAACCGGACTTCAGCGCCGCGACGAGAGCGGGCACGACGTCGAACAAGTCCCCCACGATTCCGTAATCGGCAATCTCGAAAATCGGGGCGTCGGGATCCTTGTTGATCGCCACGACGATGTGCGATCCCTTCATGCCGACCAGATGCTGGATGGCGCCGGAAATCCCGAGGGCGACGTACATCTTCGGCGCGACGGTCTGACCCGAGCTCCCCACCTGCCGTTCCATCGGCAGCCAGCCCGCATCGCAGATGGGCCGCGAGGCGCCGAGCTCCGCCCCGAGCGCGTCGGCGAGCTGCTGCGCGAGCGCCAGATGCTCCTGTGCTTTGATCCCGCGTCCCACCGACACGATGCGTTCCGCTTGTGACAGATCGACCGATTGGCGCGCCTGCTGAAATGGCTCCTCCGGCCGCTGCCGAATCGCCGACGCGTCGATCGTCACGTCGATCGCGCGCACCGGCGCGGCTGAGGGGCCGCGAGCGGCCTGATCCGCGCGAAACGCGCCAATCTGGAACGTCACGAAGTGCGGCTCCGGCCCGTCCGGCACGACATCCGCCGTCAGCTTCCCTTGAAACATCGGCCGGACGAAGGCGTGCGCGCCGCCGAGGCTCTTCATCCCGGTGACGTCGGTAATCAGCCCGCGCGCCATTCGCGTCGCCAACTTCGGCGCGAAGTCTCGGGCCTGATAGGTGTGCGGCAGCAGCACGAGCGACGGCGACATCTGCTCGACGACCTGTTGCAGCGCCGCCGTGTATCCGTCCGGCGTGTACGAGCCCAGGACCGGGTTTTCGATCGTGACGATTTCATGGACCTGCGCCGCAGCGAGCTCGGCCGCGACGTTCTGCACGCCGGATCCGGGCACCGCGATCACGATCGGCTGATCGCCGGCAAGCTGCTGCGCCGCGGCGACGGTTTCCCACGTCGCGCGATTCAGCTTCCCACTTCGTTGTTCAGCGATGACGAGAATCAAATGACGCGCGCCTCTTCGCGAAGCCGTCGAACCAGTTCCTTTGCGGCGTCGGCGGCCGAACCGTCGATGAGCTGCGTTTTCTTGGTTTTCTCAGGCACATAGAGCCCGGCGATCTTCTGCGTGCGCGCCGACAGTGAAGAAGGCGTGACCTTCCGAATCTCTTTTTTCTTCGCCGCCATGATGCCCTTGAGCGTCGCATAGCGGAGCTGATTGATGCCGCTTTGGATCGCCAGGACCGCCGGCATCGGCATCGTGACCCACTGAAACCAGCCGCCTTCGAGCTCGCGCTTCACACGCACCGATGAGGTCTCGACGACGACTTCCATGATGATCGTCGCGTGCGGGAGACCGAGCCGCTCTGCCAGTACGACGCCCGTCTGCCCGAAGCCCTGGTCGTCTGACTGGAGACCCGTGAGGATGATGTCGAAGCGCTCCACCGTCATCGCCCCGGCAAGCGCCTCGGCGACGACGAACGCGTCGGCACTGGCGAGCGCTTCGTCTTCGACGTGGATGGCGCGATCGGCGCCGCGGGCGAGCGCTTCGCGGAGCACCTGCGCGACCCGCGCGGGACCGGCCGAGCAGACGACGACCTCGCCGCCGTGTTTCTCCTTGAGGCGCAGCGCCTCCTCGAGCGCGTAGGCGTCGGGCTCGTTCATTTCGTGGCTGGCGTCCGACTCACGGATCCAGGTTTTCGTCTCGTCGAGGCGCGGTTGCCAGTCTCTGGTGGGAACTTGCTTGAGGCAGACGGCAATCTTCATTTGGTTATCTGGTTATCTGGTTATCTGGTTATTTGGCGACTTGGCGATTTGGTCATCTGGCGGGACGCGACATACCAATCAATAACCAGACAAATAACCAGAGAACCAAATGACCAGATAACCAAATATCATGCGTTGCTGTCGTACCTCTTGAAGAGCAACGCGGCATTGGTGCCGCCGAAGCCGAACGAGTTCGAGAGCGCGTACTCGATGGCGATCGTGCGCTTGGCGTTCGGCACGTAGTCGAGGTCGCACTCGGGATCCGGTTGGTCCAGGTTAATCGTCGGCGGCACCATCTGATGATGCACCGCCAGCACCGTGATGCCGGCTTCGAGGCCTCCGGCGGCGCCGAGAAGATGCCCCGTCATCGATTTGGTCGAGGAGACGGCGACCTTCTTCGCGTGCTCTCCGAAGCAGCGCTTGATCGCGATGGTCTCGACCTTGTCGCCGTGCGGCGTTGACGTGCCGTGCGCGTTGATGTACGCCACCCGATCGGGACGAATGCCGCCGCTCTTGAGCGCCGTGCCCATGACTCGGAACGGGCCGTCGCCGTCCTCGGAGGGCGCGGTGATGTGATACGCATCCGCCGACATGCCGTAGCCGACCAGCTCGGCATAGATCCGCGCGCCCCGGCGGCGGGCCAGCTCGTATTCCTCAAGAATCAGCACGCCGGCACCTTCGCCGACGACGAAGCCGTCGCGATCCTTGTCGAAGGGGCGGCTCGCCCGCTGCGGTTCGTCGTTGCGCGTCGAGAGCGCGCGCATCGCGCCGAAGCCGCCGATGCCCATCGGCGTGATGGCCGCTTCCGAGCCGCCGGCAATCATCACGTCGGCGGCGTCGCGCCGGATGATTTCGAAGGCATCGCCGATGGCATGGGCGGAGGCAGAACAGGCGGTGCAGGTCGCCGAGTTGGGTCCGCGCGCGCCAAACCGGATCGAGACCTGGCCGGCCGCCAGGTTGATGATCGCCGAGGGAATGAAGAAAGGTGAGATCTTGTGCGGCCCGCCTTCGAGCAGCGCCTTATGCTCCCGTTCGATCGTGGTGAACCCGCCGATGCCGGATGCAATGAACACCCCGACGCGCGGGCCCAGCTCCCGCGTCACCACCAGGCTGGCATCGTCGACGGCGAACTGCGAGGCCGCAATCGCGTACTGGATGAAGACGTCCATCTTCTTGACGTCTTTCTTCTCGACGAAGCGCAGCGGATCGAATCCTTTGACCTCGCCCGCGATCTGGGTCGAGAAGGCCGATGCGTCGAACTTGGTAATCGTGCCGACGCCGCATTGCCCGGCCGTGAGCGCCCGCCAGTTGGCATCGGTACCGATCCCGAGCGGCGACACCAATCCGATGCCCGTGACGACGACTCGCCTGTTCACCATTGTTCTATGCTCGCGGAGCCCTGCATCTCCCTGTCGCGCCGGGGCCCCACCCCCGGCGCTTGCCGCTTCGTGCGTTCGCGCTCAGCGGCAGATGAAGGCTCTCGCTCGCCCTGCTGGGTCTATTTTTTTGATTTGGCGTGGGATTCGATGTACTCGACCGCTTCCTTCACGCGAGTGATCTTCTCGGCATCCTCGTCGGGGATCTCGATGCCGAACTCTTCCTCGAATGCCATCACGAGCTCGACGGTGTCCAGCGAGTCGGCGCCGAGGTCGTCAACGAACGATGCGTCCGGTGTGACTTCTTCCTCGTCGACCCCGAGCTGCTCCACGATGATGCTCTTCACTTTGTCGGATACCGCCATTCAGCCCTCCTACATGTACATCCCGCCGTTGACGGCCAGGACGTGCCCAGTAATATACGCTGCCTCGTCGGCTGCAAGAAAGCACACTGCGGCCGCCACATCCTCGGGGGTGCCGAGTCGACCGAGCGGAATCTCCACCGCCCAGTCGATTTGCACCTTCTCGGCGATCGCGCGCGTCATGTCCGTGTCGATCATGCCGGGTGCCACGACGTTCACCGTGATGCCCCGGGACGCGACTTCTCGCGCGAGCGCCTTCGCGAAGCCGATCAGCCCGGCCTTCGACGCGGCATAACTCGTCTGCCCCGCGTTGCCGGTTTGCCCCACCACCGAGCTGATCGCGATGATCCGTCCGCCGCGCTGCTTCAGCATCGGCCGGATCGCCGCCTGCGCGAGGCTGAAGGTCGCCGTCAGGTTCGTGCCGATGACGGCGTCCCAGTCCTCGCGCTTCATCCGCGCCAGCAACTGGTCGCGCGTGATGCCGGCGTTGCTGACCACGATGTCGAGGCGGCCGTGACGCCGCACGATGTCGCCGGGCAACTGTGCGATCGCGGCCGCGTCCGTCACGTCGATGGCCGCCGCCTCTGCGCGATAGCCCCTAGACGTCAGCTCGGCGGCCACCGCGAGGGCATGGTCGCCGCGCGCGGCCGCGACCACCATTGCGCCTCGTCCCGCCAGCGCGCACGCAATCCCACGTCCGATGCCACGCGACGCGCCGGTCACCAGTGCGACCTTGCCGGTCAGATCGAACATCGGCACATCACATTTGGTTATCTGGTTATCTGGTTATCTCGTTATCTGGTTATCTGGTTATCTGGTTATCTCGTTATCTGGTTATCTGGTCATTGATTGAGACATTGGTCAGCAAATAACCAAATAACCAGATAACGAGATAACCAGATTTAGCCGTTGAATCAGAGGCGCGATCGCCTCGAGATCCTCCGGAGCACCAAAGCTCAATACGGTCGCGTCGCGATGAATCTTCCGTACCAATCCGGCCAACACCGAGCCAGGACCCACCTCAACATACGTTGTGACGCCTTCTGACGCAAGACGCCGGACGACCGCCTCCCACCGCACGGCCGATGACACCTGCGCGATGAGCGCCTCGACGGCGGCCTTCGCGTCGCGTTTGACCTCGGCGTCCACGTTGGCGACGATCGGCACACGCGGATCGCGTGTATCCACGGCACGCAGTTCAGGCGCCAGCCGGTCCGCTGCGGGTTGCATCAACGCGCAGTGGAAGGGTGCACTGACCGGCAGCGGCACGACGCGCCTGGCGCCCAAGGCCTTGGCACGGTCGCCCGCGCGCGTCACGGCGTCGCGCGTGCCGGCAATCACCACCTGCCCGCCACCGTTCAAGTTCGCCGGGCTGACGACCTCGCCCTGCGCCGCCTCCTCGCATGCCTGCGCAACCTGGCCGGCGTCCAGGCCGAGGATGGCGGCCATGGCGCCCGCGCCCACGGGCACCGCCTCCTGCATGTACCGGCCACGCCGCCGCACCAGCCGTAACGCATCAGCAAAAGAAAACGTGCCGGCGGCGACGTTGGCCGAGTATTCCCCGAGCGAATGCCCGGCGACGAAGCCCGGCATGATGCGCCGCGACGCCAGCAGACGGTACGCGGCGATGCTGACCGCAAGAATTGCGGGTTGGGTGTTTTCGGTCAGGGTGAGTTGGTCGTCCGGACCTTCGAAGCAGAGCCTGCTGAGCGGTTCGCCGAGCGCCGCGTCAGCTTCGGCGAATGTGTCGCGACAGACCGGGAAGGCGTCGGCGAGCGCCTTCCCCATGCCGACTTTCTGCGACGCCTGCCCGGGGAAGATGAACGCGATCAACGGTTCGGCACTGCGGCGGCGGCGATGTCCTGCTCGACGCGTTCGATGAAACGGTTGGTGGCGAAGCGGTACGCCATGGCGACGGCGTTGCGCACGGCCCGCGCGCTGGACCGGCCGTGACCGACGATCGTGACGCCGGCGACCCCGAGCAGCGGCGCGCCCCCGTACTCCGAGTAATCGACACGCCGGCGAAAACGCCGCAGCGCGCGCTTCGTGAACAGCGATCCGACGCGCATCGGCACGGTGCTCGACAGTTCCTCGCTCAACAACGCCTCCATCACGTCGACGAGTCCCTCGCTGGTCTTGAGCACGACGTTGCCCGTGAAGCCGTCGCAGACGATGACGTCCGCGTCGCCGCTGTAGATGTCGCGCGCTTCGATGTTGCCCACGAACGCGACGGGCGATCCCTTGAGCAGCCGGTGCGCCTCTCGGGTCAGCTCGTTGCCTTTGGTTTCCTCTTTGCCGATCGACAGCAGGCCGACGCGCGGCGAGGCGATGTCGAACGCCAGACGCGCGTACACGGTGCCCATCACCGCGAACTGCAGCAGGTGATGAGGCCGGCACTCGACGCTCGCGCCCGCGTCAAGCAGGATGGCCGGCCGGCGTCGCGTCGGAATGGTGACCGCCAGGGCCGGACGATCGACGCCTGGTAGCGTACCGAACGCGCTGTAGGCCGCCATGACGGTCGCACCCGTGTGCCCCATGCTGACGAGCGCCGAACACTCGCCGCGAGCCACCAATTCGGCGGCGACTGTGATCGACGCCTCTGGCTTTCGCCGCAGAGCGGCGGCGGGCGATTCCGCCATCGCGACCACGTCGGTCGCGTCGACGGTGCGCACCCGCGACGCATCGACGTGAGGGTGGCGGGCAATCTCCGCCTTGAGGACCGGTCGCGGGCCGGCCAGCACGACCCCGAGATCGAAGTGCCGTACCGCCGCCAGGACGCCGTCGACGATCTGACGTGGGGCGTAATCGCCGCCCAGGGCGTCGACGGCTATCCAAATCATGCTCGGTGCTCCAGTGCTGGTGCTCAGTGCTCGGTGCTGGTGCTCGGACCAGCACGGAGCCGAAGCACCCAGCACGAAGCACTCAGCACTCAACAAGAATCGTTAGTCTTCGTCAACCGCCTTCACCTGGCGTCCCCGGTAGTACGCGCAGTTGGCGCACACGCGATGGGGTTGCTTGGGCTCGTGGCAGTGCGGGCATTCGCCGAGGCCGGAGGCCTTGAGCGCGTCGTGCGTCCGACGCTTCGCCGTCCGCGTCTTGGAATGTCGTCGTTTTGGATTTGGCATGATGTCAGCTCTTACGTTTTGAACGGTTAGCAACCACAGAGGACGTGTCCTTAGCTTCCTTTGTGTTTGTCGTTTCTTAGCTTCTCCAGCACCGCGAGCCTCGGATCCTCCCATTCGCGCTTGCAGCCGCACGTCTCGCGGTTCAAGTTCGTTCCGCAGTCGGGGCACAGCCCGCGACAGTCCGCACGGCACAGCGGCTTCATCGGGAGCGCCAGATAGAACTGTTCGCGCATCAACTGACCAAGGTCGATCGTCTCGTCTTCATAAAACGCCGTGGTCAGATCGTCTGCCTCAATCTCACGCTCACCCTCGCCCGTGTTCGCCGCGTGCGGTTGGTACCGCAGATCGAACGACGCGTCGAGGGGTAAAGTGAACGGCTCCAGACATCGGCTGCAGGACAACTCCAGGGTCGTCTGCACGCCGCCGACGAGCCGAAACTGCGCCTTGTCCTTGAAGATGTCGAAGGAGAGCGGCACCTGTTCGATGACCCGGAAGCTGTCGCGATCGTTGGCGAACGCCTCCGGTCCGTAGACCTTCTCGTACCGCTCGTGCGCGGTCCGAATCTTCCTGAGATTCAGCAGCATGAATCCCTCAATGTACCACGGGAGTCACTCCATGGCCCAAGGTTTCGGAATGAATAGCTGCTCGAACAGTCGCACGGCATAGCGGTCGGTCATGCCCGCGACGAAGTCCCGGGCGGCCGCATCGATGCCCTCGTGCTCGATCGTTCGCCGGTCGAGAAACTCGTCGGGGCGTTCGCAGACTTTTTCCCAGAGACCGGAAAGGATGCCTGATGCCTTCTTGAATTCGGCTGTCGCGATGGTGTTCTCGTACACGGCGTCGAACAGAAACGTGCGCAGATCGAGGACCGCTTGCAGCACCGGCTGGCTCATGCGGATTTCGGTCATGCCGCCGGCGAGCGTTTCCGTGACCACGTCTTTCACCAGTGATCCGATGCGGGCGGATGAGGAGTCGCCCAGCGTTCGCACGGGCTCACGCGGCAAATCCTCCGGCCGCAGGAGTCCCGCACGCGTGGCGTCGTCGATGTCGTGGTTGACGTAGGCGATGAGATCGGCGACCCGCATGATCTGACCTTCCATCGTGCTCGCGCGCAGCGCATCGCCCACAACGACCGGGGCGCCCGACTTCCCTTTCGAGTGCTTCGCGATGCCGTCGCGCACTTCCCACGTCAGATTCAGTCCGCGGCCATCGTTCTCCAGCACGTCGACGATCCGCAGGCTCTGCTCGTAGTGGCTGAAGCCGCCAGGCATGAGGCCGTCGATGACACGCTCACCGGCGTGACCGAACGGCGTATGCCCCAAATCGTGACCGAGGGTGATGGCCTCGGTGAGCTCCTCGTGCAGTCGCAGGACCTTCGCGATCGTGCGGGCGATCTGCGAGACCTCGAGCGTGTGCGTCAGACGAGTGCGGTAGTGGTCGCCGGTGGGCGCAAAAAACACCTGCGTCTTGTGCTTCAGCCGCCGAAACGCCTTGCAGTGAATAATCCGATCGCGGTCGCGCTGGAAGGCCGGACGGACCTCGTCCTCTTCTTCCCGACGGAGGCGGCCCCGCGAATCGCCGCTCTTGGCCGCCTGCGGCGCGAGGACTTCCCGCTCGCGCGCCTCGAGCTGCTCTCGTAGGGTCATGCGGTGATCTCGCCGAGAAAGCTCGTGCCGTGCGCGAGGCGACCGACGTTGAATATCTCCGCAAGAGTCTGACCCACATCGGCGAACGTACGACGCGTGCCGAGGTCCGCACCGGCGCGGACGTGCGCGCCGGTCGCGAGAAGCGGCACGTACTCTCGCGCATGATCCGTGCTCGGCGTCGTCGGATCGTTTCCATGGTCGGCTGTGAGAACCAGCATGTCGTCGTCAGCGAGTTGAGACAGCAGGCCCGCGAGACGGTGATCGAACTGCTCGAGATTGCGGGCGTAGCCTTCGACGTCGTTGCGATGGCCGTACAGGGTGTCGAAGTCGACGAGGTTGGCGAAGATCACGCCGCGATCGATATTCACCAGTTGCCGCTCGACATGATCCATGCCTTCATCGTCGCTCGCCGTATGAATCGCGCGCGTGATGCCGCGGCCGGCGAACAGATCCTCGATCTTGCCGATGGCCACGACCGGCAAGCTCGCGGCCTTCACGCGATCGAGCAGCGTTTCGCCCGACGGCGGGAGCGCGTAATCGTGGCGGTTGGCCGTTCGCCTGAAGCGGCCGGGCGCCCCGACGAACGGACGCGCGATGACGCGGCCGACACCCAGTCCTTCTCCGACCAGCTTGTACGCGATCTCGCAGGCGCGATAGAGCTGCGTCACGGGCACGACGTCTTCGTGGGCGGCAATCTGAAAAACGCTGTCTGCCGACGTGTAGACGATGAGCGAGCCCGTCCGCATCTGCTCGGGACCGAGCTCCGCGATGATCTCGGTGCCGGACGCCGCCTTGTTGCCAATGACGGCGCGCCCCGTCTGCCGCGAGAACTCTCGAATGACCTCTGGCGAAAACCCGTCCGGAAAGACGGGAAACGGATGGCTGAGCACGATGCCCATCATCTCCCAATGACCGGTCACCGAGTCTTTGCCCGGGGATGCTTCGGCCATTCTGCCGATCGCTGCCGCGGGCGCCGCAGGAGGCAGCGGATCACCAATGACGGCGACCCGTCCCAGGCCGAGGCGGCGCAGCGTCGGTAACCGCAGCGGGATGATCCGAGCGATGTTGCCGAGGGTGTTGCTGCCTTCGTCGCCATAGGCGGACGCATCCGGCAATCCGCCGATGCCGACGCCGTCCATGACGATGACGATGGCGCGGGTGAAGGAAGGCATCAGCGAAGCGGGGGCTCTCGACGGAATCGTTCGCCGATCAAGCGGTGTGCCTCGGCGATGGTCGCGGAGGACTCGCCGGGACCGTCGAGCCAGATTAGATTAGGCTCTTTGCGAAACCAGATCAACTGGCGCCTGGCGTACTGCCGGTTCTCTTGCGCGATCAATGCGCGCGTGGACGCCTCATCGCGCACGCCGTGCAGATGCTCGAGCGCCTGGCGGTAGACGAGACCGCCAAATGGCCGGGCCGTCTCGGGGACGCCACGCGCCAGGAGCGCGCGGATCTCATCGAGAAGTCCGCGCGCAAATTGGCCGGCCGCGCGCCGCACAACCCGTTCGGAGATCTGCGCCGCGGGCAGACGGACACCGATCGGCAGGAAGTCGACATCGGGAAGCGGCGATCGGGTGTCCGCGAAATGCGCGGTCAGCGGCCGGCCGGTCAGAAAGAACACTTCCAGCGCTCGAACCATCCGTTTCCTGTCACGCGGCTGAATGCGCGCGGCGGACGCCGCATCCACCCGCTTCAGCAGGCGGTGGAGCGCCGCGCCGCCACGGCGCGCGGCGATTGCTTCGAGTCGCGCTCGTAAGGCCGCATCCCGGCCGGGACCGGGAAACAGCCCGCGCGTGAGGGCGCGGAAATAGAAACCGGTGCCGCCGACGACAAGCGGCAGGCGTCCGCGCTCGTGGACGGCCCGAATGGCCGCGGCCGCGTCCTGCGCGTACTGCGCGGCCGTGTATTCGCCGGTCGGCTCGACGATGTCGATGAGGTGATGCGGGATGCCGCGCCGTTCATCGAGCGGAACCTTGTCGGTACCGATGTCGAAGCCGCGATAGACCGCAGTGGAATCGCAGTTGATGATCTCGCCCTGATGACGCTCGGCGAGCGCAAGGGCGAGCGCGCTCTTGCCGGTCGCGGTCGGTCCGAGAATCGCGACGACGAGCGGTTTCGATCCCACTGTCTCAGCTATCGCAACCGCACGATCACATAGACGATGAAGACGCCGAGAATGATGAGGAGGCCGAGTTGCTGTGAACGCGTCACCGGGTTCTCTTATGAACCACAAAGGTTCCGAGGTTGTTCACCGTGGCGGCGCTTCGTTATAAAAAAACGTGACGGTAAAAAACGCACTGTCGGAAGGATAGGCCGGCGGCAACGGCGTGGTCGGGTTCGACGCCTTCAGCGCGCCGAATGCCGCGGTGTTGAACGAGCCGATGGGACACGGGCCGATCACCGTGACATCCGTGAGCGAACCGTCCTTGTGGACGTAGAACGTGATGACCACGTGCCCCCTCAACGACATCGCGGCGTACGGGATCATCGGCAGCCAATTGCGCTTGACCTGCGCGATGAAGCGACGGACCCAGGGACCGAACTCGATCCCTTTCGTGTCGAACTGAATCTCCGGACCGAATTGACCGCCGCCGCCCTGCGGGTTGTCGAAGGTTTCGTTCTGCGTGAAACGCTGCAGATTTTTCAACGCCTCGCCAAGTCCTCCGCCAGGGGCCATGACGCGGCCGTTTTGGGCGGAGGGTGGACGCGCCGGGAACTGCAGCGACGCGGGTGACTCCGGCAACTTCACCGGTGACCCGCCGGCTCCTTCGGCGTCCGCCTGACGCCGGTCTTCGGCTTGTCGTGCTTCTGCCGGATCCGGCCCACGCGCAGCGGGTTGTTCCACAGTCTCCACGCGTTCGGGAGAATTGCCGCGCGAGAACGGAAGTGGATCGGGCAATTTCGGCGATTGGATCGGCGTCCGCGCCGTGCGGTCCTTGTCCGACGCTTCGCCGCGATCCGGCGGTTTGGGCGCGGTTCGATCGATCCGAGGCTGCACGAAGACGAACCGAGGCGCCCGGTCGTTCGATTCCGGTGCCAACAACGCGCGTTGGCGAGCCGCCTCCGCGTCAAAGGGAAAGAATCCAGGCAGCATCAGAATCGCGATCACCGCCATCAGGTGGACGATGATGGAGATGAGGACACCTTCGCGCCATGAGATCGCGCGCCCGATCGGCTGAATATCGGGTCGGTATTCGTCGAAATCGAGATACATCAGGAGGTTACAAGCAGTATACCAGTCGGGGGCTGGGGCCTAG